>NZ_FMCI01000323.1 GCF_900091845.1 Streptomyces sp. SolWspMP-5a-2
ACGGGTGCCGCGCCCACGCCCCCACCGGGCGCCGCGCTCAGCCCCGTCCCCGGGCCCCCGCCCCGCCCCGCCCCCGGGCGAACTCCACCCGCTTCGGGGCTCCGTCCGGTGTCCGGCCTATCCTGATCCCACTGGCCGTCGGCTGACGTTAGGGGTCCGAAGGTGCCGTCGATGCTCGATGCGGTCGTGGTGGGAGCGGGGCCGAACGGACTGACGGCCGCCGTGGAGCTGGCCCGGCGCGGCTTCTCCGTGGCCGTCTTCGAGGCCCGGGACACCGTGGGCGGGGGAGCCCGCACCGAGGAACTCACCCTCCCCGGCTTCCGTCACGACCCCTGCTCCGCCGCCCACCCCCTCGGGATCAGCTCCCCGGCGTTCCGCGCCCTGCCCCTGGAGCGGTACGGCCTGGAGTGGCTCCACCCCGAGCTGCCCATGGCGCACCCCTTCACCGACGGCACCGCGGCCGTGCTCTCCCGCTCGGTCGGCGAGACCGCCGCCTCCCTCGGCCCCCGGGACGCGGGCGCGTACCGCAGGCTCGTCGCGCCGTTCCTGACCCGGTGGGACACCCTCGTCCAGGACTTCATGTCGCTGCCGCGCACCGCCCTGCCACGCGACCCGGTGACGCTGGCCCGCTTCGGCCTTGCCGGGCTGCCGCCGTCGACGCTGCTCAGCCGCCGGTTCCAGGACGAGCGGGCCCGGACCCTGTTCGCCGGGCTCGTCGGCCACGTCATGGCCCCGCTCTCCGGATTCGCGACCGGCGCGATCGGCCTGGTGTTCGCGCTCGCCGCGCACGCCAGGGGCTGGCCGGTGGCGCGCGGCGGCTCCCAGTCCATCTCGGACGCGCTCGCCGCCCACCTCGCCGACCTCGGCGGCGCGATCCACACCGACTACGAGGTCAAGCGCCTCGACGACCTGCCCCCGGCGCGCGCCTACGTCTTCGACACCTCGCCCACCGCGTTGGCCCGCATCGCGGGCTTCGGGCGCGCCTTCGAGGGGTACCGCTACGGACCGGGCGTCTTCAAGATCGACTACGCGCTGGACGGCCCGGTGCCCTGGACCGCGGAGGCGGCCCGCTCCGCGGGCACCGTCCAGATCGGCGCCGACAGCGCGGAGATCGGCGCCGCGCTGCACGACGCGTCGCGCGGCGGGCGGGCGCCCCGGCGGCCCTTCATGATCACGGTGCAGCCCGGCGTCGTCGACCCGGGCCGTGCCCCCGCGGGCAAGCAGGTGTTCTGGGCGTACGCGCACGTGCCGAACGGCTGGACCGGAGACCTCACCGACGCCATGGAACGCCAACTGGAGCGCTTCGCACCGGGGTTCCGCGATCTGGTCCTCGCCCGCGCCACGGCCGGGCCGCCCGAACTCGCCGCCCGCAACGCCAACTACGTCGGCGGCGACATCGGCACCGGCGCGTTCACCGGCCTCCAGACCGTGCTGCGCCCCCGGTTGTCCCTGTCCCCGTACACCACCCCGCACCCGGCGGTCTTCCTCTGCTCGTCGGCGACCCCGCCGGGTCCCGGCGTGCACGGGATGTCGGGACACAACGCGGCGAAGGCCGTGTGGAGGAGGCTGCGCACCCCATGACGACGACCCTCACCCTGGTCAGGGGCGACATCACCCGGGAGAGCGTCGACGCGATCGTCAACGCGGCCAACTCCTCCCTCCTGGGCGGCGGCGGTGTCGACGGCGCCATCCACCGCAGGGGCGGCCCCGAGATCCTCGCCGCCTGCCGGGCGCTGCGCGCCTCCCGGTACGGCAAGGGCCTGCCGACCGGACAGGCGGTGGCGACGACCGCGGGCGCGCTGGACGCGCGCTGGGTGATCCACACCGTGGGCCCGGTGTGGAGCGCGGACGAGGACCGCTCCGCGCTGCTGGCCTCCTGCTACCGGGAGTCGCTCCGCGTCGCCGACGGACTCGGCGCCACCACCGTGGCGTTCCCCGCCGTCTCCACCGGTGTCTACGGCTGGCCGATGGACGACGGCGCCCGCATCGCGCTCGACACCGTCCGCACGGCGGACACCGCGGTCCGTGAGGCCAGGTTCGTGCTCTTCGACGACGCGGCGTACCGGGCCTTCGCCACGGCGCTCGGCTGAAGTCCCTTGCGGACAGGGCGTGTTGGCCCAGGCCGCGGGGAGAAGCGGGCGGCGGGCGGTCAGTCCGCCGCCGTCGACTCCCGGGCCACCACCCGGAACGGGCTCACGAACTCCTGCCGCTCAAGGGCCTGTCCGGGACGTTCGATGCGCTGCACCAGGAGGTCGACCGCGCGGGCGGCCATCAGATCGTGGTCCGGGTCGACGGTGGAGAGCGACGGGACGAGGTAGGCGCTCTCCGGGACGTCGTCGAAGCCGATCACCTTGACCTCGCCCGGCACCCGCACCCCGCAGTCGGCCAGTCCCCGCAGGACGCCGAGGGCGACCGTGTCGGTCACGCAGAACACCCCGTCCACGCCCCGTCCCCCAAACGCCAGTTCGCGGGCCGCCGCCGCCCCGGCCGCCATGGTGAGCCGGTCCACCGTGCGCACCAGGTCCGGTTGCACCGGCAGTCCCGCCTCCGTCAGGGCCCGCGTGTAGCCGCTGTGGCGCAGGCCGGAGACGTCCGTCTCGCCGGCCAACGGGCCGCAGACCAGGGCGATCCGGCGGCAGCCCCGGTCGATCAGATGGCGGGTCGCCGCGTGGGCGCCGTCGACGTTGGGCATGGCGACGTGGTCGACGGGACCGCCGAAGATCCGCTCGCCCAGGATGACCAGCGGATGGTCCGTCCTGAGCCGGTCCGCGTCGGCGGGGCCGAGCCCGACCGTGCTGAGGATGAGCCCGTCGTAGAGCCGGTTGCGGGACAGCGACAGCGCCGCCAGCTCGTTCTCCCGTACCGCGCCGGTCTGTTCGACGGCCACCCGCAGCCCGTGCCGGGCCGCCGCCGCGATGAGCGCGGCGGCGAGCCTGCCGTAGTAGGGGCGGTCGATCTCCGGGACGGCGAGCCCGATCGTGCCGGTGCGGCCCTTGCGCAGATTGCGGGCGGCGACGTTCACCCGGTAGTCGAGCCGGGTCATCGCCGCCATGACCCGTTCCCTGGTGGCGGGCCGCACGTTCGGGTGGCCGTTGATGACGTTCGACACCGTCATCGCCGACACCCCCGCCGCCCTGGCCACGTCCTGGATGGTCGTCACGCTCACTCCTGCCGCCGTTCCTCCCCCAGACGGTAGAGGGCGGCGCCGTGCGCGGGCAGGTCGACGGCGAGCCGGTGGCCGTCGTGCGGGGTGTCGCGGCGCGTCCACAGCTCGCGCACCCGGTCCTGGCGCCGGGCGCCGATCGAGCCGAGCGGCACGTGGAACCGGCGTGCCGCGCCGGACGTCGAGAAGACGGCGGCGTACCGCGTCCCGCCGTCGGTGTCCCGGGCCGTCCACAGCACGAGGTCGCCCTCGCGCAGCACCTCGCGGCCGCCGGTGCCGTGCCACAGCACCGCCGGCGCCTCGTCGTGGGTGAGCAGATCGATCGTCTCCGGCGGGCTGGTCGGCAGATCGCCGCCCATCATCAGCGGGGAGCGGGAGATCAGCCACAGCGTCAGCAGACTGATCTGCTCGTCCCGGGTCAGCGCGCTCATCCGGTCCTCGCCGCGCTCGGCGCGGATGCCGATGTGCCCGAGCGGCAGCATGTCCGCGTCCGCCTAGCCGCCCGCGCCCTGCCAGGGCGCCCACCGCGCCATCCGGGCGAACTGCGCCTCGACGTCGGCCCATCGGTCCCACAGGTCGTCGCAGACCCGCCACATGGTGGCGTTCTCCCGCAGATGGTCCAGGCGTGCCAGCGAGACGTCGGTGCCGGGGGAGAGGCTCAGCTCGATCGGACGCCCGCAGCGCTCGATCGCCCGCGCGTAGGCGGCGATCTCCCGCTCGTGGTACGGGAAGAGCATGTCGTCGGCCTTGACGAAGTCCACGCCCCACGCGGCGAACTGCGCCACCTGGGAGTCGTAGTACGCCTGCGCCCCCGGACTGCCGTGGTCCAGGCCGTAGTTGTCGGAGTTCCAGGGGCAGACGGACGAGGTGTCCGCGACCTCGTCGGCGGTGAACTCCGTGCCCAGTACAGGGAGTCGGGCGGCCACCGCGCGGCGCGGGATGCCCCGCATGATGTGCACCCCGAACCGCAGGCCGAGGGCGTGCACCCGTGCGGCGAGCGGCCCGAACCCGGCGCCGTCCGCAGCCGACGGGAAGCGTCCGGGGGCGGGGAGCTGACGCCCGTACGCGTCGAGGACCAGCGGCGCGTCCGGGTTGTAGCCGTGGGCTCGTGCGGTCGGCTCGTACCACTGGATGTCCACGACGACGGTGTCCCAGCCGTACGGCAGCATCCGCCGCCCGAGGAACTCCGCGTTGGCGAGCACCTCTTGCTCGGTGACGGTGGTGCCGTAGCAGTCCCAGCTGTTCCACCCCATCGGCGGGCGTGCGCGGCGGTCGGGGAGCGGACGGGCGGGTCGGTTCATCGGCGGGGTCTCCCGTATTACGGGCGCGGACGGCGGAGGTGGGGTGCTGCCCGTGCGGACGGGCACGCCTGTGCTCAGGGTGCGACGGCGGTCAGCGGGGCGCGCACGGTGGCGAAGGCGTGCGGGGGCAGGGTCAGCGTCAGGCCGCCGTCGACGGACCGGACGTCCTCGAACGGACGGGGCGCGACCGTGGCCTGCGCGCCCGGGGTGTTGTGGTCCTGGATCCTGGCGGCCGTCAGCAGCCTGGCGTCCGGGGCGCCGACCGTGCCGCCGCGCAGATCGAGCCGCACCTCGACCGGCCGGTCCGCGTCCAGATTGGTCAACGAGACCAGGAGCGAGCCGTCCTTGACGCTGGCCGAGGCCGACACCGTCTCCAACTCGGCCTCCCCGACGCTCCGTCGGGCCTGCGGGGCGCGCAGGTGCACGGCGAGGGAAGTCGCGTCCTGGTGGCCCTTGTTCATCTCGAACACGTGGTATGTCGGCGTCCGCACCAGCGCGTCGCCGTCGGTGAGCAGCATCGCCTGGAGCACGTTGACCGTCTGCGCGATGTTCGCCATGCGCAGACGGGCCGCGTGCTTGTGGAAGACGTCGAAGTGGATGCCGGCCACCAACGCGTCGCGCAGCGTGTTCTGCTGGAAGAGGAAGCCGGGGTTCGTGCCCGGCTCGACGTCCCACCAGGTGCCCCACTCGTCGAGCACCAGCCCGACCGTGCGGCCCCGGTCGTAGACGTCCATGACGGCGCTGTGACCGGCGATGATCCGGTCGACGTCGCGCGCCGACAGCATCGTCCGGTAGTAGTCGTCGGTGTCGAAGACGGTGGCGCTGCCCTTCGCCTCCCACGGTCCGGACAGCGTGTAGTGGTGGACCGAGAGGGACTGGAAGTAGGTCTTCGGCGTCGCCTCGCACCCGAAGCAACTGATCTGCTGCATCAGGGTCTCGGTCCACTTGTAGTCGTCGTCCGAGGCGCCGGACGCGATCCGGTGGAGCCGGTTGCCGCCGTGGTCGCGGCAGTACGTGGCGTACTGCCGGGCGAGGTCGGCCGAGTACTCGGCGCGCATGTTGCCGCCGCAGCCCCAGGTCTCGTTGCCGATGCCCCAGAACGGCACCCGCCACGGCCGCTCCCGGCCGTTCGCCCTGCGCAGCCGCACCATCGGGCTGTCGCCGTCCCGGGTCAGGTACTCGACCCACTCGCTCATCTCGCGGACCGTGCCGCTGCCGACGTTGCCGCTGATGTACGGCTCCGCGCCCAGGAGTTCGCACAGCGCCATGAACTCGTGGGTGCCGAAGTGGTTGTTCTCCTCGACGTCGCCCCAGTGCGTGTTGACCATCGTGGGCCGCTCCTCGCGCGGCCCGATGCCGTCCCGCCAGTGGTACTCGTCGGCGAAACAACCGCCGGGCCAGCGGAGGTTGGGGATGTCCAGCGCGCGCAGCGCCTCGACGACGTCGAGCCGGATGCCGCCCTCGTGGGGGATCGCGGAGTCCTCGCCGACCCAGAAGCCGCCGTAGACGCAGCTTCCGAGGTGCTCGGCGAAGTGGCCGTACAGATGGCGGCTGATCGTCGGGCCTTCGATGTCGAGGTTGATGACGGCCGTCGCCGAGACGGCGGGGACGGAGGTGGAGGCGCTGGCTGCGGACACGCGTGTGTTCCCCTCTGACGGACCGGAGATCCGCCGTGCCTGGGTTCCTCGGAGATCCTTTGTATCGATAAAAACCGCAGGGAGAACCTGGCACGGAGGCTCCGGCGGCGTCAAGGGACGTGCGGGGTGCGGATGGTTTCCGCAGGGGGCTCCCGGTGCTTCCCCGGGGCGTGCGGTCAGTCGTCGTCGGCCGGGGGAGACGGCGGCCGCTCGCCCTGGGCGATCTCGACGCCGGTGTGCAGATCGGTCGCCGCGTCCAGGGCCGCGGCCGCCGACAGGGCCACCGAGGCCAGCAGCAGGCAGGCGAGGACGCGGGAGAGCGGGGCGCGGGTGCGCGGGGCGCCCGCGAGCAGCGCGGAGACCCGGCGGGGGACGGGACCCGCCGTCGCCCCGAGCGCCAGCCGCGGACGGCGCGGACCGGGCCCAGGGCCCCGGACGGAGCGGGCGGCGAGCGCGGCACGCCCGACCGCGCGGGCGGTGAAGGCGCGGTCCCCGGTGGCCCGCGCGGCGGACTCGTCGGCCCAGCGCTCCAGCGCGAACGACAGCGGCTCGCGCAGGGAACGCAGGGCCGGGTGCAGGACGGCGGCCGACTCGGCGCAGACGAGGAAGAGATGGTGGCGCCCGGCGAGATGGGCGCGCTCGTGCGCCAACAGCGCCTCGCGCTCCCGCCCGTCGAGGGCCCGCAGCATCCCGGAGGTCACGACGATCCGGCCAGGACGTCCGGGCAGCGCGTACGCGTCGGGGCGCTCGTCCGGCAGGACGACGAGGTCGCCCGCGCCCGGGACGGCCCCCGACTCCCGCCGCGCGCGGCGCACTTCGCGCACCTGACGGCGGACACCGCGGGCGGCCAGGGCGCAGAGCGCCGTCAGCGCCAGGGCGGCCGCGACGGCGGCTGGGACCGTGGCGGGCGGGCCGACGTCGGGCAGCGAAGGGGAGAGCCGCGCGAACCGGGCGACGGAGGGCAGGCGCAGCGCCCCCGCCAGCGTCAGCAGGGCCAGCGCCGCCGTCGCGGAGAGGGCGAGCGCGCCCGACAGCACGGTGAGGGACCAGGCCGCGACCCGGGGCGGCAACTGCTCGGCGCCGCGCCGGGCGAGCGGGGCGGCGAGGAACGGCACGAGGAGGGGGAGCCAGACGGCGTAGATCACGCGGGCCCCTCGGGCGGCTGCGGGGACGGCAGGGGACGGGAGGCGTCCTGGCCGCCCTCCAGGAGGTCGCGCAGGAGGTCCTCGTCCTCGGGGCTCAGATCGGAGACGAAACGGGCGAGGACCGTGCTCCGGTCGTCGTCCTTGTCGAGTTCCGCGTGCATCCGGCGGGCGGTCAGCCCCGGCGCGTCCTGCGCGGGCGCGTACGCGTAGCCGCGTCCGGAGCGGGCGCGGGTGACCACGCCCTTGGCGTGCAGCCGGGTGAGGATCGTCGTCACGGTGGTGCGGGCGAGACCGGTGCCGAGTTCGAGCTGGACGGCGGCCGGGGTGAGGGGCGCGCCCGCGGCCCACAGCGCGGCCAGCACGCCGGCCTCCAGCTCGCCCGCGGGCCGGCGGTCCGGGCGGCCGTCGGCCTCCTCGTCGTGCTGCCTCTCGGGCATGGGAACTCTCCTCGGCTCTCCGTCGTCTACAAGACGGTAGACGTTCTGCGCGGACGGTGGGGACCGGCGCGGGCGCGGGCCCGCGCCGTCGGTTCCAGTATGCGAGGGGGTGCCCCGATGGCAGCAGGCGGTTCCCGGGTGCGTTCCGGCTGCTCACGGGCGTGGGCCGCGCTGCGGTGTCACCTGTTCGGCCTAACCGGAATGGCGGCGGGGGACCGCCGGCCGAAGGCTCGGAGGCAGCCGACAGAGGGGGCCGCAGAAGGGATCACCACCCATGAGCCAGCACCCAGGAGAACCGTCGGGCATACCGTCAGGAACGCCCTCGGGCGGCGCGCAGGACACCTGGTCGGGCGGTGCCTCGCCGCGATCGGGCCAGCCCCCGGAGCCCCCGCAGCACGCCCGTCACGGAGCCGGTGGCTGGGTGACCGGCGGCGTCGTCTTCGCCGGTGTGCTGATGCTGTGCAGCGGCATCCTCGCCGTGCTCCAGGGCATCGCCGCGATCGCCTCGGACGACGTCTACGGCCGCGTCGGGACCTACGTCTACGAGCTGAACCTCACCGGCTGGGGCTGGATCCACGTGATCCTCGGCGCCCTGGTCGCCGTCACCGGTCTCGGCGTCCTCAAGGGCGCGGCCTGGGCCAGGTTCCTCGGGATCTTCCTGGTCTCGCTCAGCCTGATCGCCCAGTTCCTGTTCCTGCCGTACCTGCCGGTCTGGTCCGTCGTGATGATGGCGATCGACGTCTTCGTCATCTGGGCGCTCGCCTCCCAGCAGGAGGCGGCCGGCCGCCGCGCGGTCTGAGCGGGGCCGGGCCCGACCACCCCGTCGGCACCGGCCCGAGCGGTCGCTCCCCGGCGGGCGGCCGCGACCACCTGCCCGAGGCTCCCCGGCGGCCCGACCCGAGCGGTCACGGCGGCCGGGGGGCCTCGGGCGCGCCCAGGGCAGCCGGGCTCGATGTCGGAAATCCGCCAGCCCGGCCCCGCCGGATCGTCGATGCTGGACCCATGCGGAACGGGATGCACACCGACACCGAGCGCTGCGTACGGGCCGTCCGGTCCAAGGACGCCCGCTTCGACGGCTGGTTCTTCACGGCCGTCCTCACCACGCGCATCTACTGCCGCCCGAGCTGCCCCGTGGTGCCGCCCAAGCCCGAGAACATGACGTTCCTGCCCAGCGCCGCGGCCTGCCAGCAGGCCGGATTCCGGGCCTGCAAACGCTGCCGCCCCGACACCAGCCCCGGCTCCCCGGAGTGGAACCTCCGCGCCGACCTGGTCGCGCGCGCGATGCGGCTGATCGCGGACGGCGTGGTGGACCGCGAGGGCGTCCCCGGGCTCGCCGCCCGGCTCGGCTACAGCACCCGGCAGACCGAGCGCCAGTTGCTCGCGGAGCTGGGCGCGGGCCCGCTCGCGCTCGCCCGCGCCCAGCGCGCGCAGACCGCACGGGTGCTGATCGAGACCACGCCGCTCCCGATGGCGGACGTCGCCTTCGCCGCCGGGTTCGCCTCGATCCGCGCCTTCAACGACACCGTCCGCGAGGTCTACGCCCTCACCCCGAGCGAGCTGCGCACGCGCGCGGGGAAGTCGGCCGGGCACTCACGGCCCGCGGTCCGGGCGGACACGGCGGGTGGATCGGGGGGCGGGGCGCGAGGCTCGGCGAACGCCCTCGGAACATCGGGCACGCCAGGTACTCCTGGTGCACCCGACACGTCAGGCACACCTGGCTGGTCAGGCGCGCTGGGCGGGTCGTCCACGCCGGGCACGTCAAACGCACGGGGCATGTCAAGCACACTTGGCACGCCAGAGACTCCCGGTGCCCCCGGTGCTCCCGGCACCCCCGGCACGCTCACCCTGCGGCTTCCCTTCCGGGCCCCGCTGCATCCGGACAACCTCTTCGGGCATCTCGCCGCCACCGCGGTGCCCGGGGTGGAGGAGTGGCGGGACGGCGCCTACCGCCGCACCCTGCGCCTGCCCTACGGACACGGCATCGTCGCGCTGGCCCCGCGCCCCGACCACATCGCCTGCCGCCTCACCCTCAGCGACCTGCGGGACCTGACCGTCGCCATCAGCCGCTGCCGCCGCATGCTCGACCTGGACGCGGACCCGGTCGCCGTCGACGACCAGTTGCGCACCGACCCGGTCCTGGCGCCCCTGGTCGACAAGGCGCCCGGCCGCCGGGTGCCGCGCACGGTGGACGAGGAGGAGTTCGCGCTGCGCGCCGTCCTCGGACAGCAGGTCTCCACCGCCGCCGCCCGCACCCACGCGGGCCGCCTGGTCCTCGCCCACGGCGACCCGGTCGACGACCCCGAGGGCGGTCTCACCCACCTCTTCCCGACCGCCGCGTCGCTCGCCGGGCTCGACCCCGAGTCCCTCGCGATGCCCCGCACCCGCCGCACCACCTTCACCACCCTGGTGAGCCGCCTCGCCGACGGCGGGATCCACCTGGGCCCCGACAGCGACTGGGCCGAGACACGCGCCCGGCTCCTGGCCCTGCCCGGGTTCGGTCCCTGGACGGTCGACGCCATCGCGATGCGCGCCCTGGGCGACCCCGACGCCTTCCTCCCCACCGACCTCGGCGTCCGCCGCGCCGCCGGGGGACTCGGCCTTCCCACCACCCCGGCCGCCCTCACGGCCCGAGCGGCTCGGTGGCGCCCCTGGCGGGCGTACGCCGTGCAGTACCTGTGGGCGACCGACAGCCACCCGATCAACGTCCTTCCGGCCTAGGAAACACACGATGACCAAGCAACACACGGTGATGGACAGCCCGTACGGCGCTCTGACCCTCGTCGCGGACGACGGCGTCCTGTGCGGTCTCTACATGACCGAGCAGCGCCACCGCCCGCCCGAGGAGAACTTCGGCCCCCGCGACGACACACCCTTCGCCGCGACCGAGGAGCAGTTGGCGGCGTACTTCGCGGGCGAGCTGACGGAGTTCACGGTCCCCCTGCGGCTGCACGGCACCCCGTTCCAGCGGACCGTCTGGGAGCAGCTCCTCGCCATCCCCTACGGCGAGACCCGCTCCTACGGCCAGCTCGCCGACGCGCTCGGCAACCCGCAGGCGTCCCGCGCGGTCGGCCTCGCCAACGGGAAGAACCCGGTCAGCATCATCGTCCCGTGCCACCGGGTGGTCGGGGCGAGCGGCAGCCTCACCGGGTACGGCGGCGGCCTGAGCCGCAAGCAGCAGCTCCTGGACTTCGAGAGCGGAACGGCCCTCTTCTGACCGTCAGCCCCGGCCTCGGGACGTGCCGTGCGCAGGCCCCGCCGGGGTGTCAGGCGTCGGCGGCGTCCCGGAGGGCGGCGAGGAGCCTGGGCAGGGCGGTGCCGATGGGCTCGCGCACCAGCTCGTCCGCGCGGTCGTCGTAGGGGGTGGCCTCGGCGTTGACGATGGTCAGCCGGGCGCCGTGGTCGGCCGCGATCCCGGCCAGCCCGGCGGCGGGCTGCACCTGGAGGGTCGTCCCCACGGCGAAGAACTGACGGCACGCCTTGCTGATGGCGAGCGCCTCGGAGAGCACCACCGGGTCGAGGCGCTCGCCGAACATCACCGTCGCCGACTTGAGGATGCCGCCGCAGACCAGGCACGGCGGATCGGCCTCACCCGCCACGACCCGGGCGAGGGCGTCCGCCATCGGGCCGCGCGCGTCGCAGCCGGTGCAGACGACACTCCGGGCGCTGCCGTGCAGCTCCAGCACCTTGCGGGCGCTCAGCCCGGCGCGCTGGTGCAGTCCGTCGACGTTCTGCGTGATCACCCGCACCGGCACCCCGGCCCGCTCCAGATCGGCCACCGCCACGTGCGCCGCGTTCGGCTCGGCCTGGAGGGCGCGGTTCCTGAGCCGCAACTGCCAGGAGCGCCGCCTGATCTCCGGGTCGGCCATGTAGTACGCGTACGTGACGAGCTTCTCGGCCTCGGGGTCCTTGCGCCACACGCCGTTGGGTCCCCGGTAGTCGGGGATCCCGGAGTCCGTCGAGATGCCTGCGCCGCTCAACACGGCGACGAGGGGCTTCGTCATGGCACCGAGGGTAGGTCGGCGGAGGGGAACGGGGCGAACGGATATGAGGACACCGGGGTGACCGGCGCCCGACCGTGCCCGGCGCCCGCACGGATCAGGGCGCCCGACCGTGCCCGGAGCCCGCACGTGACCGGCGTCGACCGTGCCCGGCGCCCGCAGGGGACAGGGCGCCCGCACCTGACCGGCGCCCGTACGGATCAGGGCGCCCTACCGGGACCGGCGTCCGCAGTGACGCCCGACCGTGACCGGCGCCCCCACCGGCGCACGCCCGCGTGAAGGCGGGCGCGCTGGCCTCTCGTCAGGGTCCCGGCGTGGCGGAGACGCGCCCGGGGCCGCCGTCAGGCCACCCGGTGGCCGTTCTCCAGCTCCGCCGTGCCGCCGCCGTCCGCGAGGATCTCCAGGGCGACCTGGACCCGGCGGCCGAGGGAGCCGGAGAGGTGCTCGGGCAGGTCCGCGGGCGCGACCAGGCGCCAGGACAGCAGTTCCTCCTCCTGGAGCCGGATCGCCCCGAGGTCGGCCGCGGTCAGGAGACCGCCGTCGTACAGGTACGCGACCAGGGGCGGGCGGTCCGGGCCCCGCACCCAGTCCACCGCGAGCAGGCGGCCGGGCTCGCGGTCCAGGCCGATCTCCTCCGCCGTCTCGCGGCGCGCGCCCTGCCGGGGCGTCTCGCCGTCGTCGGACTCGACGGTGCCGCCCGGCAGCGCCCAGCCCTCCCGGTAGTTCGGCTCGACGAGCAGGACCCGGCCCTCCTCGTCGCGCAGGAGGACGGCTGCCCCGGCGAGGACGCGGGGCAGGCCCGCGATGTACGTGGCGAAGTCTTGGGTGGTGGCCATGGGGGAAGCCTAGCCAGCCGGTCGGGGCGAGCGGGCGGGCCGCCCGGCGATCACCCTCAACACGTCTGTGCACACGCGGAGTTCGGGGGTCCGGGAACCGTCGCGCGGGGAGCCGGGGCCGGGGTGGGGACGGCGCATGCGGCCCTGTGCGCCGTCCCCGTGCAGGTCGGCGGCGCCGCCGGGGGGTGTGCGGCGGCCGGGCGGAGCATGGCGGCGCGGCCCTGCTCCGGTTAAGGTCGCAGCGGCGCGACTGGCCGCGACATGCGTCGGGCCCGGAGAGCAAGGGGAAACACACGTGGCGGACGCTGTGGGCAACAGGGCCGCGAGGGACCAGCGGGTGCTGGTCGCCGCGGACAAGTTCAAGGGGTCGCTGACGGCCGTGCAGGTCGCGGAGCGGGTGACGGCCGGGCTGCGCCGGGTCGTGCCGGGCGTCGAGGTGACGTCGCTGCCGGTGGCCGACGGCGGGGACGGCACCGTGGACGCGGCGGTCGCCGCCGGTTTCGCGCGGCACGAGGTCCGCGTCGCGGGGCCGCTGGGCGACGAGGTGACGGCGGCGTTCGCGCTGCGCGGCGACACGGCGGTCGTCGAGATGGCCGAGGCGAGCGGGTTGCAGCGGCTGCCCGCGGGCGTCCTCGCGCCGCTGACGGCGTCCACGTACGGCGCGGGCGAACTGCTGCGGGCCGCGCTGGACGCGGGGGCGCGCACGATTGTCTTCGGCGTCGGCGGCAGCGCCACCACCGACGGCGGGGCCGGGATGCTCTCCGCGCTGGGCGCGCGGTTCCTGGACGCCGACGGGGAGCCGGTGCCGCCGGGCGGCGGCGGGCTCGCGGAGCTGGCCTCCGCCGACCTGTCGGGACTCGACCCGCGCCTGGCCGCCGTGGAGCTGGTCCTCGCCAGCGACGTCGACAACCCGCTCACCGGTCCGAAGGGGGCGCCGGCCGTGTACGGGCCGCAGAAGGGCGCCTCGCCCGAGGACGTGCGGGCCCTCGACGAGGCCCTCACCCACTACGCCAAGATTTTGGAGGGCGCCCCCGCCCCGGAGGGGCCGGTTCCGGCGGACCGTCCGGCGCGCGGGACGCCTCGGGCGGCGGGCGCGGTGCCGTCCTCGGGGCGCGTGCCGCCGAGCACGCGGTGTCGCCGGGCGCGGGCGCGGCGGGCGGCATCGGCTACGGGGCGCTCCTCGTCGGGGCGCGCTTCCGGCCCGGCATCGAGGTCATGCTGGACGTCCTCGGCTTCGCGGCCGCCCTGGAGCGCGCCGAGCTGGTGATCACCGGCGAGGGCTCCCTCGACGAGCAGACCCTGCACGGCAAGGCTCCCGCGGGGGTCGCGGCGGCGGCGCGGGCTGCGGAGAAGGAGGTCGTCGCGGTCTGCGGACGTCTCACCCTGCCCCCGGAGGCCCTCGGCCGGGCCGGTATCCGCCGCGCCTACCCCCTGACCGGCGTCGAGCCCGACGTGGCCACCTGCATCGCGGACGCGGGCCCGATCCTGGAACGGGTGGCGGAGCAGATCGCCCGCGACTTCCTGGTCTGACCCGCCCGCCCCGGACAGCCGCCCGGGTACCGACGGAAAGGGCCCCGAGCCGGTCGGCTCGGGGCCCTTCGTCGTCGTCGCGCCGCCGTGTTACGGCAGCTGTGCCGCGCGCGCCTCGCGGCGGTTGTCGCGGAAGTTGTTCACCCGGCGGGCCGTGGCGAACAGCGGGATCACCGCGCCCATGACGAGCTGGAGCGCACAGCCCGTCTGGAGGAGGAGCTGACCGCTCGGGGCGTCGAAGGCCCAGGCGGCGAGCAGCCCCATCGAGAGCACGATCCAGGACAGCATCGCCACGGCGAGGCGGCCGCGCGGCTTCGGGTACTCGACCCGGCTCACCATCAGCCAGGCGGTGCCGAGGATGGCCAGCAGCGTCGCCACGAAGGGCAGTTCGAGCAGGACGATGGAGACGACCGTCAGCGCGCCGAACGGGCTCGGCATGCCCTGGAACATGCCGTTGCGCGGCGTCACGCAGGAGAAGCGGGCCAGGCGCAGCACGACGGCCAGCAGCACGACGATCGCCCCGAGCGCGGCCATTCTCTGGTGCGCGTCGTCGGCGACCATGCCGTAGACGAGGACGAAGTACGCGGGCGCCAGACCGAAGCTGATCAGGTCCGAGAGGTTGTCCAGCTCGGCGCCCATGGGGGAGGAGCGCAGCTTGCGCGCCACGAGGCCGTCGAAGAGGTCGAAGACCGCCGCGCAGAGCATCAGGATGACCGCGGTGGCCGCGCTGTGGCGGGCCATGCCGGATTCCTGGCTGCCGGTGAGGTGCGGGATCAGGATGCCGGTGGTGGTGAAGTACACCGCCATGAAGCCGCACGTGGCGTTGCCGAGCGTCAGGGTGTCCGCTATCGACAGGCGCAGAGAGAGGGGCATCTCCTCCTCGTCGTCCGCCTCGTCGGCCTCGGGCACCCAGCCCGCCTGAGTCTCAGGATCAATCACGGTCAATGCGAGTCACCCCAGCCACCGTCTTCTGACCGACCTCGACCGCGATCTCCACGCCCTCGGGCAGGTAGATGTCCACGCGCGAACCGAAGCGGATCAGACCGATGCGCTCACCCTGCTCGACCTTGGTGCCCTGCGGCACGTAGGGGACGATGCGTCGGGCGACGGCGCCGGCGATCTGGATCATCTCGATGTCGCCGAGTTCGGTGTCGAAATGCCAGACTACGCGCTCGTTGTTCTCGCTCTCCTTGTTGAACGCCGGGACGAACCCACCGGGGATGTGTTCGACCGACGTCACGGTACCGGCGAGCGGGGCGCGGTTGACGTGGACGTTGAGCGGGCTCATGAAGATCGCGACGCGGGTGCGTCCGTCCTTCCACGGCATGATGCTCTGCACCACACCGTCGGCGGGCGAGATGACCCGGCCCCGGGTGATCTCGCGCTCGGGGTCGCGGAAGAACCACAGCATGCCCGCCGCGAGCGCGGTGGCGGGCACGGCCACGGCCTTGGCGGCACCGCTCTTGCGGGCGCGGACCAGGCTGAGGGCTGCGGTGGCGACGGTCGGGAGAAGCCACGGCGATGCTCCGCGCGCGAGGCGTGTGCCGACCAGGCTGTCGCGAGGTGCAGAGGTTTGGCTGTGGGGCATGGATGACCTTCGTAGCGGATGATGCCGCGCTGTGACGGGGGACGGCGGCTTTCCCGGGATCGTACCGGGCGCGGGCCACAACTGGGCAAGCCAGGAAGCCGAGTCGGCGTTCGAAGCGCGTCGGAGGGGTGTGATCTTCTTCTCCAAGAAAACACCCCGTATCCGGACAATCAGCCCTGGAACCGATATTCTTCGAGCAGCCTGCGACCGATGATCATTTTCTGGATCTCGGCGGTACCTTCGCCGATCAGCAGCATCGGCGCCTCGCGGTAGAGGCGCTCGATCTCGTACTCCTTGGAGAAGCCGTAGCCGCCGTGGATCCGGAAGGCGTCCTCGACGACCTCCTTGCAGTACTCGGAGGCGAGGTACTTCGCCATCCCCGCTTCGAGGTCGTTTCGCTGCCCGGAATCCTTTTTGCGTGCCGCGTTCACCATCATGGCATGCGCGGCCTCGACCTTGGTAGCCATCTCCGCCAGCTTGAACTGGATGGCCTGGTGGTGGGCGATCTGCTTGCCGAAGGTGTGGCGCTGCTGCGCGTACCGGACGCCGAGTTCGAAGGCACGCTGAGCGACCCCGCAGCCACGCGCCGCGACGTTGACGCGGCCCACCTCGACGCCGTCCATCATTTGGTAAAAACCTCGGCCGGTGGTGCCGCCGAGCACACGATCGGCGGGAACCCGCAGGTCGTCCATGATCAACTCGGTGGTGTCGACGCCCTTGTAGCCCATCTTGTCGATCTTCCCGGGGATGGTGAGGCCGGGGCGGACCTCGCCGAAACCGGGCTCCTTCTCGACCAGGAACGTCGTCATCGACCGGTGCGGTCGGGCGGCCACCTCCTCCGCGGAGTGTCCTTCATCACTTCTGACGAGAACGGCGACCAGACTTGACGTCCCACCGTTCGTCAGCCACATCTTCTGACCGTTCAGGACGTACTCGTCGCCGTCCCTGACCGCCTTCGAGGTGATGGCCGACACGTCGGAGCCGAGGCCCGGTTCGGACATCGAGAAGGCGCCCCGGATGTCACCGGCCGCCATCCGCGGCAGGAAGTGCTCCTTCTGCTCCGCGGTGCCGTACTGCTTGAGCATGTACGCCACGATGAAATGGGTGTTGATGATGCCGGAGACCGACATCCAGCCGCGCGCGATCTCCTCCACGCACAGCGCGTAGGTGAGCAGCGACTCGCCGAGGCCCCCGTACTCCTCCGGGATCATCAGGCCGAAGAGGCCCAACTCCCTGAGCCCGTCGACGATCTGCTGCGGATACTCGTCACGGTGCTCGAGCTCCGTGGCGACCGGCAGGATCTCCTTGTCCACGAAGTCCCGCACGGTGGAGAGGATCTCCCGCTGGACGTCGTCGAGTCCGGCGGTCTGGGCGAGTCGCGCCATGGCTACTTCTCCTGCTGCTCGGGTTCGGGTCGGCCCGGCTGTTCGCCGCCGCGCTCCTTGATGTACGTCCCGGTCGGCACCATCACCTTGCGCCGGAACACGCAGACGAGCGTGCCGTCCTGCTTGTGACCGCGGGTCTCGACGTGCACGATCCCGCGGTCGTCCTTCGACTTCGACGGCCACTTGTCCAGCACGGTGGTCTCGCCGTAGAGCGTGTCCCCGTGGAAGGTCGGCGCCACGTGCCGCAGCGACTCGATCTCCAGGTTGGCGATCGCCTTGCCCGACACGTCCGGCACCGACATGCCGAGCAGCAGCGAGTAGATGTAGTTCCCGACGACGACGTTCTTCCCGAAGTCGGTCGTGTTCTCGGCGTAGTTGGCGTCCAGGTGGAGCGGGTGGTGGTTCATGGTGAGGAGGCAGAAGAGGTGGTCGTCGTACTCGGTGACCGTCTTGCCCGGCCAGTGCTTGTAGACCGCGCCGACCTCGAACTCCTCGTAGGTGCGCCCGAACTGCATGCTCACGCCTCCGGGATCTCGAAGGAACTGGTGCGCTTCAGGCCGGCCGCGCGGCCCTTGCCGGAGACGACCAGCGCCATCTTGCGGCTCGCCTCGTCGATCATCTCGTCGCCGAGCATCGCCGAGCCCTTCTTGCCGCCCGCCTCGGACGTGCAGTAGTCGTAGGCGTCGAGGATCAACTCGGCGTGGTCGTAGTCCTCCTGGGACGGCGAGAAGATCTCGTTCGACGCCTCGACCTGCCCCGGGTGCAGCACCCACTTGCCGTCGAAGCCGAGCGCGGCGGCCCGCCCGGCGACCTCGCGGAAGCCGTCGACGTTGCGGATCTGGAGGTAGGGGCCGTCGATCGCCTGGAGGTCGTGGGCGCGGGCGGCCATCAGGATCTTCATCAGGATGTAGTGGTAGGCGTCCGCCGGGTAGCCGGGCGGCTGTTCGCCCACCACGAGCGTCTTCATGTTGATCGACGCCATGAAGTCGGCCGGGCCGAAGACGATCGTCTCCAGCCGGGGGCTGGCCTGCGCGATCGCGTCGACGTTGGTGAGGCCGCGGGCGTTCTCGATCTGCGCCTCGATGCCGATCCGGCCGACCTCGAACCCCATGGCCTTCTCGATCTGGGTGAGCAGCAGGTCGAGGGCGACGATCTGCTGCGCGTCCTGCACCTTGGGCAGCATCAGGCAGTCCAGGTTCTGGCCCGCCCCCTCGACCACGGTGACGACGTCCCGGTAGGTCCACTCGGTCGTCCAGTCGTTGACGCGCACCACCCGCGTCTTGCCGCTCCAGTCCCCCTCGTTGAGGAACTTCACGATGGTGTGGCGGGCCCCGGGCTTGGCCAGCGGCGCGCACGCGTCCTCCAGGTCGAGGAAGACCTGGTCGGCCGGGAGGCCCTGGGCCTTCTCCAGGAAGCGCGGGTTGCTCCCCGGGACCGCGAGGCAGGAGCGGCGCGGACGCAGGCGGTCCGGGGCGGCGGAGCCGCTCGCCGGGAGGGCGGTGGTGGGAGACGGGCGGGCGGTCATGCCGTGACCTCCAGAGGGTCGAGCTTGTTCGCTGTGCGGATCTCGTCGACGATACGGCCGATGATTCCGGTGATGTCGAAGTCCTTCGGCGTGAACACCGCGGCCACTCCGGCGGCCCTGAGCCGCTCGGCGTCGCCCTGCGGGATGATGCCCCCGGCGATCACCGGGATGTCGTGCGCCCCGGCGTCGCGCAGCCGCTCCAGCACGTCGGGCACCAGTTGGGCGTGCGAGCCGGAGAGGATGGAGAGGCCGACCGCGTGCACGTCCTCGGCGAGCGCCGCGTCCACGATCTGCTCGGGGGTCAGCCTGATGCCCTGGTAGACCACCTCGAACCCGGCGTCCCTGGCCCGCACGGCGATCTGCTCGGCGCCGTTGGAGTGCCCGTCGAGCCCCGGCTTGCCGACCAGGAAGCGGAGCCTGCCGACGCCCAGGTCGCGCGCCGTGTCCTCGACCTTGCGGCGGACCCCGGCGAGCGCCGAGCCCGCCTCCGCGGGGACCGCGACCGGCGCCGAGGAGACCCCGGTCGGGGCCCGGAACTCGCCGAACACCTCGCGCAGGGCCCCGGCCCACTCGCCGGTCGTGGCCCCGGCGCGGGCGCACTCCAGGGTGGCCGCCATCAGGTTGCCCGTGCCCCGCGCCGCTTCCTTCAGCCGTTCGAGCGCCTTGCACGGCCTGGGGTGGTTGAACGGCGGCTGGTACCGGGTGTCGCGCCAGCGCGCGAGGTCCTCGACCACCCGTGCCTCGACCGCCGGGTCCACCGTCTGGACGGCCGTGTCCAGATCGGCGGTGAGCGGGTTCGGCTCGGTCGTCTCGAAGACGTTGACGCCGACGATCTTCTCCTGGCCCGACTCGATGCGGGCCCGGCGCTCGGCGTGCGAGGAGACGAGCTGCGCCTTCAGATAGCCCGACTCGACGGCGGCCATCGCGCCGCCCATCTCCTCGATCCGCGCCATCTCCGCGAGCGACTCCCCGACGAGATCGGCCACCTTCGCCTCGACCACGTGCGACCCGGCGAACAGGTCCTCGTACTCCAACAGGTCGCTCTCGTGCGCCAGTACCTGCTGGATGCGCAGCGACCACTGCTGGTCCCAGGGCCGGGGCAGCCCCAACGCCTCGTTCCAGGCCGGGAGTTGGACGGCACGGGCGCGGGCGTCCTTGGACAGGGTCACCGCCAGCATCTCCAGGACGATCCGCTGGACGTTGTTCTCCGGCTGCGCCTCCGTCAGGCCGAGGGAGTTGACCTGGACGCCGTAGCGGAAGCGGCGCTGCCTGGGGTCCTCGATGCCGTACCGCTCGTGCGTCACCCGGTCCCAGATCCGGCTGAACGCCCGCATCTTGCACATCTCCTCGACGAACCGCACCCCGGCGTTGACGAAGAACGAGATGCGCGCGACGACGTCGCCCCTGCGGTCCTCGGGGATCTGCCCCGAGGCGAACACCGCGTCCAGCACCGCGATCGCGGTCGACATCGCGTACGCGATCTCCTGGACCGGGGTGGCTCCCGCCTCCTGGAGGTGGTAGCTGCAGATGTTGATCGGGTTCCACTTGGGCATGTGGTGGACCGTGTAGCAGATCATGTCGGTCGTCAGCCGCAGCGAGGGACCCGGCGGGAACACATGGGTGCCCCGGGACAGGTACTCCTTCACGATGTCGTTCTGGGTGGTCCCCTGGAGGTCGGCGAGGTCCGCGCCCTGCTCCTCCGCGACGACCTGGTAGAGCGCCAGGAGCCACATGGCGGTGGCGTTGATCGTCATCGAGGTGTTCATCCGTTCCAGCGGGATGTCCTGGAACAGCCGCCGCATGTCGCCGAGATGGGCGACCGGCACGCCGACCCGGCCGACCTCGCCGCGGGCGAGGACGTGGTCGGAGTCGTACCCGGTCTGGGTCGGCAGGTCGAAGGCGACCGACAGACCCGTCTGCCCCTTGGCGAGGTTGCGCCGGTACAGCTCGTTGGACGCCTCGGCGGTGGAGTGACCGGCGTACGTGCGCATCAGCCACGGCCGGTCCTTCTGGCGCTCAGTCATCGGTGACCCCGGTGTCTCAGATGTCGCGGAAACGGTTGATGGCGTCGATGTGCCGGGCGCGCAGCTCCTCGTCCCGCACCCCGAGCCCCTCCTCGGGCGCAAGGCACAGGACGCCGACCTTGCCCTGGTGGGCGTTGCGGTGGACGTCGTGGGCGGCCTGGCCGGTGTCGGCGAGGGGGTACACCTTGGAGAGCGTCGGGTGGATCTTGCCCTTGGCGATCAGGCGGTTGGCCTCCCACGCCTCGCGGTAGTTGGCGAAGTGCGAGCCGATGATGCGCTTCAGGGACATCCACAGGTACCGGTTGTCGTACTCGTGGGTGTAGCCCGAGGTGGAGGCGCAGGTGACGACGGTGCCGCCCTTGCGGGTGACGTAGACGGAGGCGCCGAAGGTCTCCCGGCCGGGGTGCTCGAAGACGATGTCGACGTCCTCGCCGCCGGTCAGCTCGCGGATGCGCTTGCCGAACCGCTTCCACTCGCGCGGGTCCTGGGTCCGCTCGTCCTGCCAGAACCTGAAGTCCTCGGCGGTGCGGTCGATCACGGCCGTCGCCCCCATCCGACGGCAGATCTCCGCCTTCTGCGGGCTGCCGACCACGCAGACCGGGTTGGCACCGCCGGCCAGCGCGAACTGCGTGGCGTACGAGCCGAGTCCGCCGCTGGCGCCCCAGATCAGCACGTTGTCGCCCTGCTTCATGCCGGCGCCGTTGCGGGACACGAGCTGGCGGTAGGCGGTGGAGTTGACCAGCCCGGGGGAGGCGGCCTCCTCCCAGCTCAGGTGCCGCGGCTTGGGCATCAGCTGGTTGGACTTGACGAGCGCGATCTCGGCGAGGCCGCCGAAGTTGGTCTCGAAGCCCCAGATGCGCTGCTCCGGGTCGAGCATCGTGTCGTTGTGGCCGTCCGACGACTCCAGTTCGACGGAGAGGCAGTGCGCCACGACCTCGTCTCCGGGGTGCCAGGCGTTGACGCCGGGTCCGGTGCGCAGGACGACGCCCGCGAGGTCGGAGCCGATGACGTGGTAGGGCAGGTCGTGACGCCGGGTCAGTTCGCTGACCTTGCCGTAGCGCTCCAGGAAGCCGAAGGTCGACAGCGGCTCGAAGATCGACGTCCAGACCGAGTTGTAGTTGACCGAGGAGGCCATCACGGCCACCAGGGCCTCACCCGGGCCCAGTTCGGGCACCGGCACCTCGTCCAGGTGGAGCGACTTGCGGGGGTCCTTGTCGCGGGTCTCCATGCCCGCGAACATCTCCGTCTCGTCCTTGTGGACGGTGATCGCGCGGTACGACTCGGGCAGCGGCAGCGCGGCGAGGTCGGCCGGGGTCGCCTCGGGTGACTGGATCGCGTCCAGGATGTCCTTGACGGTCACGATGGGTCCTCCTGCGGATGACGTCCTGAGGGGGGACGCTGGTGAGGGATGAGGGTGCGGCGGCGCGTGGTGGCGCGGGAGGTTGCCTGTGACGCAGGCGTCCGGGCGCGCGGGTCATGGGCCCGCGGGGACAGCCGGCGTTCCCGAGGTCTGGGGCCGCCGGCCGCCCGGACACCTTCAACGTATGACACCCGGTGTCAGCTCGCAAGGCACTGCGTGCCACTAAATGCTCTCAGATGAAATCTTTACGCGACAGATGAGCGATGATCGATCGAACAGGGCCGCACGACGCCCTACGCGCCCCGCGGAATCGCCCTTTGCCGCACCCCGCGTCCCTCGCGGGACCGGCCCGAGCCACCCCTAGCCACCCCGCGTCAGCCCGTGTCCCGCGCGCAACCGCCGGGCACACGACGACGGCCGCCCCGGAGGACGGCCGTCGAGGATCGAGAGGGAGGACGGGGAGGGCGGGGAGAAGGGGGACGCGCGGGGGCGGGTTCGGTCAGCGGTCGCGGAGCGCTTCCTCGATGGTCCGCATGACCTCGTCCAGCGGGGCGTCCGTGCGGGCCACCGTGACCAGCACCTCGCCCTGGGCGGAGACCGCCGCCGGGACCGCCGGGCGCGGCGGCGCGGTGCGCCCGGCGCCGATGCCCGTCCCGAACGTCTTGCGCACGATCCCGAAGGCGTGGTCGAGCTGCGCCTCCACGTCGCCCTGGCCGCCCGCCCGCAGCCAGCGCCGCAGCACGTGGTTGTGCGCGGTGACCACGGCCGACGCGGCGACCTCCGCGAGCAGCGGATCGTCGTTGGCGTCGTCGTCGTGCGCGTGCTCGTCGAAGTGGCCGAGCAGATAACGGGTGAAGAGGCGCTCGTAGCGGGCCACCGAGGCGATCTCGGCCTCGCGCAGGGTGGGCACCTCGCGCGTCAGCTTGTAGCGGGCCACCGAGATCTCCGGCTGCGCCGCGTACATCCGCATGACTTCCTTGATGCCGCGGCAGACGGTGTCGAGCGGGTGCTCGTGCGCGGGGGCCGCGTTGAGGACGGCCTCCGCGCGGATCAGGGTGTCGTCGTGGTCGGGGAAGATCGCCTCTTCCTTGGAGCGGAAGTGCCGGAAGAAGGTGCGGCGGGCCACGCCCGCCGCCGCCGCGATCTCGTCGACGGTGGTCGCCTCGTACCCCTTGGTGGAGAACAGCTCCATCGCCGCCGCCGCCAGTTCGCGGCGCATCTTGAGCCGCTGGGCGGCGGCCCGCGTGCCGGCGGCGCTTTCCGGCACGTCGGGCGTAGCGGCTGTACGTGGGGACCTGGCGGGCTGGGGCATGCCCTGAACGTACTGCATGTGCGCAGCCCGGTGCGCATGTCGAGGGTTTCCCCCACTCGCCGGGGGCGGGGGCGCGCAGCCCGCCGGACGGGGTGCGGCGGCCCGCTCCGGCGCGCCGCCGCGCCCCTGCTCCCCGCCGCCGTCCGTCTCAGCGGCTGGCATATTCGCGGAAGCCGCGGCCCGTCTTGCGGCCCAGGCAGCCGGCGGCGACCAGATGTTCGAGGAGCGGCGCCGGGGCCAGACCGGGGTCGCGGAACGCGCGGTGCAGCACCTTCTCGATCGCCAGGGACACGTCCAGGCCGACGACGTCGAGGAGTTCGAACGGGCCCATCGGGTAGCCGCCGCCGAGCCGCATCGCCGCGTCGATGTCGTCCAGGGAGGCGTAGTGCTCCTGCACCATCTTGATCGCGTTGTTGAGGTACGGGAAGAGGAGCGCGTTCACGATGAACCCGGCGCGGTCCCCGCAGTCCACCGGGTGCTTCCCGATCCCGGCGCAGACCGCGCGGACGGTCGCGTGGGTCTCGTCCGAGGTCAGGACCGTGCGGACCACCTCGACCAGCTTCATCGCGGGCGCCGGGTTGAAGAAGTGCATGCCGATGACGTCCTGCGGGCGCGAGGTGGCGCGGGCGCAGGCCACGACCGGCAGCGACGACGTGGTGGTCGCCAGCACCGCGCCGGGACGGCACACCGCGTCCAGCGTCCCGAACAGCCGCCGCTTCACCTCCAGGTCCTCGGCGACCGCTTCGAGCACGAGGTCGGCCTCCGCGAACGCGTCCCAGGACCCGGCGGGCACGACCCGGTCCAGGACCCGGGCGGCGGCCTCCGCGGTCAGCCGTCCCCGGTCCACCGAGCGGGCCAGCGACGTGCCGATCCGGGCCTTGGCCGCCTGCGCCTTCTCCGCGGAGCGGGCGGCGAGGACCACGGGGTGGCCCGCCTTCGCGAACACCTCGGCGATCCCGGACGCCATGGTGCCCGAACCGGCCACGCCGACCGTGCGGACCGTGCGGCCGGGCACCGGGCCGCCGCCGGAGAGCGGGGTCAGCGCGTCGCGCACCACGGCGGCTGAGCCGGACTCGGCGTACGTGTAGAAGCCGCGCCCGGACTTGCGGCCCGTCAGCCCCGCCTCGCTGAGCTGCCCCAGGATCGGGGCGGGCGCGTGCAGCCGGTCGTGGGACTCCGCGTACATGGCCTCCAGGACCGTGCGGGCGGTGTCCACGCCGATCAGGTCCAGCAGCGCGAGCGGGCCCATCGGCAGCCCGCAGCCGAGCCGCATCGCCGCGTCGATGTCCTCCCGGGAGGCGTACTTGGCCTCGTACATCGCGGCCGCCTGGTTGAGGTACCCGAACAGCAGCCCGTCCGCGACGAACCCGGGCCGGTCGCCGACCGCGACGGGTTCCTTGCCCAGGTCGAGCGCCAGCCGGATGACGGCGGTGACGGCGTCCGGCGCGGTCAGCACCGAGGAGACCACCTCGACCAGCCGCATGGCCGGGGCCGGGTTGAAGAAGTGCAGGCCGAGGACGCGCTCGGGGCGCCGTGACTCGGCGGCGAGCCGGGTCACCGAGAGCGCGTTGGTTCCGGTGGCCAGGACGGTGTCCGGGCGGACGATCGCGTCGAGTTCACGGAAGACGCGCTGCTTGATCTCGTAGGACTCCGGGGCCACCTCGACGACGAGGTCGGCGTCGGCCGCCGCCCGCAGGTCGGTGGAGACGCTGATGCGGGCGAGGAGGTCCGCCCGCTCCTGTCCGGTCAGCCGCTCGCGCGCCACGGCGCGGGCGGTCGCGGCCTCCACGGCGGCGACCGCGCGGACGGCCGCGGCCTCGCTGACGTCGATGCCGACGACCGTGCGTCCGGCCGCGGCGAGGACTTCGATGATGCCGGTGCCCATGGTGCCGAGGCCGACGACGGCGACGGTGCGCAGGGCGGACGCGGCGGTGGGGTGGGACGGGGGAGTGGCCATCGCGGGACTCCAGGATGAGGGGTGACGACGGGGAGCGCGCCGGACGGGCCGGGAACGCGACCGGGGCCGCGGGCACGTCAGGTGCGGAGGGAGGGTGTGGTGCGGGGCACGCACGCGGGCCCGGTGCCGCCGTGCGGGGCGTGCACACGCCTCGCAGCGGACGGCGGGATCGACCGGCCCTGTCCCGGGACCGGCGTCGCGCGGTGCTCTGACGGCGGCTGCGTCACCAGGCCGTCGTCAGCGGAAGAGCGAGTGGGTGACTCGCTCGTCTGAGCTTAACCGGCGGGTAACGAGCGCGCCACCCCCTGCCCGGGTCGTCTTCGTGATGTACGTCCCCGGAGATCCGCGACGGCTCTAGGCTCGGGTTCATGGACGAAGAGTCGCGATCGCTCACGGAGCGCTTACGGGCGGAGTCGGGAGGAGGCGCCCGCTACGAGCGTCTCGTGGCCACCGGGGACACCGACGAACTGGCGGGGGTGCTCACCGAGCCGGGACAGCCGCTCTGGGCACGGGAGTTGGCCGCGTTCCGGCTGGGACTCGCGGGGGACCGGCGGGCCTTCGAGTCCCTGGTCCTGCTGCTCAACCACCGCGACCCGCAGCGCTGCGCCTCCGCCGCCCACGCCCTGGCCCGGCTCGGCGACCCGCGCACCGCCCGCGCCGCGGCGGCCCTCGCCACCAACGAACTCCGGGTCGCCTACGCCCTCCAGCCGGTCAGGCTGCTCGCCGAACTCGCCGCGCCGGAGTCGGTCCCGGCCCTGATCACCACCCTGCGCCGCCGTCTGCACCCGCACGACCCCTACCGCCGGGTCGCCCTGGCCTGCGTCGACGGCCTGGGCACCCTGAAGGACACCCGGGCCCGCCCGGTCCTCAACGAGGCGCTCGCCCACCCGGCACTGGCGGAGGCGGCGGTGCGCGCCCTGGCCCGGATTCCCCGTCAGCGCTAGGGACTTGGAAAGCGGTGCCGGGGCGGGCTCAGGCGCGGTCACCGGGCCCGCCGCGCGCGGACGCCCTCGCGGCGGCGGTCGGGGAACCCGGCTCAGGGGCCGCCGTCCGCCCGCGGACTTCTCGCGGCAGCGGTCCGAGGAGGACCCGGCTCACGCCGGCGCCGTCCGGCCGCCCGTGGATGCCCCCGGGCGCCTCACCCGGCGACCACCGCCCAGGCCTCGATCTCCATCAGGAACTCCGGGCGGACCAGCGCGGCCACCTGGACGGCGGAGATCGCCGGGAGGCGGTCGTCGGGGAGGTGGGCGGCGCGGGCGGCGCGGATCGCCGGGAGGTGCGCCATGTCCGTGACGAAGAAGGTGAGTTTGACGACGTCGTCGAAGCCCGCGCCCGCGGCTCGCAGGCAGCGGCCGAGGTTCTCGAAGACCTGGCGGGCCTGCGCCGCCGGATCGCCCTCGCCGACGATCCCGCCCCGCTCGTCGAGCGCGAGCTGGCCGGAGACCGCGACCAGGCGGCCCGCGGCGGTCACGACGTGGCTGTACTGCGCGGCGGGGAAGACCCCGTCGGGGGCGGGAATCCTGGTCAGCTCACTCATGGGGCCATCGTGCACCACGGGTCTGACAACGCCCCCGACGGGACTCGCGCGCGGGTGCCGTCAGTTGCGGCCGAGCAGCCCGTGCAGCGTCGCGCCGTGCGCCGTGGCCGCCGCTGCCTTGGACGTCAGCGGCTTCGGGTCGGGCAGCTTGGCGCACACCGCGTCGACCGTGCCGTGCCCGCGCGGCACCGTGCCCTTGGACAGGTAGTCCGCGAGGTAGCGGTCGAGGCAGGCGTTGCCGCTCAGCGTGATGCCGTGGTTGCCGCCGCCCTCCTCGACGACCAGGCTGGAGCGGGCCAGCATCCGGTGCGTCGTCACCCCGCCCTCGTACGGGGTCGCCGCGTCGTTCGTCGCCTGGAACAGCAGCACCGGCGGCAGCTTGCCGTTGGCGATGTTCACGGGCTTCCTCGGGGCGGTCAACCAGGAGGCGCAGGCCGCGTTGTACCAGGTGTTGTTCCAGGCCATGAAGGGCGCCTTCCCGTACACCTCCCAGGTGTCGCGCTCCCAGCGGCGCCACGAGCGCGGCCAGGCGGCGTCCCGGCACTGCACGGCCGCGTAGACGCTGAAGCCGTTGTCCCCCGCGGCGTCGACCGCGGCGAAGTTGCGGTACGCCTCCACCAGCGGCCCGGTCTTCTTGTCGTGCACGTAGGCCGCGAACGCCTCGGCGAGGTAGGGCCAGTAGCCGTCGTAGTAGCCGCCGGGGATGAAGGTGTCCTCCAGCTCCGAGGCGCCCACCGTGCCCTCGGCCGGCTTCTTCGCCAGCGCCCGGCGCATCGCGTACCACCGGGCCTCGATCTTCTCGGGGTCGGTGCCGAGCCGGTAGGTCGAGTCGTACCGCGCGATCCACGCCATCAGGGCGCGGTGGCGGTCGTTGAACGCCAGGTCCTGGGACAGGTTGTCGTCGTACCAGACGCCCGTGGGGTCCACGACGGAGTCGAGCACCAGGCGGCGCACCCGCTCGGGGAACAGCTTGGCGTACACCGCGCCGAGGTAGGTGCCGTACGAGTAGCCGAAGTAGTTGATCTTCTCGGCGCTGACGGCCCGCCGGATCGCGTCCATGTCCCGCACGGCGGAGACCGTGTCGATGTAGGGCAGGACGTCCGCGTACTTCGTGCCGCAGGCGGCGGCGAAGGACCTGACCCGTTCGAGGTTGGCGCGCGCCAGCGCCGGGGTGGCGGGCACCGAGTCGGGGCGCACCGGCGCGAAGAACCCGGGCCTGCAGTCCAGGGCTGGGCTGCTGCGGCCGACGCCGCGCGGGTCGAAGCCGATCACGTCGTACTGGGCCGCGACCGCCTTCGGCAGCGACGACGCGACGAAACCGGCCAGTGTGCGGCCGCTGCCGCCGGGCCCGCCGGGGTTGACCAGCAGGGGTCCCTGGAACTTCTTCGCGGTGTGCGGGACCCGGGACAGCGCGAGCGTGATCTGCTTCCCGCGCGGGCGCGCGTGGTCCAGCGGCACCTTCAGGGTCGCGCACTGGAGCGTCGGGTAGTCGGTGGTGCCGCACTTCTTCCAGGCGGGGCTCGCGACGGCGGTGGCACCGGCCGCGGCGTCGCGCGCGCTGGCGTCGGCGGGGGCGGCCAGGAGCGTCCCGGCGACGACGAGGGCGGAGACGTGGACGGCGGCTGCGCGTTTTCTCAAAAGGGTCCTCCCAGGACGGAGGGGCTGCGGACCGCGGAGGTCGCGGTCCCGGCCGCATCGTCCCGGAAAGGGGCACCGGAGGAACACGTTCCGCCCATAGTTGACCCGAACGGGTCCGGGGATGCCCTCTAACGCTCTTAAATGAGCGAAAGTTGCGTGGGTTCTGACGTCTCCGGTACGGGAAGAACCGTTTCGGCCGACTCGGGCGGACGGGGCCGCCGGGGCATGCCCGCCGTCGCGGGTCCGATCCCGTACTCCTGGGCCAGCTCGTGGACCTGACGGGTGATCCGGCGCTGGTACCACTTCGGGGCGTAGGCGCCGTCCGCGTACAGCCGCTCGTACCGGCGCACCAGGTGCGGATGGTGGCGCTCCAGCCAGGCCATGAACCACTCCCTGGCCCCCGGCCGCAGATGCAGCACCAGGGGCGTGAGGGAGGTGGCGCCCGCCTCGGCCGCCGCCCGCACGGTGGCCCTGAGCCGGGCCGGGTCGTCGCCCAGGAAGGGGATCACCGGGGCCATCAGGACGCCGCAGCCGATGCCGCGCTCGGCGAGGGCGCGGACCACGTCGAGGCGCCGCTCGGGGGCCGGGGTGCCCGGCTCCACGGTCCGCCACAGCTCCGCGTCGAGGAAGCCGACCGAGACGCAGACGCCGACGTCCGTGACCCGCGCCGCCTCGGTCAGCAGCTCCAGGTCGCGCAGGATCAGCGTGCCCTTGGTCAGGATGGAGAACGGGTTCGCGTGGTCGCGCAGCGCCGCCAGGATGCCCGGCATCAGCCGGTAGCGGCCCTCCGCGCGCTGGTAGCAGTCGACGTTGGTGCCCATCGCGATGTGCTCGCCCCGCCAGTTGCGCGAGCCGAGCTGGCGGCGCAGCAGTTCGGGGGCGTTGGTCTTGACCACGATCTGGGAGTCGAAGCCGAGGCCGGTGTCCAGGTCCAGGTAGCTGTGGGTCTTGCGGGCGAAGCAGTACACGCACGCGTGCGAGCAGCCCCGGTAGGGGTTCACCGTCCATTCGAACGGCATCCGGGACGCGCCCGGCACCCGGTTGACGATCGAGCGGGCGCGCACCTCGTGGAAGGTGATGCCCCGGAACTCGGGGGATTCGAAGGTTCGGGTGGTGACGGCGTCGGCGCCGAACAGCGCGGCGTCGGCGGCCCGGCGGTGGTCGCCGGAACCGACTGAGAGGTTCTCCCAGCGCATGAGGCCTCCTCGGTAGCACTGGCCACATAATAGAACATTAGTTCGCATGATCGTGCGCGACGGCACGCGCCGAACGCTTTCGGACACGTTCCGGCCCCGCCAGGACCGGGAACCGACCCCTCCGGCACCGGGAACCGACCCCGATTTGGGGGCCCGCACCCGGGGGTGGTTGGCTTGCCCCGATCCCGAGAACCAAGCCTGGAGGAAGTCAATGGCGCAGGTAGAGGCGACTACGGAGCGGGTCGTCGAGGCGGACCCGGAGAAGGTGTTCGACGCCCTCGCCGACTACAGCGGCACGCGGGCCGGCCTGCTGCCCCACCACTTCAGCGAGTACGAGGTGCGCGAGGGCGGCGACGGCGAGGGCACCCTCGTCCACTGGAAGCTCCAGGCCACCAGCAAGCGGATCCGCGACTGCCTCCTGGAGGTCACCGAGCCCACCGACGGCGAGCTGGTCGAGAAGGACCGCAACTCCTCCATGGTCACCACCTGGCGGGTCACCCCGGCGGGCGAGGGCAGCTCCCGGGTGGTCGTCACGACCGTCTGGAACGGCGCGGGCGGCATCGGCGGCTTCTTCGAGCGGACCTTCGCCCCCAAGGGCCTCGCCCGGATCTACGACGAGCTGCTCGGCAACCTCGCCACCGAGGTCACCGAGTAGCGCTGTCGCGCCCGGAGTCGGGACGTCCCGCTCCGCGCCCAACGCACGGCACCCCGGCGGCCGTTGGCCTCCCTCACCGGTTCGAGTGGATCTCCAGCGGACCGCCGGGGACACCGTAACCCGCCGCCCGCGCCCGCAGTTGTCGCCCTAAGTGCGACAACGGTGGGCGCGACGAGGGGAGCGGTACGTGAGCGGGACCACGCTGGTGGAGGGGCAGCCGCCCGCGACGGCGGGAAAGGCGCCCCCGCACCCCCGGGCCGCGGAGCCCGCCGCGGCGGGCGGACTGAGCCCGCGCCGGGTCCGGCTGGTCTTCGTCGGGCTCATGCTCGCGCTGCTGCTCGCCGCGCTGGAGCAGATGATCGTCGCCACCGCGCTGCCCAGGATCGTCGGCGAACTCCACGGCCTCGACAAGATGTCCTGGGCGATCACCGCCTACCTGCTCACCTCCACCGTCGGCCTGCCCGTCTACGGCAAACTCGGCGACCTCCTCGGCCGCAAGGGCGTCTTCCAGTTCGCCATCGTCGTCTTCGTCATCGGCTCCGCGCTGGCCGGACGGGCCCGCACGATGGACCAGTTGATCGCCTTCCGCGCGGTCCAGGGCGTCGGCGCGGGCGGACTCATGATCGGCGTGCAGGCGATCATCGCGGACATCGTCCCGCCCCGCCGCCGCGGCCGGTTCATGGGCCTGATCGGCGCCGCCTTCGGCCTCGCCTCGGTCGCGGGACCGCTCCTCGGCGGCTACTTCACCGACCACCTCTCCTGGCGCTGGTGCTTCTACGTCAACGTGCCCTTCGGGCTGCTGACCCTCGCTGTCATCAGCGTCGTCCTCAAACTGCCCAGGCCCGCCGCGAAGCCCCGGTTCGACGTGCTCGGCGCCCTGCTGCTCGCCACCGCCTCCACCTGCCTGATCCTGCTGACCAGTTGGGGCGGGACCGAGTACCCCTGGCGCTCACGGGAGATCCTCGGCCTCGGCGCGGGCGCCGTCGTCGCCACCGTCCTCTTCCTGCTCGCCGAGCGCCGCGCCGCCGAACCCCTCATCCCGCCACGGCTGTTCACCAGCTCCGTCTTCAACGTCACCGGCCTGGTGGGGCTCGTCATCGGCGTCGCCCTGTTCGGCGCGGCCAGTTACCTGCCGACCTACCTCCAGATGGTCGACGGCGCCTCCGCCACCGAGTCGGGGCTGCTGATGCTGCCGATGATGGGCGGCATCGTCGGCGCGTCCGTCGTCTCCGGCCAACTCATCAGCCACACCGGGCGCTACCGGCTCTACCCCATCCTCGGCTCCGCCCTCTCCGTCCTCGGCATGTGGCTGCTCTCCCGCCTCCAGGTGGACACGCCCCGGCTCCACTACAGCCTCTGGATGGCCGTCCTCGGGGCCGGCATCGGCATGGTGATGCCGGTGCTGATCCTCGCCGTGCAGAACTCCGTGCGCCCCGCCGACCTCGGCACCGCCACCAGCGCCAGCACCTACTTCCGGCAGATCGGCGGCAGCGTCGGCGCCGCCGTCTTCGGCACCCTCTTCGCGGGACGGCTCTCCGACGCCCTCGCCGACCGGCTGCCGCCGCGCGCCGGGGCCGCCCTGCCCGACCCGGAGTCCCTCACCCCGCAACTCGTCCACGCGCTGCCCCCGGGCCTGCGCGACGACTACATCCGGGCCTACGCCGACGCCATGCCCCGGATCTTCCTGTACCTCGTGCCGGTGCTCGTGCTCGGCCTGATCATCGCCTTCTTCCTCAAGGAGAGTCCCCAGGTGTCCCACAACGCCGCCGAAACGGAGAACGCGCCCGTGAACGCCCCCGTCCCGCAGGCCCGTTCCGCGTACACCGCGGGCATCGCGGTCTGCGGCACCGTGCAGCACCCCGACGGCACCGTGGTGCCCCGGGCCGCGCTCACCCTCATCGACGTGGCGGGCACCCAGATCGGCCGGGGCGCCAGCGGCGAGGACGGGCGCTACGCGCTCGCCACCCCCGGTGCGGGCGCGTACGTGCTCATCGCCGCGGCGGGCGGCCACCAGCCGCAGGCCGTCTCGGTGACCGTCGGCGAGCGCCCCGTCGAACTCGACGTCGTCCTCGGCGGCGCCGGACGCCTCGCGGGCAGCGTGCTCACCGCCGACGGCACCCCCGTCCGGGACGCCACCGTGACCCTCACCAACGTGCACGGCGAGGTCGTCGCCAGCACCCGCAGCGCCCGCGAGGGCGGCTACCTCATCACCGAGCTGGTCGCGGGCGAGTACACCCTCGCCGCCAGCGCCCCCGCCTACCGCCCGGCCGCGCTCCCGGTCACCGTGCAGGCCTCCCGGGAGACCCGGCAGGACGTCGAACTGGCCGGTGGGGCGGTGCTGCGCGGTACGGTCCGGGCGAGCGGCGGCCGGGCCGTCGAGGACGCCAGGGTGACCCTCCTGGACGCCGCGGGCAACGTCGTCGACACCCTCACCACCGGGCCCGACGGGACCTTCCGGTTCGTCGACCTGTCGTCCGGCGAGTACACCGTGATCGCCGCCGGGTACCCGCCGGTCGCCACCGTCCTCCAGGTCGCGGGCGGCGGTCGCACCGAGCGCGATCTGCAACTCGGCCACGAGGACTGACCGGTCCCGGCCACCCCGGTGGCCGGGACCGCGCCCCGCGTATCGTGCGCCCGCGCGCACCAGTGCGCCCCCCGTGCCTCAATTCCCCGATTGCCGCACATCGTCACCGAGCCGCCCCGTACGGTGTTCGAGGTGACAGATCTTGCGGGAGCCGTGGGAGAGAGGGCCTGGGCCATGGACCGTGGCACCGAGCGGGACGCACCTTCCAGCACGGGAGCGGGTGACGGGCCTGCTCCCGATCCCTCCGGTGCCGGGCGGGTGCCGCTGGCCGTCGTCGTGGTGGACCGCGCGGGGCTGGTCTCCCACTGGAGCAGGGGCGCACGCCGGTTGTTCGGCGTCACCAAGGAGCAGGCCATCGGCAGCACGGCCGTCGACCTGCTGCCCGTCGCCGGAGCGCTGCCGGACGAGGACGAGACCGGGCCGTACGGGGAGCACGGCTCCTACGACGGGCTCGGCCCCGGCGTCGAGAGCGCCCTCGGCGCCCGCTTCTCCTACCCGGCCGCCGGACGCGCCCGGCTCACCGTCCCCGAACGGGACCGGGTGGACGTGCTGTGGTGGGCCTACCCGCTGGTCGGGCCGGGCCCCGAACGGCTCCTCGTGCTCGCCGCCGACACCGCGGGACTGCGCCACGACGACCCCGGCCGCGACCTCGCCCACGAGCGGATCGCGCCCGGCTTCGCCCTGCACACCGACTTCGACGGCGCCGACGAACTCGCCCGCAGGCTGCCCGACATCCTGCCCAGCATGAGCGTCGGCGAGGCCGCCAGGATCGTCGCCCAGGTCCTCGAACTCGGCTACCCGGTCCTGGAGTTCAGCCAGAACGACCTGGTGCCCGTCACCCCGGACTGGGGCGTGCCCCGCCGGGTCGCGCGCCGGGCCCGCCGCGAACAGGCCGCCCGCGCCGCGGCCGAGGGCCTGCCCGGCGAACCCGAGGACGAGGAGAAGGACCTGGAGTACGCGGCCGTCCGCGAACACCTGGAGTTCCTCAACGAGGTCAGCGGACGGATCGGCACCTCCCTCGACCTGGCCGCCACCGTCCTGGAGGTGAGCCGCGCCGTCGTACCGCGCTTCACCGACGTCGCGGGCACCTATCTGCGCGAACAGGTCGTCGCGGGCGAGGGGTTCCCGGACGGCGTGCCCGACACCACCACCCTCTGGCACCGGGTCGCCGTCGAGCACACCGACGAACCCGGCCGCTGGGACGACGTCGTGCCGGTCGGCGAGGCCATGCCGTTCCCGGCGCACACCCCGTTCTTCCAGTGCATGACCACCGGGCGGCCCGTCCTCGTCCCGCGCATCACCGAGGAGATGGGGCACGCCATCGCCGCGCAGTTCGAGAAGCGCGACATCCGGCCCCTGATCAACGGCCGCTCCATGCTGGTCGTCCCGCTCACGGCGCGCACCGTCGTCCTCGGCTTCATGATCCTGCTGCGCCACCCCGAGCGGCCCGTCTTCACCGACATGGACCGGGTCACCGGCGCCGAACTCGCCGTCCGCGCGGCCCTCGTGCTGGACAACGCGCGCATGTACACCTACCAGGAGAACGTCGCCGAGACGCTCCAGGACAGCATGCTGCCGCAGATCCCGGCCCGGATGGCCGGCTGCGACATCGCCACCCGCTATCTGCCCGGCACCCTGCTGGGCAAGGTCGGCGGCGACTGGTTCGACGCGGTGAAGCTGCCCGGCGCCCGTACCGCCCTGGTCGTCGGCGACGTCATGGGCCATGGCCTCAACTCGGCAGCCATGATGGGCCAGTTACGCACGGCCGTCGCCACGATGGCCGCCCTCGACCTGCCGCCCGTGCAGTTGCTGCGCAACCTCGACGACCTCGCCCTGCGCCTCGGTGACGGCTACCTCGCGACCTGCCTCTACGCCGTCTACGACCCGATCGCGGGCGAACTGCTCCTCGCCAACGCCGGTCACATCCCGCCCGTCCTGGTCCGCGCCGACGACGGCCGCAGCGAACTCCTCGACCTGCCCACCGGTGCCCCCGTCGGGGTCGGCGGCGTGCCCTTCGAGGCGGTCCGGGTGCCCGTGCGCCCCGGTGACCGGCTGGTGATGTGCACGGACGGACTGGTCGAGATGCGCGGCGAGGACATCGGCGTCGGCCTGGCGACGCTCTGCGAGTCCGCCGCCCACCCGGCCGCCTCCATGGACCACGCCTGCGACACCATCATCCGCGCCCTCAACACCCGGGGCGGACGCAAGGACGACGTCGCCCTGCTGATGGCCCGGCTCAACGGGCTCGCCCCGGAGGCCGTCGCCGAGTGGCGCCTCGACCCCGACCCCGCCGAGGTCCGCCGGGCCCGCGCCGCCGTCCGTGAGCGGCTCGTCGGCTGGGGCCTCGAACGGCTCGCCGACCCGGCTGTGCTCATGGTCAGCGAACTCGTCACCAACGCCGTCCGGCACTCCCGGCGCGGGCCGGTCACGCTGCGGCTGGTGCGCGGCGACACCCTGCTGTGCGAAGTGGACGACGACGACACCGAGTTGCCGTCGCTGCGGGCCGCCGGGCCCACCGACGAGGCCGGTCGCGGACTGCAGGTGGTGAGCGTGCTGGCCCGGGAGTGGGGCACCAGCCGCACCGCCACCGGCAAGACGGTCAGCTTCGAACTCGCCCTCCCCTGACGCTGACACCGGGCGCGGACGGAGCGGCCGGCGGCCGGGGTGCTCCGACGGGCCCGGACGACGTCCGGGTACGGCTGTGGCGCCCCGGTACCCGGGGATCGGCGGGGGCGTGTGGGGTGTGCGCGGGCGTACGGAACGCGACCGGGGCGTGAAGGAATGCGCCTTGCGCTTGTCGGGGCCGGTGAGGGCGCGGTAGGACCGTACTCGCCCGCTCTCGGCGGCGGGTCGGTGGCGCGTCCTGGGGAGTTGGACATGAGCGTGACGAGTCGGTACCGCGAGGCCTGGGAGGGCTTCTGGCGCGAGGCGCCCGAGGAACCGGGGGCGGTGTTCTGGGACGCGGAGCCGGTCCTGACCGCCGCCCACCATCTCGCCCTCTACGAACCGTACTTGACGGACCCGGGGCTCCCGCTGGTGGACCTCGGCTGCGGCAACGGCACCCAGACCCGGTACCTCGCCGACCGCTTCCCGCGGGTGATCGGCGTCGACCTCTCGGGGGCCGCCGTCGGCCACGCCCGCCGTGCCGATCCCGGCGGGCTCGCGGCCTACCAGGTGCTCGACGCGGCCGACAAGACCGACACGGACACCCTGCGCGCCGAACTCGGCGACGCCAACGTCTATGTGCGGGGCGTGGTGCACCAGGCCGCGCCCGAGGACCGGCAGCCGCTGGTGGACGCCGTCGCGAGCCTGGTCGGCGGGCGGGGCCGGGCCTTCCTCGTCGAACTCTCCGAGCGCGCCCGGTCGGTGCTCGCGGAGCTGGCCGGACGCGCGGCGGGCCCGCCGCCCAAACTCGCGCCGGTCCTGCGGCACGGCATCACGCCCGGCGAGATGCGGGACGCGGCCCTGCCCGAGTACCTGGGGGCGGCCGGTCTCACCGTCCTCGCCAGCGGTGAACTCCCGCTCACCACCACGGAGTCCGAGGAGAACGGCACCCGGGTCGCGCTGCCGTCGCGCTGGTACGTGGCCGGGCGCACGGGCTGAGCCGACCGTCCCGCCCCCGTCGTGCGGACGGGTCCGCCCCCGCGCGGGAGCGGACCCGTCCACGGCCCCTCCGGGGCCCTTCCTCCCCTTCGGGGCCGGTCGGTCAGCCGGTGGCCCGGCCGCGCCGGTAGGCGGCCCAGCCGGTGGCCAGCAGCGCGGCGGCGACGGCTGCGGTGCCGATCACGCCGACGCCGGTCGAGGCGAGGCTGCCGCCGGTCGTGCCGGTCGCGCTGTAGCCGCCGCCGGTGGAGCCGGTCCCGGTGACACCGGCGGTGCCGTCCGTGCCGTCCGTGCCGCCTGTGCCGTCGGTGGAGCCGGTGACGGAGCCGGTGCCGCCCGACCCGCCGGTGCCCGAGGCGGACCCGCCGGTCGCGCCGGACCCGCCCGGATCGCCGCCTTCGCCGCCCGTGCCGCCGTCGCCGCCGGTGCCGCCCTCCGTGGCGCCGCCCGTGTCGTCGCCGTCGTCCGGTTCGGTGACCGTGAGGGTGACCGGGGCCGTGCGGGTGGTGCCTGCCGTGTTGGTGAACTCCGCCCGGAAGCGGTGCCCGTTCTGCTCGGCCCGCGCGGTGAAGGCGTACGTCGCCTCCGTCGCGCCCTCGGCGTCCGCCCAGGTGTCACCGCCGTCGTCGCTGACCTGCCAGCGGACGGCCGGTGCCGGGGTGCCCTCGGCCGCGGCGGTGAAGGTGACCTCGTCGCCCGGGGCGGCGGAGCGGTCGGCGGGGGAGCGCAGCACCTTCGGGGAGACCCGCCGGTCGAGCCGGACGACGGTGCTCTGCGCCTGGTCGGTCAGGTAGACGGTGCCGCCGCCCGGCGTCACGGCGACGCCCGCGTTGGCCTCGGCGCGGCTGCCGGGCAGGGCGGTCGGCTCGGCGGCCCGCTCGAAGCCGGCGCTGTCGAAGACCTCCAGTGAACCGACGTTGTCCGCGCCGTCGTCGGCGCTGCCGTAGTCCTCGCGGAGCACGAACGCCCGGTGGGTGGCGGTGTCGAAGGCCAGCGCGGTCGGCCGGTCGGCTCCGTCCAGGGTGGCGAGCAGGCGCGCGTCCGGCGAGTAGACCAGGACCGCGTCCCCGACTCCCGCCCAGACGTTGCCGGTTGCCGGGTCGGCCTCCAGGAACGTCACGTATCCCGTGGGGAGTTCGGCCGTCGCCGTCACCGTGAAGGAGCCGGTGTCGACGCGCCGGAGCGTGCCGCCGGTCGGGCCCGCCGACCAGGCCGCGCCGTGCGCCGGGTCCACGCCGAGCACCGAACCGCCGTCCAGGGTGATCGTCCTGCGGACCTCGCCGGTCGCGGTCCCGACCTCGGAGAGCGCCGGGCCCTGGGCGACGAGGACGGTCTCCGGAGTGGTGCCGGGGCCGGTGCCGGTGACGGTGGCGCCCGCGAGCCAGACGCCCCCGGCGGCGGTGTCGCCCGCGCGCGCGGTGCCGATGCCGCGCAGCGGGTAGTGGAAGACGACGCCGTCACCCGCCAGCGGGGCGATCAGCGACGGCACGTTGCGGGCGGCGAGCGCGCCGGTGGCGCCGGGCGCCTGCGCGATGTGCGCGAGGACGGTCCCGTCCGCCGGGTCGAGGGCGTACAGACCCCGCTCGTTGACGTCCGCGGTGTCCGGGATGTCCACCGAACCGACGTACAGTTTCCCGGAGTCGGGGTGCAGCAGCAGGTCCTGCGGGCGGCCCGCGGTGGTGAAGGCGGCGGTCCGCGCGTAGCTGACGGTGCCCGCCGGGACGTCGACGCCGTCGCCGCCGTCCTCCGGGACCGTGCCCCGGAAGGTGACCGGGACGCGCACGTCCTGCGAGCGGTCGCCGGTGCCCCGGTGGTCGACCCGGGTGACGACCGAGCAGGCGACCTGGAGGCAGTCGACGTTGGAGTCCGCGCCCCTGACGGCCAGTTCGACGTCGAAGGTGCCGTCCGGGCCGTAGGCGAGGGCGAGTTCGCCCTCGTTGGGGTCGCCGGACGGGACGATCCATTTCGAGGACCCGCCGTCCGAGCCGCCGACGCAGGGGCCGGGGACGCGGTCGTCCCCGTTGTCCTTGCACAGGGCGACGTAGATGCCCTTGGACGCGTCGTAGCCGGAGCCGGCCACCCGGAGCCGCTCGCCGTCGGGGGCGAGGTCGGCGGTGGCGGAGACGGTGAGTTCCTGCCCGTCGCGGCCGTGCGCGGTGACCGGGGTGTCCGCGGCCCGCGCGGCGGAGCCGGTCGCGATCGAGGCGGTCACCAGCGCGGCGGCGCCGAGGAGCGCCGCCGGGCCTCTGGGGTGGGTCCGTGTCACTGGAACGTGATCGGGACGTGGACGTCGTACTTGCGGTCCGCGCTGTCGAAGTGGTCGGCGCGGGTGACCACGGCGCAGGTGACGTCCTCGCCGCAGACGCTGCCGTCGTCCAGGGTCGCCTTCACGTAGATGGAGACGCTGAAGGTGCCGCCGGTGCCGAACTTGGAGCTGTTGGCGAAGAGTCCGCCGTAGGTGTCGTTGACCCAGTGCGAGGCCCCGGTGGTGCCGGACTCGTCCTGACCGCCGAGGCAGGGGCTCGGCTTGTTGGCGCCCTGCGCGCCGTCGACCACGCACAGGCCGACGTAGACGCCCTGGGTGGTGTTGTAGCCGGAGCCCGAGACGGTGATCGTCTGGCCCGCCGCGGCGGCGGTGCCGGGGGAGGTCAGCGACAGGTTGTAGGTGGTGCCGGAGTCCGTGACCGTGCGGGTGGCGGTGGCCGCCGAGGCGGAGGTGGCCAGGCCCAGGGTCAGCGCGGCGGACGCGGTGACGGCGAGGGCGGCGCGGGCGGCGGTACGGGGGGAGGGAACGGCTCTCATGACGAGGCGCGCACCTTTCTCGGCGAGGCGAAATTAGGTAAGGCTTACCTAAGTGCACGGGCCATGGGTTTGTCAACGCGCGGCAAAGAAGGCCAAGTTCGCCCCATGGGGTGGCGGGTGCGCCGGGGAGTGTCCGGTGGGGGCGGCGCGCCGGACCGGTCGCCCGGCCGGGCCGCGCGGCACCCGGGCCCGGACGTCCTGGCCGGTTCCGGTCCCGGCGCGTAACGTGGCGCCCCATGAAGATCCTGATCAGCGCCGACATGGAGGGCGCGACCGGCGTGACCTGGCCGGCCGACGTGCTGCCCGGCACGCCGCAGTGGGAACGCTGCCGGTCGATGTTCACCTCCGACGTCGACGCCGCCGTGCGCGGCTTCTTCGACGGCGGCGCCGACGAGGTCCTCGTCAACGAGGCCCACTGGACGATGCGCAACCTGCTCCTCGAACAGCTCGACGAGCGCGCCGAGATGCTCACCGGACGCCACAAGTCGCTGTCCATGGTGGAGGGCGTCCAGCACGGCGACGTCGACGGCATCGCCTTCGTCGGCTACCACGCGGGCGCCGGCATGGAGGGCGTCCTCGCCCACACCTACCTGGCCAACTCCATCACCGGCGTCTGGGTCGACGGCGTCCGCGCCAGCGAGGGGCTGCTGAACGCGCGGGTCGTCGCCGAGTACGGCGTCCCGGTCGTCCTGGTCACCGGCGACGACGTGGCCTGCGAGGACGCCCTCGGCTACGCCCCCGAGGCGCTGAAGGTCGCCGTCAAGGACCACGTCTCGCGGTACGCCGCCGTCTGCCGCACGCCCGCCAGGACCGCCGCCGACATCAGGACCGCCGCGGCGGCCGCCGCGAAACTGGCGGTCCGTCAGGAGCCGTCGCAGGACGGCCCGTTCACCATCGCCCTGGAGTTCGACGCCGAACACCTCGCGATGGCGGCGACCGTCGTGCCGGGCGTGACCCGCACCGGCGAACGCCGGATCGCGTACACCAGCCCCACGATGTACGAGGGCATCAGGACCTTCAAGGCGGTCACCACGATCGCCTCGGCCGCGGTGGAGGAGCAGTATGGCTGACGACCTGGCGCTGGACGAGGTCGTCCGGTTCACCTCCGACCTGATCCGCCTGGACACCACCAACCGGGGCGGCGGCGACTGCCGGGAGCGGCCCGCCGCCGAGTACGCGGCCGAGCGGCTCGCGGACGCCGGACTCGAACCCGTGCTCCTGGAGCGCACCGAGGGCCGCACCAACGTGGTCGCGCGGGTCGCGGGCACCGACCCCGGCGCCGACGCGCTGCTGCTCCACGGCCACCTGGACGTCGTCCCGGCCGAGGCCGCCGACTGGACCGTGCACCCGTTCTCCGGCGAGGTCAGGGACGGCGTCGTGTGGGGGCGCGGCGCGGTCGACATGAAGAACATGGACGCGATGATCCTGGCCGTCGTGCGGAGCTGGGCGCGCACGGGGGAGCGGCCCCGGCGGGACGTGGTGATCGCGTTCACCGCGGACGAGGAGGCCAGCGCCGAGGACGGCTCCGGATTCCTCGCCGACCGGCACCCCGGCCTCTTCGAGGGGTGCACCGAGGGCGTCAGCGAGTCGGGCGCGTTCACCTTCCACGACGGCTCGGGGCGCCAGATCTACCCCGTCGCCGCCGGGGAGCGCGGCACCGGGTGGCTCAAGCTCACCGCGCGCGGCCGGGCCGGACACGGCTCCAAGGTCAACCGGGAGAACGCGGTGACCCGGCTGGCCGCCGCCGTCACCCGGATCGGCGACCACGAGTGGCCGCTGCGGCTGACCCCGACGGTCTCCGCCGCCCTCACCGAACTCGCCGCGCTCTACGGCGTCGACCCCGACCTGGCCCGGGTGGACCAGCTCCTGGAGAAGCTCGGCCCGGCCGCCAAGCTCGTCGAGTCGACCGTCCGCAACAGCGCCAACCCGACCATGCTGGACGCCGGTTACAAGGTCAACGTGATCCCGGGGGAGGCGGTGGCGTACGTCGACGGACGCTTCCTGCCCGGCGGCGAGGACGAGTTCCGCACCACCCTCGACCGGCTCACCGGACCCGACGTCGACTGGGAGTTCCACCACCGCGAAGTGGCCCTCCAGGCACCCCTGGACACCCCGACGTACGCCCGGATGCGGGCCGCGATCGAGGAGTTCGCGCCCGAGGGGCACGTCGTGCCGTACTGCATGTCGGGCGGCACCGACGCCAAGCAGTTCTCCCGGCTCGGCATCACCGGCTACGGGTTCACGCCGCTGAAGCTGCCCGAGGGGTACGACTACCAGGCGATGTTCCACGGCGTCGACGAGCGGGTGCCGGTCGAGGCACTCCACTTCGGCGTCCGTGTCCTCGACCGCTTCCTGCGGTCGGCCTAGGCGAGACGAGAAGGGGGAGACCATGCGGGTCCTCGATTACGGTTCGTGGCCCTCGCCCGTCGGCGCGGCGCTCGCCGCCGCCCACGACGGACGGCCCGACCACGTCGGCTTCGTCGGCGACGAGGTCTGGTGGACCGAGCCGCGCCCCACCGAGGGCGGCCGCAGGACACTGGTCAGACGGCACGCCGACGGCACCGAGGAGTCCGCGCTGCCCGCGCCGTGGGACGTCCGCAGCCGCGTCATCGAGTACGGCGGCCTGCCGTGGACCGGGACCGTCGTCGACGGCCGCCCGCTGCTGGTCTTCGCGAACTTCGCCGACCAGCGCCTGTACCGCTGGGAGCCGGGCGCCGAGCCCGTCCCGCTCACCCCCGTCTCCGCCGTCGGCGGCGGACTGCGCTGGGCGGAACCGGCGATCCACCCGGAGCGCGGCGAAGTCTGGTGCGTCCTGGAGGAGTTCACCGGCGAGGGCCCCGCCGACCTGCGGCGCGTCCCGGCCGCCGTACCGCTGGACGGCTCGGCCGCCGACGACCGGCACGCCGTCCGCGAACTCACCGACGACCGGCGCCGGTTCGTCACCGCGCCGCGCCTCTCGCCGGACGGCTCCCGGGCCGCCTGGATCGCCTGGGACCACCCGCTGATGCCGTGGGACGGCACCGACCTGCTCGTCGCCGACGTCCTCGCCGACGGCACCCTCGCCCCGCCGCGCACCGTCGCGGGCGGCCCCGAGGAGTCCGTCCCGCAGGCCGAATGGGCGCCCGACGGCTCCCTGTTGTACGCCAGCGACCGCACCGGCTGGTGGAACCTCTACCGCGACGGCACCCCGCTGTGCCCGCGCGAGGAGGAGTTCGCCGGACCGCTGTGGAAGCTCGGGCAGAACTGGTTCACGCCCCTGGACAGCGGGCTCGTCGCGGTCGTGCACGGGAACGGCGCCGCCACCCTCGGGATACTCGACCCGGCCACCGGGGAGGTCGTCGACGCGGCGGGCCCCTGGACCGAGTTCGCGGCCACCCTCGCCGCCCACGGCGACCGCGTGGTCTCCGTCGCCGCGGGCCCGCGCAGCGGCTGGGAGACGGTCGAGCTCGACGTCCGCACCGGCCGGGCCCGGGTCATCGGCGCCGCGCACCGGGACGCCGTCGACCCCGCCCACTACCCGCGGCCGGTCGCCCGCACCTTCACCGGCCCCGACGGACGCGACATCCACGCCCACGTCCACCCGCCGCACCACCCCGAGTACCGCGGCCCCGACGGCCAACTCCCGCCGTACGTGGTGTGGGTGCACGGCGGACCCACCAGCCGGGTGCCCCTCGTCCTCGACCTGGAGATCGCCTACTTCACCTCGCGCGGCATCGGGGTCGCCGAGGTCAACTACGGCGGCTCCACCGGACACGGCCGCGCCTACCGCAACCGGCTGCGCGGCCAGTGGGGCGTCGTCGACGTCGAGGACTGCGCGGCCGTCGCGCTCGCCCTCGCCGACGAGGGCACCGCCGACCGCGACCGGCTCGCCGTCCGGGGCGGCAGCGCCGGCGGCTGGACCTCGGCCGCCTCCCTCACCACCACCGACGTCTACGCCTGCGGCACGATCCTCTACCCCGTCCTCGACCTCGCGGGCTGGAACGACGGCGAGACCCACGACTTCGAGTCGCGGTACCTGGAGAGCCTCGTCGGCCCGATCGCCGAGGTGCCCGAACGGTACGCCGAGCGCTCGCCGGCCGCCCACGCCGACCGGGTCACCGCGCCGTTCCTGCTGCTCCAGGGCCTGGACGACGTGATCTGCCCGCCCACCCAGTGCGAACGCTTCCTCGCCGGGATCGACGGCACCAGGGTCCCGCACGCCTACCTCACCTTCGAGGGCGAGGGCCACGGGTTCCGCCGCGCGGAGACGATCGTCCGCGCCCTGGAGGCCGAACTCTCCCTGTACGCCCAGGTGTTCGGCCTCAACCCGCCGGACGTGCCGACGCTGGGGCTGTCCGGGTGAGGGGACTGCGCAGACCCGGACGGCTGGCGCCGGGCGCCCGGGTCGCCGTCGTCGCCCCCAGCGGCCCGGTGCCCGAGGAGCGGCTCGCCGCCGGGCTCGACGTGCTGCGCGGCTGGGACCTCGACCCGGTCGTCGCACCCCATGTCCTGGACCGGCACCCGGAGTTCGGCTACCTGGCGGGCACCGACGCCGACCGGGCCGCCGACCTCCAGGCCGCCTGGTGCGACCCGGCGACGGACGCCGTCCTCTGCGCGCGCGGCGGCTACGGCGCCCAGCGCGTCGCCGACCTGCTCGACTGGGAGGCGATGCGGGCGGCAGGACCCAAGGTGTTCGTCGGCTTCAGCGACATCACCACGCTGCACGAGGCGTTCGCCACCCGGCTCGGCCTGGTCACCCTGCACGGGCCGATGGCGGCGGGGATCGACTTCGTGAAGAACCCGGCCGCCCAGGACCACCTGCGCGCCACCCTGCTCGCCCCCGAGACCGTCCGCGTCATCGCCTCCGGCGGCACCCCGCTGGTCCCCGGCCGGGCCAGGGGCGTCACCCTCGGCGGCTGCCTCTCGCTGCTCGCCGCCGACCTCGGCACCCCGCACGCCCGTCCCGGCGCGCGCGGCGGCCTGCTCTGCCTGGAGGACGTCGGCGAGCCCGCGTACCGCCTCGACCGCGCCCTGACCCAGGTGCTGCGCGCGGGCTGGCTGGACGGCGTCCACGGGCTGCTCCTCGGCTCCTGGCAGGGCTGCGACCCCTACGAGCGGCTCCGCCCGATGCTCCTGGAGCGGCTCGGCGGGCTCGGCGTCCCGGTGGTCGAGGAGTTCGGCTTCGGGCACGGCCCCGGCGCCCGCACCATCCCCTTCGGCGTGCCGGCCGAGCTGGACGCCGACACGGCCACCCTCACCCTCGACGAACCCGCCCTCAGCTGAGCGCACGCCCGCGGGGCGGACCTCTGCGGGGGGCGGGCCCGTCCCCCGCAGGCGCCCCCCGACGGCGTCCCGCCGGTCCCGCCGCGCGCGACCGGCCCGCCGGGTCCACCCTGGGAACATGAGCCGGAAGACGACCGAGCGGCGCAGCGGGCTCGACGGGCGGCGCCGTCTGTTCACGCCCGCCAGGATCGTGGTCCTGGTGCTCGCCGCCCTCGCCCTGATCTTCATCTTCGAGAACACCCAGCAGACCAGGATCCGGGTGATCATCCCCGAGGTGACCCTGCCGCTGTGGACCGCCCTGCTCGGCACCGCCGTGGTGGGCGCCCTCTGCGGCGCCTATTTCCTGCGACGGCGCCGCTGAACCGCCGTAGCCTGGCGCGATGCCCCACACCGCACACCGCTACCTCGCCGAAGGCCCCCGCGTCGGCATACGCCACTTCACCCACGGGGACGCCGACGAGTTCACCGCGCGGGCCCGGGAGAGCACGGACCTGCACCGCCCCTGGCTGTTCCCGCCGCAGGGCCGGGACGCCTACGCCGCCTACGCGGGACGGCTCATCGAGGACCCGACCAAGGCCGGGTTCCTGCTCTGCGAGCGCGACGGCGACGGCATCGCCGGGTTCGTCACCGTCAACAACATCGTCCAGGGCGCCTTCCAGTGCGGCGCGCTCGGCTACGGGGCCTTCGCGCACGCCGCCGGGCGCGGGCTGATGCGCGAGGGCCTCGGCCTCGTCGTCGGCCACGCCTTCGGGCCGATGCGGCTGCACCGGCTGGAGATCAACGTGCAGCCGGGCAACGCGCCGTCCATCGCCCTCGCCCGCGCCTGCGGGTTCCGGCTGGAGGGCTACTCACCGGCCATGCTCCACATCGACGGCGCCTGGCGCGACCACGAGCGGTGGGCGCTCACCGCCGGGGAGCCGACTTCCGGTTGATCTTCATGGTGTCCAGGTCGGTGACCGTCGAGCGCAGACCGGCCCAGCCGTAGCCCAGGGCGCGCAGCGCGGTCTCCGCCCGGTCCTCCGCGATCGCGCCCGCCATCTCCGGGCCGTCCTCGGCGTCCGACACCACCACGTACCGCATCGAGAAGTGCTTCAGCGGGGCCGCCTCATAGGTCAGCGAGCCCTCCTCGGCGAACCGCATGCTGGCCAGCCCGTGATCGGCGGCACGGGCGAGCAGCCGCTCCCTGGCCGCCTCGGTCAGCCCGTCCCACGTCCCCCGGACGATCACCCGGTAGGTGTGCCGCTCACTCATGCGCGCTCCCGCTTCCTCGTCGTGCGAAAGGCCGACCCTACGGCGGGCGGCGGCGGACGCCCACCGGATTTCCCACCCCGCCCCCGGTGCGGCCTTTGCCCAATCCTGACCGGTAGGTCCCCTGGTCAGCCACCCGGCTTGCGGCTTCCATGGTGATCGTGACGACGATCCGACGTGAGGTACTCACCCTCTCCGCCGCCGAGTTGGGCCCGGACAACCCGCTGCCCCCGCTCCGGCCCCTCGACGAGGTCCACCGCGTCGACGACCGGGACCGCGACGGCGACCTGCCCCACGACATGGCCCGCCAGCTCGGCCACGCGCCGCTGCGCAGCCTCCTCCCGGTCCGGATCCGGGACGGCTACGGACGCGCCCGCGCGCCCAGAGACCTCACCGCCCTCGTCCTGGAGAACGACCGGCTGCGCGCCACCGTCCTGCCGGGCCTCGGCGGGCGCCTCGCCTCCCTGTTCCACAAGCCCACCGGACGCGAACTCCTGTACCGCAACCCGGTGTTCCAGCCCGCCGACTTCGCCCTCAACGGCGCCTGGTTCTCCGGCGGCGTCGAGTGGAACATCGGCGCCACCGGCCACACCACCCTCTCCTGCGCCCCGCTGCACGCCGCCCGGGTCCCCGCCCCCGACGGCGGCCCGATGCTCCGGCTGTGGGAGTGGGAGCGCCTGCGCGACCTGCCCTTCCAGATCGACCTGTGGCTGCCCCCCGACGCCGACTTCCTCCTGGTCGCCGTCCGCATCCGCAACCCGCACGAGCGGCCCCGGCCCACCTACTGGTGGTCCAACACCGCCGTCCCCGAGGACCGCCGCGTCCTCACGCCCGCCACCGCGGCCTGGCACTTCGGCCACGAGCGGCGACTGAGCCGCGTCCCGGTCCCCGCGCACGACGGCATCGACCGCACCCATCCCCTCAACAGCCCGTACGCGGCCGACTACTTCTACGACCTGCCCGAGGGCGGACGGCGCTGGATCGCCGCGCTCGACGCCGACGGGCACGGGCTCGTCCAGACCTCCACCGACGTGCTGCGCGGCCGGAAGCTGTTCGTCTGGGGCCACCGCGACGGCGGCCGCCGCTGGCAGGAGTGGCTCACCGAACCCGGCACCGGCGGCTACTGCGAGATCCAGGCCGGGCTCGCCCGCACCCAGTTGGAGCACGTGAGCCTGGACGCGGAGAGCGAGGTGTCCTGGCTGGAGGCGTACGGGCCGCTGGACGCCGATCCGCACGGCGCCTGGGACACCGTCGTCGCGGCGGCCGGTGACCGCCTGGAGTCGGTGCTGCCGCGGGCCGCCGTCGAGGCCGCCCACACCGCCTGGCGCGCGCACGCCGACACCGCACCGGTCGAGGTCCTCGCCACCGGATCCGGCTGGGGCGCCCTCGAAGTGCTGCGCGCCGACTGGAAGTTGCCCGGCACCCCGTTCCCCGCGAGCACCCTCGGCGAGGAGCAGGAACCGTGGCTGGCCCTGCTGCGGACGGGACGGCTGCCCGAACCGCGCCGGGCCTGCCCGCCCGGCGGGACGCTGGTCGCCCCGCACTGGCGCGAACTGCTGGAGACGGCACCGGCCACCCCGCTCACCGAGTACCACCTCGGCGTCGCCCAGTGGCACGCGGGCGACCGCGCCCAGGCCGTCCGGAGCTGGGAGCGCGCCCTGCCCCTCGCCCCGTCGCTCTGGCCCGCGCTGCGCTGCCTCGCCGTCGCCGACCGGGAGGACGGCAACCCGCTGCGCTGCGCCGACCGGTACGCGGTGGCCTTCGACGACCTGTGCCAGGAGCGGCGCGACGACGGCGAACGCTGGACGGCGGCCACGGCCGCGCTCGGCCGCGAGGCGATCGACGCGCTGCTCGCGGTCGGCCGGACGGCGGCGGCGCGGGCCGTCTGGCAGCGGTTGCACCCCGCGACCAGGGAACGCGGCCGGTTCCGGCTGATCGAGGCCAGGCTGCTGCTCGCCGAGGGCCGGCGGGCCGAGGCACGCGCCGTGTTCGATGCGGGCTTCGAGGTCGCCGACCTGCGCGAGGGCGCGGAGACCCTGGGCCTGGTCTGGAGCAGCCTGGACGACGGCCCCCTGCCGTCCCGCTACGACTTCCGGATGCGCCCGCCCGAGCCCGCCTAGTGCCGTGACCGGGCATCGCGAGCCGGTGGACCTTTCCGGTCAGGGCACCAGCGGGCCGGGGCCGGTGGGCGCGGCCAGGGGCCCGGCCCGGTCCGGGCTACGGGGTGGGGAGGTTGCGGTCCGCGTACTCGTACACGCTGCCGTCGGGATGCATCGCGATCAGCGTGCGGCCCGCCGGGGTCGGCACCGGGCCCGCGATCACCCGCGCGCCCAGCTCGGTGAGGACGCGGTGGGTGGCGTCCACGTCCTTCACGGCGATCGTCGCGGCAATCTTGCGCAGCAGGTCGAGCTGCGACGGGTCCCCGCTCATCAGCAGGAAGCAGCCGATCGCGGCCACCTGCACACCGCCGCGCTCGGAGCGCAGCGCGGTGCCGCCCGCCAGCCGCTCGTAGAAGGGGACCGCGCTCTCCATGTCCTCGACGCAGATCCGCAGCGTCGCTCCCAGAATCTCCATGCCCCGCAGCCTAGTTGGGCGGATCCCCGCGGGTGATCGTTTCCGCCCGTTCCGGTGTCCCGGACACGCGGAAGGCCCGCGCCTGGAGCGGCGCGGGCCTTGTGGAATTCCGCATTCGGGAATTCGGTCCTTCCATGACGCCGAGGCGCCTTTTCCCGGCGCGCGGGAATTGCCTCACGTCACCATCGGTACCAGCGACCGCGACCGCCGGACGCGTTCGTGCCGCGCACCAGGAAACCGAGCAGCCAGAGCACGATGACCACCAGGGCCACCCACCACAGCACCTTCAGCGCGAAACCGGCGCCGAAGAGAATCAGGGCGAGAAGCAGAACAAGAAGAATGGGAACCATGATGTGAACCTCCTGCACACCGGTTTACCCGGATGCGGAGATTCAGACATCCTTTCGGCACAGAATTTCCCCGTGCAGCACACCGAACCACCCGTCCGCCCGTACGCCCCACGCCCGCCAGGCGTCCGCGACCGCCCGCAGCCGCTCCGGCGTCGCGTGCCCGCCCCCGGTCGCCCGGTCCGCGTACGCCGACGCCAGCGTCCGGTCCGCCCACAGGCCGCTCCACCAGTCCCGCTCCCCGGGCGTCGCGAAGGTCCAGGTGGACGAGGTCGCCGTGATGTCGTCGAACCCCGCCGCCAGGGCCCACGACCGCAGCCGCCGCCCCGCGTCCGGCTCGCCCCCGTTGGCGCGGGCCACCGTCCGGTACAGGTCGAGCCAGTCGTCGAGGCCGGGGGAGGCCGGGTACCAGGTCATGGCCGCGTAGTCGGCGTCCCGCACGGCGACGAACCCGCCGGGCCTGGTGACCCGCCGCATCTCGCGCAGCGCCTGCACCGGGTCGCCGACGTGCTGGAGCACCTGGTGGGCGTGGACCACGCAGAACGTGTCGTCCGGGTACTCCAGCGCGTGCACGTCAGCGACCGCGAAGTCGACGTTCTCGAGGCCGCGCCCCGCCGCCTCGGCGCGCGCCGTGTCCAGGATGCCGGGGGCGTGGTCGACGCCGGTGACGTGTCCGTCGGGCACCAGCGCGGCCAGGTCGGCGGTGATGGTGCCGGGGCCGCAGCCGATGTCCAGGATCCTCATGTGCGGCTTCAGCGAGCCGAGCAGGTAGGCGGCGGAGTTGGCGGCGGTCCGCCAGGTGTGCGAGCGCAGCACCGACTCGTGGTGCCCGTGCGTGTAGACGGCGGTCTCCTGCGGCCTGGACATGGCTGGTCCCCTGTCGTCGTGACTCGTCGGCCCGCTCACGGGGGCGTGGGCACGACCTCGTCGCGGTACGCCTCACGGTACGCCCGCATGTCGGATGATGAGACCGCCGTTTCACCATCCGGACAGGCCAGGCGTCAGCCCCGGCTGCCGTCCGTGGCGCGCGGCCGGTACACGGTCAGGGCGGCGGGCAGCTTGTCCAGGACCACCTCGCCCGACACCTCGGTCACCTCGCCGTCGTGCGCGAGCAGTGTGCCCGGCTCGACGTCCGACAGCCGCAGCCGGTCCGTGCGGACCGCGGCGTGCACGGGGGAGCGGGGCAGCCGTCCCGCCGCCGACGCGGCCAGCAGCCGCCAGGAAGGGTTCCGGCCGCCGTGCACCACCTGGACGTCCAGCAGCCCGTCCGCCAGATCGAGACGGCGGCCCGCCGCGAGCCCCGTCCGCTGGTGGGCGCCGTTGCCCGCGGTCAGCAGCCACAGCGGACGCTCGTGCCCGTTGACCCGGGCCGTCATCGGACGGTGACCCGCCTTCAGTACGCGCAGCGCGGCGAGCATCCCGGCGGGCCACTCCCCGACCCACTCCGACCAGCGTCCCCGCTCCCGCACCAGGTCCGGGTGGACGCCGATCCCGCAGCCGTCCAGGAAGACGCCCTCCCGGGCGCCCGAGCGGAACCGGCCGACGTCCACCCGGGTGGCCTCGCCCCGCCGCACCGCCCCGGCCAGGTCGCCGACCGTCGTCAGGCCCAGGTCGCGGGCGAACCCGCCCGGCGCGGCGCCCGGCAGCACCGCCAGCGGCAGCCCGTGCCTGAGCGCGGCCGACGCCGCCGCGCTCACCGTGCCGTCGTCGCCGCACACCCCCAGCACCCGGGCGCGGGCCGCCGCCTTCTCCA
>NZ_FMCI01000322.1 GCF_900091845.1 Streptomyces sp. SolWspMP-5a-2
GGCGGCGGGGCCTCCGCTCTGCTGGTCGGTGGTGGAGGCGAGGGTGCGGCTGCGGACCCGGTACAGGCCGGTGTCGAGATCGTCCGCCTTCTCCAGGTTGACCTTGATCGGTCCCATGAAGGTGTAGCGCTGCTGCTTCGCGTAGTCCCTGACCATGCCGGCCAGTTCGTCGCTCAGCTGGCCCGAGTACGGGCTGAGCCGCTCGAAGTCGGGCGTGCTCAGTTCGACGATGAAGTCGTTGGGGACGACGATCCGGTCACGGTTCCAGATGGTCGCGTTGTTGTCGCACTCGCGCTGGAGCGCTCCCGCGATCTCCACGGGCTGGACCTCGGACTTGAAGACTTTGGCGAAGGTGCCGTTGACCAAGCCTTCGAGACGCTGCTCGAACTTCTTCAGGACTCCCATGGGGCACCTCCTCCATAGCTGCTGCCGTACTGGTTCTGCCCGCTCCGCGGGCGCCGCACTGCTTGATACTGCTTACTGATCGTATCCACGCGCCGGTTAATCGGCTGGTTCCCCCTGTCGGCCCCGTCGTGCTCCCGCGCACTCTTCTCCCGCTTCTTCTGCCCAGGATCGTAGAGGTGGCCGCAGACCAGTGTCCCGCACCGGACTGCGCGCCCGGACCTGCTCCCCGGGAGACGGCCGGTTCCGGTACGAGGTTGATACGTGAACGGATACGTGTCCGTTCCGTGTCCACCCATGGATACGGGCCGGACGGCCCCCCGCGTTCGACGCCCGCGCGGACCCGTGCGCGGGGCCCGTCCTGCCGCCGCTCGCCCGCCGTGGAGCGAGGTGAATCCACCCCTGTCAGCGTGCTAATGTTCTGCGTGTCGGAAGGCGCCGCACCGCAAGGCACGGAGGCCCGAAGACACACCCAATGCGCGGGTGGCGGAATAGGCAGACGCGCTGGATTCAGGTTCCAGTGCCCGAAAGGGCGTGGGGGTTCAACTCCCCCCTCGCGCACCAGTCGAAAGCCCCCCGGTCTCAGGACCGGGGGGCTTCCGCGTTCTCCGGACGGGGTCCGGCGCCGTGGCGCCGGACCCCGTCCGCGTGTGATTTTCCTGCGGTGTGAGGTCTCTCACTGAGCCGCTCACCGAGGCTCACCGAGGCTCGTCGCGGCCCGCCGGGGTGCTCACCGCGTTCTCACCGGCGTCTCACCGGTGGTTCCCGCCGAGAGGCCCCGGCGGCGCGCTGTCGCCGTCCGGGTGCCGCGGCCGGCCCGTGCGGGACGGTGGTCAGGCCGCCGCGCGGTCCGCGAGGGACTTGGCCTTCGTGGCGGCGTCCGCCAGGGCGCGCTCCCGGGACGCCTCGTAGAGCGGGACGAGGTCCGCCATCGCCGGGTTGTGCGGGGCCATGGTCAGCTCCGGGACGATGAACTCCAGGTCGGCGCCGAGCGCGTCGGCGAAGACCGCGCGCAGGTAGTTCTGGACGTACTCGAAGCCCTCGCGCGGGGTGCCCGGCGCGTAGGAGCCGCCCCGGCTGGCGACCACGGTGACCGGCGTCCCCTTGATCAGCGAGTCCTCGGTGCCCGCGGTGCGGCCCATCAGGATCACGTTGTCCAGCCAGGCCTTCAGGGTCGACGGGATCGAGAAGTTGTACATCGGGGCGCCGATCAGGACGGCGTCCGCGTTCTCCAGCTCCTCGATCAGCCGCAGCCGCTCGGCGAAGGCCGCGGCCTGGCCCGGGGTGTGCGTGGCGGGGTCGGCGAAACCGGCGGTGTGCGCGTCGGCGGTGAGGTGCGCCACCGGGTGCGCGGACAGGTCGCGGTGGATCACCGTGCCCTCGGGGTGCTGTTCCTGCCACGCCGTGCGGAAGGCGTCGGTGACGTCGCGGGACGCGGAGGCGCCGGCCGGGAAGACGGAGGAGTCGATGTGCAGGAGCGTCGGCATGGGGGTCTCCAGGGAGTGGGGATGGCCGTGCTGATAATTCGTACTCGACTATGGATAACACAGTCACTTACTTTTTTCATCCCCGTACGGGCCGGGCAGTACCCTGGACGCCATGACGGTCGAGGAGAGGCACGACCCCGGGGCGTGCAAGCGGGTCGACGCCGGGATCACCCGTGTCTTCCAGCTCCTGGGGAAGCGCTGGACCGGCCCGATCGTGGCCGTGCTGACCGGCGGGCCCGCGTACTTCGTCGATCTGCGCCGGGCGGTGCCCGGGATCAGCGAGCGGATGCTCTCCGACCGGCTCACCGAGCTGGGCGCCGCCGGGCTGCTGGTGCGGCAGGTGGACGAGGGGCCGCCGCTGCGGGTCTCCTACCGGCTCACCGAGGCGGGCGAGGCCCTCGGGCCCGCGCTGCGCGAGCTGGGCGAGTGGGCGCGGCTCCACCTCCCGGAGGAGCCGGGCCGCCCGGTCTGCTGAGTTGTCCACAGGGCGGGGACGAGGTTGTCCACAGGGTCTGACGCGTGGTCGCCACCGGCGGTACCGTCGGCACGAGTTGATGTTCGTGCGGGGCGTACGGGTACGGGGGAGGCGGTCGTCGTGACCGGAGCAGTCGTGGAGTCCGGGGGCGGGTCCACCGGGGTGGCCGGGGCGGTCGGGGGCGCGCCGACCGGGGTGGCCGGGAGCGATGGCGCCGGGGGCTTCGGCGTGACGGGCGTGCGGCGGATCCCGCGGGTGCGGGGGCTCGCCGGGTTCCCCGCCCCCGCCTCGCCCAAGCGCGAGGGGAAGGCGCTGCGCGCGGTGCTGCCGAGGTCCGCGCACGCCGCGCTCGACCTCGACGACGGGCGTCCGGACGCGGTCACCGCCGTCGAGGAGTCCAACCAGGGCCGGATACCCGCGCTCACGCCGATCCGGGCGGGCCGGATGGCGGCCACCCCCTTCGCCTTCCTGCGCGGCTCGGCCGGGCTCATGGCCCACGACCTGGCCCGCACCCCGACCACCCGGATCCGCGCCCAGCTCTGCGGTGACGCCCACGCGGCCAACTTCGGCCTCTACGGCGACGCCCGCGGCGGTCTCGTGATCGACCTGAACGACTTCGACGAGACCGTCGACGGCCCCTGGGAGTGGGACCTCAAGCGGCTTGCCGCCTCCCTGGTGCTGGCGGGCCGCGAGGCCGGTGCCGACGAGGACCGGTGCCGGGCCGCCGCGGGGGACGCGGCCGGGGCCTACCGGCGCACCATGCGGCTGCTGGCCAGGCTTCCGGCGCTGGACGCGTGGAACGCCGTCGCGGACGAGGAACTGGTCTCGCACGCCGACGCCCACGACCTGCTCGGCACCCTGGAGCGGGTCTCCGAGAAGGCGCGGGCCAACACCAGCGGCCGGTTCGCGGCGAAGTCGACCGAGCCGACCGGGGACGGTGGACGGCGCTTCGTCGACGCCCTCCCGGTGCTGCGGCGGGTGCCGGACGCGGAGGCCGCCTCGGTCACCGCGTCGCTCGCGTCCTACCTGGGCACGCTCTCCGAGGACCGGCTGCCGCTGCTGGCCCGGCACGCGGTGCACGACGTGGCGTTCCGGGTCGTCGGTACCGGGAGCGTCGGGACCCGCTCCTACGTGGTGCTGCTCCTCGACCACCGGGGCGAGCCGCTGGTCCTCCAGGTGAAGGAGGCCCGCCCCTCGACGCTGATCCCGCACCTGGCGACGGCGGGGTTCGAGACGCCTCCCGTCGCGCACGAGGGGCGCCGGGTGGTCCTCGGGCAGAAGCGGATGCAGGTCGTCAGCGACATCCTGCTGGGCTGGACGACGGTCGACGGACGGCCTTACCAGGTACGGCAGTTCCGCAACCGCAAGGGCAGCGTCGACCCCGCCGCGCTGCCCGCCGACCAGATCGACGACTACGCGCGGATGACCGGCGCCCTGCTGGCCCGCGCCCACGCGCACACCGCCGACCCGCGCCTGATCGCCGGGTACTGCGGCAAGAACGAGGAACTGGACGAGGCGCTGGCCGACTTCGCCGTCGCCTACGCCGAGCGCACCGAGGCCGACCACGCCGCCTTCGTCACGGCGGTCCGCTCGGGCCGGGTCGCGGCCGAGATGGGGGTGTGAGCGGGCCGGGGGGTCCTGATCCGGCCGGGGTGCCGGGCGGGCGGGACGGTGGCGGGCGGCTGTGACGCGTTCTGGGGGCCCGGGAGGGGCGCCGGGTGCTCGGGGGGCCGCCGAGGGCCGTGGGGCGCCCTGCGGGGCCGCTGGTGGACCTGGTGGCCCGGCGGTGGCCTAGGCTGGGCGGGTGACGAGCTCCGGATCTGATGGCGAGGCGCAGGTGGCGGCCGACGGCGGTGCGACGCGGCCCGAGGAGCGGCTGGAACGCGCCGTGCGGGCCGCCGAACAGGCGCTGATCGAGTACGAGATCGCGGTGGAGACGTTCCGCGTCGAGGTGGAGAACTTCTCCCGCCTGCACCACCAGAAGCTCGGCCCCATGTACACCCGCCTCGACGAGCTGGACGCCCGGATCGCCGAGGTCACCGCCGACCGCACCGGCGACCCGGAGGACCGGCGCAAGGCGGACGAGGCGCGGGCCCGGGTCATGCCCATGCCGGGCGTCGAGGAGCTGTTCAACGGCTGGATGGACGGCGACGGCCTGTTCCCCGAGGCCGTCGCGATGCTCACCGACCAGCCGGTGCGGCCCCCGCAGCGGGTCCGCCCCAGCGACGAGGCGCGCAAGCTCTACCGCGAACTGGCCCGCAGGGCCCACCCCGACCTGGCGCCCGACGAGGGCGAACGGCAGCGGCGCGAGGAGTTCATCACGCGGGTCAACGCGGCCTACGCGCGCGGTGACGAGGCGGCGCTGCGCGAGCTGTCCGAGGAGTGGGCCGCGGGTCCCGCGCCCGCCGAGCGCGGCCCCAGCCACAGCGAGGAGCTGTACGCCCGTCTCGAATGGCTGTCCCAGCGCAAGGAGCTGCTCACGCTGGTCGCCAAGGAGATGGAGGAGAGCGCGATCGGCTCGATGCTGCGGCTCGCCCCCGACGACCCCGACCGGCTCCTGGAGGAGATCGCCGAGCAGCTCCTCGCGCAGGTCGCCGCCCGCGAGGAGGAGCTGGCCGCGCTGCTCGGGTAGGCGGCCGGGGCGCGACCCGGGTCGGGTAGCGTCGGGGCATGCAATTCGGAGCTGGTGTGCCCACGGTCGAGGTCGCTGACCTCAAGGACGGCGACTTCCTGCTGGACGTCCGCGAGAACGACGAGTGGCAGGCGGGCCACGCCGAAGGGGCCCTGCACATCCCCCTCAGCGAGTTCGTGGCCCGCTTCGGCGAGCTGACCGAGGCCGCCCCGCAGGACGGCCGGGTCAACGTCGTCTGCCGCTCCGGCGGCCGCTCCGCCCAGGTCACCATGTACCTGGCGCAGCAGGGGATCGACGCCGCGAACGTCGATGGCGGGATGCAGGTGTGGGCGGCCGCGGGCAGGCCCGTCGTGACCGACACCGGCGAGGCCGGCTTCGTCCTCTAGGACATGACCCGGGCCGGTCCGCGCGGTCCCGCCCGGGTCGGTGCGCGGGCCGTCAGCCCAGGGAGTGGGCGGCCAGCAGGTCGCCGAGGGCCTCCTCGTGCGCGGCGGCCGGGCCGAGCGACAGCTCCAGGTGCTTGGCCCACGCGTGGTAGCGGTGCAGCGGGTACTCCACGTCGGCGCCGAACCCGCCGTGCAGGTGCTGCGCCGTCTGCACCACCCGGCGGACCCCCTCGGAGGCCCAGATCTTCGCCACCGCCACGTCACCGGCGGCCGGCAGCGCGCCCGGCGCCCCGGAGGCGATCCGCCAGGCGGCCTGCCAGAGCGTGACCTCCATCGCGCGCAGGTCGATGTACCGGTCGGCGGCCTGCATCGCGACGGCCTGGAAGGTGGCGACCGGGAACCCGAACTGCTCGCGCCTGCTCGTGTATTCGCCGCTCATCCGCAGCACCCGTTCCCCGAGGCCGAGCGCCAGTGCGCAGGTCCCCGTGGTCAGCAGGTCCCGCAGCCCCTCCCAGGCGCCGTCCGCGTCGATGACGGACGCGGCGGGGACGCGCGCCGACTCCAGCCGCAGCTCGCCGAGCCGTTCGCCGGTGGTGGAGATCTGCTCGGCGAGGCCGGCCCCGTCCAGTCCCCGCGGGACGACCGCGAGCAGGGTGCGGTCGCCGCCCGCGGTGCGGGCCGGGACGACGATGTGGTCGGCGTTGTGCGCCCACGGCACCGCCGTCTGGACGCCGTCGAGCACGCAGGTGTCGCCGTCCTGCCGGGCGGTCACGGCGAGTCCGGCCGGGTCGTGTCCGGTGCGGCCGCTCGCGGCGACGGTCAGCACCAGCTCGCCCCGGCCCGCGGGGGCCAGCAGCGCCGACCTCAACTCCGTCGTGCCGTGGGCCTGTACGGTCGCCGCCGCCGCGCTGTGCTCCAGGAGCGGGACCCGGGCCAGGACCGCCGCGGACTCGCGCAGCACCAGGCAGAGCGCGACGGCGTCCAGGCCCGCGCCGCCCTCGGCCGGGTCGAGCAGCAGGCTCAGCAGGTCCGCCTCGGCGAGCCTGGCCCACAGGGCGCGGTCGAAGTCGTCGGCGACGGCGCCCACGACCATCGAGGGGCTGGGCACCGCGTCGGGGGCGACGCCGGAGAAGACGCCCCGCGCCGCCTCGGCCGCCGCCTGCTGCTCCTCGCTGAAGGTGAAGTCCACGGTCCTGTCCTCCCGGCGGCTGCGCTGATCTGACGGAGCGTCAAGATAGAACAGGTTCTAGAAGAAGGGAACGGGTGGTCGGCTCCTCCCCGGCCGGCGGGTGCCCTCCCGGCCGCTGGGCGACCGCGGGCGGCCGTGCCCGGTCAGCGGTCGAAGTCGACCTCCACCTCCTCCGTCACCGCGTGGGACTGGCAGGCCAGGACGTAGCCCGCCGCCGTCTCCTCCGGTTCCAGGGCGAAGTTGCGGTCCATGCGGACCTCGCCGGAGACCAGGAAGGCGCGGCAGGTGCCGCAGACCCCGCCCTTGCAGGCGTAGGGGGCGTCCGCGCGGTTGCGCAGGACCGTCTCCAGCACGGACTCGCCGTCCCGGACCGGCCAGGTCCCGGCGCGGCCGTCGAGGCGGGCGGTCACCGTGCTGTGGGCGGGCGCGGGGGCGGCGGGCGCCGGGGCGACCGTGTCCACGTGGAAGATCTCCTCGTGGACCAGGGCGCGCGGGACGCCGATCTCGCGCAGCGCCCGCTCGGCGCCCTCGACCAGGCCGAGGGGGCCGCACAGGAACCAGCCCGCCACCCGCTCCACCGGCAGCAGCGCGGGCAGCAGCCCGGTCAGCCGCTCGCGGTCGAGCCGCCCGGACGGCAGGCCCGCCTGCTGCTCCTCCCGGGAGAGCACCGTGACGAGCTGGAACCGGCGCGGGTAGCGGTCCTTGAGGTCGGCGACCTCCTCCAGGAACATCGTGGACGCCGTGGTGCGGTCGCTGCGGACCAGGCAGAACCGGGCCCCGGGCTCGCGCGCCAGCAGCGTCGAGACGATGGACAGCACCGGGGTGATGCCGCTGCCGCCGACGATCGCCGCGTACAGGCCCGGCGCCGGGTCCAGGGTGAAGCGGCCGGCCGGGGTCATCACCTCCAGCTCGTCCCCCTCGGCGATCTCCTTGAGCGCGTGGGTGGAGAACGCCCCGCCCTCCACCAGCCGCACCCCGATCCGCAGGGTGGCCGGGCCGCCGGTGGCGGGGGCCGCCGAGCAGATCGAGTAGGTGCGCCGGACCTCGGCGCCGTCGAGCGTGCGCCGGACGGCGAGGTGCTGGCCGGGCGCGTGCCGGTAGCGCTCGCGCAGCTCCTCGGGGACGGCGAGGGTGAGCGCGACGGAGTCGTCGGTGAGCCGGTCGACCGCCGCCACCCGGAGCGCGTGGAAGCGGGCCATCACAACTCCTTGAAGTGGTCGAAGGGTTCACGGCAGGCGAGGCAGCGGCGCAGCGCCTTGCAGGCGGTCGAGGAGAACCGGCTGAGCAGTTCGGTCTCGGCGGAGCCGCAGTGCGGGCAGTGCACCGGCTCCGGGGGCGTGGTGAGGGTGCGGGTGGCGCCCAGCGTGACGGGGACCGGACCCGGCCCCCGGTGGACGCGGGGCGGCGCGATGCCGAACTCCCGCAGTTTGCGGCGGCCTTCGTCGGTGATGTCGTCGGTCGACCAGGCGGGCGCGAGCACCGTGCGCACGGTGACCTCGGCCACCCCGTGCGCGTGCAGCAGCCGTTCGATGTCGGCGGACATCGCCTCGATCGCCGGGCAGCCGGTGTAGGTGGGGGTCAGGTCGACCTCGGCGGTGCCGGCGGAGCGCAGCCGCACCGCGCGCACCACGCCCAGCTCGGCGAGGGTGAGCACGGGCAGTTCGGGGTCGGGCACCGAACCGGCGAGCGCGAGCAGTTCCGCCTCCAGGACGGTGGCCGTCACCATGACGCGCCCGGGTGGCTGCGGTGCAGGTGCTGCATCTCGGCGAGCATCCGCCCGAAGGACTCGGTGTGCAGGCCCTGGCGCCCGGCCCCGGCCGCCCAGCCGCCGGAGTCCGGCCCCTCCGGGAGCGTGAGCGTGGCCCGGCGCAGCACCGTGTCCACCGACTCGCGCCAGGCCGTGCGCAGCGCGTCGGTGTCCACGTCGAGGCCGGGCACCGGCTCGAACATCTCGCCGGTGAACCGCCACAGCGCCTCGCACGCGGCCCGCATCCGGGCGTGGCTGACGTCCGTGCCGTCCCCGAGGCGCAGGGTCCACTGCTCGGCGTGGTCGCGGTGGTAGGCGACCTCCTTGACGGCCTTCGCCGCGAGCCCCGCGAACTCGCCCTCCCCCGCGGCCAGTCGCTCGTACAGCAGGTGCTGGTAGGTGGAGAAGTACAGCTGGCGGGCGATGGTGTGGGCGAAGTCGCCGTTGGGCTGCTCGACCAGCTGGAGGTTGGTGAAGGCGCGCTCCTCGCGCAGGTACGCCAGCTCGTCCTCGTCGCCCGCCGACGACAGCAGGACGCGGGCCTGGCCCAGCAGGTCGAGGGCGATGTTGGCGAGGGCGACCTCCTCCTCCAGCACGGGCGCGTGGCCCGCCCACTCGCCCAGGCGGTGCGAGAGGACCAGGGCGTCGTCCCCGAGGGCGAGGGCGGCCGTCGTCGCGGTGGTGGCGCTCACAGGTGCTTCACCCCGTCCGGGATCTCGTAGAAGGTCGGGTGCCGGTAGGGCTTGTCGGCGGACGGCTCGAAGAACGGGTCCTTCTCGTCCGGCGAGGAGGCGGTGACGGCGGCCGAGGGGACGACCCAGATCGAGACGCCTTCGCCGCGCCGGGTGTACAGGTCGCGCGCGTTGCGCAGGGCGAACTCGGCGTCGGGCGCGTGCAGGCTCCCGGCGTGGGTGTGCGCGAGGCCGCGGCGCGAGCGCACGAAGACCTCCCACAGGGGCCAGTCGGTGTCCGTCATGCCCGCTCTCCTTCTGCCCGGCCGGTCCGCTTGGCCGCGTACGCGGCGGCCGCCTCCCGCACCCAGGCGCCGTCCTCGTGGGCCCGCCTGCGCTGGCTGAGCCGCTGTTCGTTGCAGGGTCCGTTGCCCTTGAGGACCGCGCGGAACTCCGCCCAGTCGATCGGGCCGAAGTCGTGCCGCTGCCGCTCCTCGTTCCACCGCAGCTCCGGGTCGGGCAGGGTGAGGCCGAGCGACGCGGCCTGCGGGACGCAGATGTCGACGAAGCGCTGGCGCAGCTCGTCGTTGGAGTGGCGCTTGATCTTCCACGTCATGGACTGCGCGGAGTGCGCCGACTCGTCGTCGGGCGGGCCGAACATCATCAGCGACGGCCACCACCAGCGGTCCACCGCGTCCTGCGCCATCGCGTGCTGCTCGGGGGTGCCCCGGCTGAGGGCGAGAAGCAGCTCGTAGCCCTGGCGCTGGTGGAAGGACTCCTCCTTGCAGATCCGGACCATGGCGCGGGCGTACGGGCCGTAGGAGCAGCGGCACAGCGGCACCTGGTTGGTGATCGCGGCGCCGTCCACCAGCCAGCCGATCGCGCCGACGTCGGCCCAGGTCAGCGTCGGGTAGTTGAAGATCGAGGAGTACTTCTGGCGGCCCGAGTGGAGCTTGTCGAGCAGCTCGTCGCGGCTGGTGCCGAGGGTCTCGGCGGCGCTGTACAGGTAGAGGCCGTGGCCCGCCTCGTCCTGGACCTTGGCCATCAGGATCGCCTTGCGGCGCAGGGAGGGCGCGCGGGTGATCCAGTTGGCCTCCGGCTGCATGCCGATGATCTCCGAGTGCGCGTGCTGGGCCATCTGCCGCACGAGTGTCGCGCGGTAGGCGTCCGGCATCCAGTCGCGCGGTTCGACGCGTTCCTCGGCGGCCACGGCGGCGTCGAAGGCGCGTTCGTACCCGCCGGTGGCGGTGTCCTCCCCGGCGGTGTCCGTCTGGTGCGCCGCTGCTGTCGCCATGCGGTCCCCCTCGACCTGGGCTGGGCCGGGAGCCTGCTCCCGACCGATCGTTCGGTTCGTGCGCTTCCATCGTCGGTCGAGCGCCGTAAGGTGTCAACCGCTGTGGATGACCCGGCGGTGCCCCGCGGGGCTGTGAAGCCCGGCCCGGCCTGAGTACCGTTCCCGGTGCGGGCCCGGTGGACGTGCGGCCGGACGACGGAGCGGATCGGGAGACGGGGCGGAATGGACGCGTACGACCAGGGGGCGGACCGGACGCGCGACCCCGACCCGGCGGACCCCCCGGGGCCGGGCGATCCCGCCCCCGAGCCTCCCGGGCCGGACCGCACCGGGCCCGCCGAACGTTCCGGGCCCGGGGAACCGTCCGGGCCCGCCGACCTCTCCGAGCCCGGGGGAGCTGCTGTCCCCGACGGGCCCGGGGGCCCCTCGCGTCCCACCGGCCCCGTCGACCCCGGCGCCCTCCCCGAACCCTCCGAACCACCCGCACCCTCCGAGGCGTCCGCGCCCGTCGTGGCGGTGGACCGGGGCGGGGCGGGGCCCGCCGGTGTGGCCGCGCTCTCGCCGCGGTACCAGGCGGTCGCCGCGCTCGCGCTCGCCGTCGCCGCCGTGACCGTCTGCGTCCACCTCGGGATGGTCTTCCTGCACGTCGCGCCGTCGAACACGCTGAGCAAGCAGCACAGCGGGGCGATCGACGACTGGGTGTACCCCGAGTTCGAGCAGAACTGGAAGCTCTTCGCGCCGAACCCGCTCCAGCAGAACATCGCCGTCCAGGTCAGGGCGGACGTCGGCACCGCGGACGGCGGGGTGCGCACCACCGGCTGGTACGACCTGTCCGCCGAGGACGGCCGGGCCATCGACGGCAACCCGCTGCCCAGCCACACCCAGCAGAACGAGCTGCGCCGGGCCTGGGACTTCTTCCTCTCCACGCACGATGCGAACAACCGTCCGAACGGCCAGCGCGGGGCGCTCGCCCGGACCTATCTGACGCGCATCGTGCTGCTGCGCCTGGGGCGCGAGGACGCGGCGGGCGACGGCGGCACCGTGCAGCGCGTCCAGGTGCGCTCGCGCACCACGAACGTGCCGCCGCCCCGGTGGAGCGGCGAGAAGGTCTCGGACCGGCCGACCTACCGCGTGCTGCCGTGGTGGCCGATATCGGACGCCGACCTCTCCCGTGACGCGAAGCCCGCCGGAGCCGCCCAGTGAACCGATTCGCCCCGGCGGTCTCCGCCGGTCTCGCCCGGGTCACCGGATCCGCCCTCGGCCCCTTCCAGAGCGCCGTCGTCCGCATCGGGTTCAGCGCGACCTGGCTGCTCTTCCTGCTCCGCGAGTTCCCGCACCGGCAGGAGATGTACGGCCCCGACGGCCCCTGGAGCTGGGACCTGGCCCAGCAGCTCATCGCGGGCAACCGCGCCTTCACGGCGCTGATGTGGTCGGACGGCCGGGGCTGGTTCGAGACGGTGTACGCCCTCGCCGCGGTCAGCTCGGTCCTGCTGCTGCTCGGCTGGCGCACCCGCACGATGTCCGTGCTGTTCATGGTCGGTGTGCTGTCGCTGCAGAACCGCAGCGTCTTCATGGGCGACGGCGGCGACAACGTCCTGCACCTGATGGCGATCTACCTGGTGTTCACGCGCTGCGGCCAGGTCTGGTCGCTGGACGCGCGCCGGGCCCGTCGGGCGGCCGCGGCACGCGCGCGGGGCGAGCACGTCGTCGACCGGGCGGGGCCCGCGCTGTGGTCCGTCCTCGGGTTCGCGCTGGTCGCGGTGACCGCCGGGGGCCGCCTCGACGCCGTCGACCCGACCGTTCCGACGATCCTGTACGTGGTGTGGGTGGGCGTGGCCGTGCGCTGGGCCGTGGAGCGGCGGGCGAAGGGGCACGAGCCCCGGGTGCTGCTGGACGTGGTCACCGCCGTCGCGCACAACGCCGCCCTGTTCGTGATCATGGCCGAGGCCTGTCTGATCTACGCGACGGCGGGCTGGTACAAGATCCAGGGTTCGCGCTGGCAGGACGGCACCGCCGTGCACTACCCGCTGCACCTGGACTACTTCTCCCCCTGGCCCGCCCTGGCCGACCTGCTCTCCGCCAGCGGCACCATGGTCATGCTGGTCACCTACGGGACCGTGATCGTGCAGGTCGCCTTCCCGTTCACGCTGTTCGACCGGCGGGTCAAGAACGTCCTGCTCGCGCTGATGATGGTCGAGCACGCGGTGATCGCCGTCGTCCTCGGGCTGCCGTTCTTCTCGCTCGCGATGATCGCCGCGGACGCGGTCTTCCTGCCGACGTCCTTCCTGCGCCGTCTCGGCGCGCTGGCGGCACGCGCGCGGGGCGGCCTCGCGGCCCGGGGCCCGCGCGCGGTGCTGCCCAGGCCGCGGGCGGCCGGTGACGACGCGGCGGTCGGGGCCGGGGCGGGCCGCACGTAGGCTGCACGCCATGACCGCCGCCCTGACCGCCTGGCACCGGCTCGCCCCCGGCGCCGTCCTGCTCGACGGGTTCCACGCCCTGAAACACGCCGTGCGGTTCGGGGCCGACGTGCCGGTCGCGGTCGCCACCGACCGGGCGGCCGTGCTCGCCCTCGCCGACGACCTGGCCCCCGACGTCCGCGACCCGCTCGCCGCCCTCGTCACCGAGGTGCCGGAGACGGCGTACAAGGCGCTCGTGCCGCGCCCGCACCCCACCGGCGTGGCCGCCCTCGCCGCGCGGCCCGACCGCGCCGCGCAGACGGCGGCGCTGGCCCGGCTGCCCAGGACCGCGCCGGTGGTGGTCCTCGACCAGCCGCGCAACCTCGGCAACGCGGGCGCGGTCATCCGGCTCGCCGCCGGGTTCGGGGCGACCGGCGTCGTCACCACCGGGACCCTCGACCCCTGGCACCCGACCGTCGTGCGGGCCGGGGCCGGGCTGCACTTCGCGACCGCCGTGGAGCGCCTCGAACCGGCCGACCTGCCCCCGGGTCCGGTCTTCGCGCTCGACCCGGAGGGCGAGGACCTCCGGGACGTGACGCTCCCGGACGACGCCGTCCTCGCTTTCGGCTCCGAGCGCAGCGGCCTCTCCGGCGCGGTACGCGCGCGGGCCGACCGGCTGCTGTCGCTGCCGATGCGCCCGCAGGTCTCCAGCTACAACCTGGCGACCAGCGTCGCCATGACGCTCTACCACTGGAGCGCGACGGCCCGCTGAGCGGCATGCCGCGCGGGCCGTGCGTCCGGCCGCCGTCACGCCGGGCGGCGCACCTCCACCGTCCGGAAGCGGTTGGCGACGAACGCGGCGTCCGTGAGGGCCGCGTTGGCCGCCGGGTTGCCGCCCGAGCCGTGGAAGTCGGAGAAGGCGGCCGTCTGGTTGACGTACACCCCGCCCGTGAGGTTCAGCGAGAGCTGTGCCGACTCCTCCAGGCAGACCTCCTCGACGGACCGCTCCACATCGGGGTCCGTGGTGTAGGCGCCGACCGTCATCGCGCCCTTGTCGCGGACCGTGCGGCGCAGCACCTCCACCGCGTGCGCCGCCGAGTCGACCGCGACGGCGAAGGAGACCGGGCCGAAGCACTCGCTCGCCCAGGCGGCCTCGTCGTCCGGCTTGGCGCCGTCCAGCTTCACGATCAGCGGGCTGCGCACGACCGCGCCGGGGAACTCGGGGTGGACGATCTCCCGTGAGGCGAGGGCGACCTCGCCGAGTCCGGCGGCGGCCTCCAGCCGGGCCTTCACGTCCGGGTTGACGAGGGCGCCGAGGACGCCGTTGGCGCGCGCGTCGTCCCCGAGCAGCCCGTCGACCGCGCGCGCGAGGTCGGCCACCACCTCGTCGAAGGTGCGGGTGCCGTCCTCGGTACGGATGCCGTCCCGGGGGATCAGCAGGTTCTGCGGGGTGGTGCACATCTGGCCGCTGTAGAGGGAGAGCGAGAAGGCCAGGTTCGCGAGCATCCCCCGGTAGTCGCCGGTGGACTCGACGACGACCGTGTTGACGCCCGCCTTCTCCGTGTAGACCTGCGCCTGGCGGGCGTTGGCCTCCAGCCAGTCGCCGAAGGCGGTCGAGCCCGTGTAGTCGACGATCCGGATCTCCGGGCGGGTCGCGAGGGTCTTGGCGATGCCCTCGCCGGGACGCTCGGCGGCCAGCGCCACCAGGTTCGGGTCGAAGCCCGCGTCGGCGAGCGCCTCGCGCGCGATGCGCACCGTGAGCGCGAGCGGCAGCACCGCGCGCGGGTGCGGCTTCACCAGCACCGCGTTGCCGGTGGCCAGGGAGGCGAACAGACCGGGGAATCCGTTCCAGGTGGGGAAGGTGTTGCAGCCGATGACCAGGGCGACACCGCGCGGGACGGTGGTGAACGTCTTGGTGAGGGTGAGCGGGTCGCGCTTGCCCTGCGGCTTGCTCCACTCCGCGGACCCGGGGGTGCGGACCTGCTCCGCGTACGCGTACGCCACCGCCTCCAGGCCGCGGTCCTGCGCGTGCGGGCCGCCCGCCTGGAACGCCATCATGAACGCCTGGCCGCTGGTGTGCATGACCGTGTGCGCGAACTCGTGGGTGCGGTCGCTGATCCGCTTGAGGATCTCCAGGCAGACCACCGCGCGCACTTCGGGCCCCGCGTCCCGCCAGGCGGGCTGCCCGGCGCGCATGGCGGGCAGCAGCACGTCGGGATCGGCGTGCGGGTAGGTGACGCCGAGCGCGACGCCGTACGGCGACTGCTCGGCGCCCGTCCAGTCGTCGGTGCCGGGCTGGCCGAGGTCCATGCGGGTGTCCAGGAGGGCCTCGAAGGCGGCCTTGCCCGCCGCCGCGTCCAGGCTGCCGTTCTCGCCGTAGGCCTTGGGGTGCTCGGGGTGCGGGGACCAGTACGCGCGGGTGCGGATCGCCTCGAGCGCCTGGTCCAGGGTGGGCCGGTGGACGGCGATCAGCGCGTGAGCGGACGGTTCGGCGGCCATGCGGGACCAACTCCTCGTCTGGAGAACTCGTCTTCGAGCTCATGACCTGGGCAGAAACAGCCGGACAGAGTTAGAGTAACCGAACGATCGGTCGGGACAAGGGGGACCGCCGCATCTGTGGAAAACCCCGTGCGGGAGGATCGCGCCCATGACAGCACTGGACCTCAGCAGCCCCGTGGCCGTGGTGGGCACCGGAACCATGGGACAGGGCATCGCCCAGGTGGCGCTCGCCGCGGGCCACGCCGTTCGGCTGTACGACTCCGTCGCCGGGCAGGCGGACCGGGCCGCCGACGCGATCGTCGCCCGGCTCGACCGGCTGGTCGCCAAGGACCGGCTCACCGCCGCCGAACGGGACGCCGCGCGCGAGCGGCTGCTGCCCGCCGCGGACCTGTCCGAACTCGCCGACTGCACGCTGGTCGTCGAGGCCGTCCTGGAGCGGCTCGACGTCAAGCAGGAGCTGTTCCGGCGGCTGGAGGAGGTGGTCGGCGAGGACTGCCTGCTGGCCACCAACACCTCGTCCCTGTCGGTGACCGCGATCGGCGGCGCGCTGCGCAACCCCGGCCGCTTCGTCGGCCTGCACTTCTTCAACCCGGCGCCGCTGCTGCCGCTGGTCGAGGTCGTCTCCGGGTACGCCAGCGACGTCACGTCCGCCACGCGCGCGTACGAGACGGCGCGCGCCTGGGGCAAGACGCCGGTCGCCTGCGCCGACACCCCCGGCTTCATCGTCAACCGGATCGCGCGGCCCTTCTACGCCGAGGCCTTCGCGGTCCACGAGGCGCAGGGCGCCGACCCGGCCACCATCGACGCCGTGCTGCGCGAGTGCGGCGGCTTCCGGATGGGCGCGTTCGAACTGACCGACCTGATCGGCCAGGACGTCAACGAGTCCGTCACCCACTCCGTGTGGACGTCCTTCTTCCGGGACGTGCGCTTCACCCCGTCGCTCGCCCAGCGCCGCCTGGTCGAGTCCGGCCGCCTCGGCCGCAAGAGCGGACAGGGCTGGTACGCGTACGGCGAGGACGCCGAACCCGCCGAGCCGCACACCGCGGAACCGTGCAGGCGGCCCTCCCACGTCGTCGTCGAGGGCGATCTGGGCCCGGCGGCCGACCTGCTCCCGCTGATCCGCGAGGCGGGCATCCAGGTGCGCGAGGAGGACGAGGACCAGGGCAGCCGCCTGGTGCTGCCCGGCGGCGGCCATCTGGCGCTCGCCGACGGCCAGACGTCCGTGGAGTTCCGCGACGTCGTCTACTTCGACCTCGCCCTGGACTACCGCAGGGCCACCCGCATCGCCCTCTCCGCCTCCCAGGACACCTCGCCGCGCGCCCTCGCCGAGGCCACCGGCCTCTTCCAGGCGCTCGGCAAGGAGGTCAGCGTCATCGGTGACGTCCCCGGCATGATCGTCGCCCGCACGGTCGCCCGGATCGTCGACCTGGCGCACGACGCCGTCGCCAAGGGCGTGGCCACCGAGGAGGACATCGACACCGCGATGCGACTGGGCGTCAACTACCCGCTGGGCCCCTTCGAATGGAGCCGCAGGCTCGGCCGCAACTGGGCCTACGCCCTCCTCGACGACCTCCATCTGCGCGACCCGTCCGGCCGCTACACGCCGTCCCTGGCGCTCTACCGGCACGCGTACGCCACCGACAAGCGGGAGGGCGGCACCTCATGACCACCGCCAAGCGCGACACGTACACGCCCGAGACGCTGCTGTCCGTCGCCGTCCAGGTCTTCAACGAGCGCGGCTACGACGGCACCTCCATGGAGCACCTCTCCCGGGCGGCGGGCATCTCCAAGTCGTCGATCTACCACCACGTGGCCGGCAAGGAGGAGCTGCTGCACCGCGCCGTCAGCCGGGCCCTCGACGGCCTCTTCGGCATCCTCGACGAGGAGCACGCGCGCGTGGGGAGCGCCGCGGCCCGCCTGGAGTACGTCGTCCGGCGCATGGTCGAGGTGCTGCTCGCGGAGCTGCCGTACGTGACGCTGCTGCTGCGGGTGCGCGGCAACACCGACACCGAGCGGTGGGCGCTGGAGCGGCGCCGCGACTTCGACCACCGGGTCGCCGAGCTGCTGCGGGCGGCCGCCGCCGAGGGCGAGGTGCGCACCGACGTGGAGGTGCGGCTCGCGACCCGGCTCGTCTTCGGGATGATCAACTCGATCGTCGAGTGGTACCGCCCCGAGGGCCGGGGCACGACGGGCGAGCGCGAGGTGGCCGACGCGGTCGCGCGGCTGGTCTTCGGAGGGCTGCGCGCGGCCGGGTGAGTCAGCCCTGCGGCTCCAGGTCCTCCTCCTCGAACACCAGCAGGGTGCGGGTGCTGAGCACCTCGGGCATCGCCTGGAGCCGCGTCAGCACCACCTCGCGCAGCGCCCGGTTGTCCGGGGTGTGCACCAGCAGCAGCACGTCGAAGTCGCCGCCCACCAGCGCGATGTGGGAGGCCCCGGGAAGCTGTCTGAGCTGCTCGCGCACGCTCCGCCAGGAGTTCTGCACGATCTTCAGCGTGATGTACGCCGACGTGCCCTGACCGGCCCGCTCGTGGTCGACGCGGGCCCCGAACCCCCGGATCACACCGTCCTCGATGAGGCGGTTGATGCGCGCGTACGCGTTGGCCCGCGACACATGGACCCGCTCGGCCACCGACCGTATCGACGCCCGGCCGTCCGTCTGGAGCATCTGCAGGATGTCCAGGTCGATGGCGTCGAGCGGACGCGGACGCGGGGGCGGCACGGCGCTGCCCGCCTCCGCCCGGTCGGCCATTTGTTCAGGTGCCATGTCCCCCCGCCTCCCTACCATGGACGTAGTGCGTTCATTCCAGGTTGTGGAGAACCGTTTGTCCACAGCCGTGAGGTGCCTGTAGCCAAAATGTGCCGACGACCGAACAATCGGTAGGTGAGGCGCATCACACCCGTGACGCGCCGCAAGCCTCTCCCACGAGGAGGTGCCGTCATGACGGTCCTGGAGCAGCGCGGCGCGTACCACCCGTCGCCGCCGCCCGCCTGGCGACCCCGCACGGACCCCGCGCCGCTGCTGCCCGACGCCGAGCCCCACCGCGTCCTCGGCACCGACGCAGCCCGCGGCGCCGACCCGGCCCTGATGCGCCGCCTGTACGGCGAGCTGGTGCGCGGGCGCCGCTACAACGCGCAGGCCACCGCGCTCACCAAGCAGGGCAGGCTCGCCGTCTACCCGTCGAGCACCGGCCAGGAGGCCTGCGAGGTCGCCGCCGCGCTCGTCCTGGAGGACCGGGACTGGCTCTTCCCCAGCTACCGCGACACCCTCGCCGCCGTCGCCCGCGGCCTCGACCCCGTGCAGGCGCTCACCCTGCTGCGCGGCGACTGGCACACCGGCTACGACCCGCGCGAACACCGGGTGGCGCCGCTGTCCACCCCGCTCGCCACCCAGCTCCCGCACGCCGTCGGCCTCGCCCACGCGGCCCGCCTCAAGGGCGACGACGTGGTCGCGCTCGCGCTCGTCGGCGACGGCGGCACCAGCGAGGGCGACTTCCACGAGGCGCTGAACTTCGCCGCCGTCTGGCAGGCACCGGTCGTCTTCCTGGTCCAGAACAACGGCTTCGCCATCTCCGTCCCGCTCGCCAAGCAGACCGCGGCCCCGTCGCTGGCCCACAAGGCCGTCGGCTACGGCATGCCGGGCCGCCTGGTCGACGGCAACGACGCGCTCGCCGTCCACGAGGTCCTCGCCGACGCCGTCCGGCGCGCGCGTGAGGGCGGCGGCCCCACCCTCGTCGAGGCCGTCACCTACCGGCTCGACGCGCACACCAACGCCGACGACGCGACCCGCTACCGCGCGGCCGACGAGGTCGAGGCCTGGCGGGCGCACGACCCGATCACCCTTCTGGAGCAGGAGCTGACCGCACGCTCTCTGCTGGACGAGGCCGGGATCGAGGCGGCCCGCGCGGACGCCGAGGCGATGGCCGCCGACCTGCGCGCGCGGATGAACGAGGACCCGCCGCTCGACCCGATGGACCTCTTCGCCCACGTCTACGCCGAACCCACCCCGCAACTGCGCGAACAGCGCGAGCAGCTCCGCGCGGAGCTGGCGGCGGAGCGGGAGGGCGCGTGATGACGACCGTCGCCCTCAAGCCGGCCACCATGGCGCAGGCCCTCACGCGCGCGATGCGCGACGCCATGGCCGCCGACCCCACCGTGCACGTCCTGGGTGAGGACGTCGGCACCCTCGGCGGTGTCTTCCGGGTCACCGACGGGCTCGCCGCGGAGTTCGGCGAGGACCGCTGCACCGACACCCCGCTCGCGGAGGCCGGCATCCTCGGCACCGCCGTCGGCATGGCCATGTACGGGCTGCGCCCGGTGGTGGAGATGCAGTTCGACGCGTTCGCCTACCCGGCGTTCGAGCAACTGGTCAGCCATGTCGCGAAGACGCGCAACCGCACCCGCGGGGCGATGCCGCTGCCGATCACCGTGCGCGTGCCCTACGGCGGCGGCATCGGCGGGGTCGAGCACCACAGCGACTCCTCCGAGGCGTACTACATGGCCACCCCCGGCCTGCACGTCGTCACCCCGGCCACGGTCGCCGACGCGTACGGGCTGCTGCGCGCCGCCATCGCCTCCGACGACCCGGTGGTCGTCCTGGAGCCCAAGCGGCTGTACTGGTCGAAGGACTCCTGGAACCCCGAGGAACCGGCGGCCGTCGAGCCGCTGGGCCGGGCGGTGGTCCGGCGCTCCGGGCGCAGCGCCACGCTCATCACCTACGGGCCCTCCCTCCCGGTCTGCCTCGAAGCGGCCGAGGCGGCCCGCGCGGAGGGCTGGGACCTGGAGGTCGTCGATCTGCGTTCCCTGGTGCCGTTCGACGACGAGACGGTCTGCGCGTCGGTGCGGCGCACCGGGCGCGCGGTGGTCGTGCACGAGTCGGCCGGCTTCGGCGGGCCCGGCGGGGAGATCGCGGCCCGGGTCGGCGAGCGCTGCTTCCACCACCTGGAGGCGCCGGTGCTGCGGGTCGCCGGGTTCGACATCCCCTACCCGCCGCCGATGCTGGAGCGGCACCACCTGCCCGGTGTCGACCGCATCCTGGACGCCGTGGGGCGCTTGCAGTGGGAGGCCGAGGGCTGATGGCACAGGTGCTGGAGTTCAGGCTGCCCGACCTCGGGGAGGGGCTCACCGAGGCGGAGATCGTGCGCTGGCTGGTCCAGGTCGGGGACGTCGTGGCGATCGACCAGCCGGTGGTCGAGGTCGAGACGGCCAAGGCGATGGTCGAGGTGCCCTGCCCCTACGGCGGGGTCGTGACGGCCCGGTTCGGCGAGCAGGGCAGCGAACTGCCCGTCGGCGCACCGCTGCTGACGGTCGCGGTGGGAGCCCCGGCCGCCGATCCGCGGACGGCGCCCTCCACGCCCGCCCCCGAACCGGAGGGCTCCGGGAACGTCCTGGTCGGCTACGGCACGACGGCACCCCCGGCCCGGCGCCGCCGGGTGCGCCCCGATGCCCCGACCGGCGCTGCGGGACCGAACCCCGGAGCGGTGGCCCCGGGCACGGCGGCGGACGGAACGGTGGCGGGCGCCGGGAGTTCCGCGGGTGCCTCTGGCGATTCCGCGGTGGACGCCGGGAGTTCCGCGGCGGCCTCCGACAGCGTGGCGCCGGTCGACGGACGGGCCGTGCCGGTCGACGGGCGGGCTGTGGTCGGCGCCGGGACCGGTGCCGGAAGTGCGGTGCGGGGTGCCGGGGGTGGTGTCGACGGGCCCGTCGCCGTCATCTCGCCGCTGGTGCGGCGGCTCGCCCGGGAGAACGGGCTCGACCTGCGCGGCCTGGCCGGATCGGGGCGCGACGGGCTGATCCTGCGGGCCGACGTGGAACGCGCGCTCGGCGGCACCCCGCCGTCCGCCCCCGCCCCCGCTGATGCCACGGCGCCGGTCGCCGCCGGTGCGGACGGGCCCGGCGCGACCCGGGTGCCGCTCAAGGGCGTGCGCGGCGCGGTCGCCGACAAGCTGGCGCGGAGCCGCCGGGAGATCCCCGACGCCACCTGCTGGGTCGACGCCGACGCGACGGAGCTGCTGCGCGCGCGGGCCGCCATGAACGCGGCGGGCGGGCCGAAGATCTCGCTCCTCGCGGTGCTGGCCAGGATCTGCGTGGCCGCCCTCGCCCGGTTCCCCGAGCTGAACTCGACGGTGGACACCGCGGCCAGGGAGGTCGTGCTGCTGCCCCAGGTGCACCTGGGGTTCGCCGCGCAGACCGAGCGCGGCCTGGTCGTGCCGGTCGTCCGGGACGCGCACACCCGGGACGCCGAGTCCCTGTCGGCGGAGTTCGCCCGGCTCACCGAAGCGGGCCGGTCCGGGCGGCTGACACCCGGTGACCTCACCGGCGGCACCTTCACGTTGAACAACTACGGGGTGTTCGGCGTGGACGGCTCCACCCCGATCGTCAACCACCCCGAGGCCGCGATGCTGGGCGTCGGCCGGATCGTGCCCAAGCCCTGGGTGCACGAGGGGGAACTGGCGGTACGGCAGGTCGTGCAGCTCTCGCTCACCTTCGACCACCGGGTCTGCGACGGCGGCACGGCGGGCGGCTTCCTCCGGTATGTCGCGGACTGCGTGGAACAGCCCGCCGTCCTGCTGCGCACCCTCTGATCACGGCGGCGCGGACGGGTCCCGGGCGGCCGGGACGGCCCGCATACTCGGGGGATGACCTCGCACGCGTCCCCCGGGTACGACGTGATCGTGCTCGCCGGCGGTGCCGCCCGGCGGCTCGGCGGCGCCGACAAACCCGGTCTCCTGGTGGGCGGGCGCCCGCTGCTCGACCGGGTGCTCACCGCCTGCGCCGACGCCCGCACGACCGTCGTCGTCGCCGACCCGCGCCCCACCGTCCGCCCGGTGCGGTGGGCCCGTGAGGAACCGCCGGGCGGCGGCCCACTGGCCGCGCTCGGCGCCGGGCTGCGGCACGTCACCGCCGCCGAGACCGTCGTCCTCTCCGCCGACCTGCCGTTCCTCGAACCGGCCACGGTGGCGGCCCTGTTGACCGCCCTGCGCGCCCCCGGCCCGGCCGGGTCCGACGGCGCGCTCCTCACCGACGCCGAGGGGCGGGACCAGCCCCTGGTGGCCGCCTACCGCACGGCGGCCCTGCGGCGCGGACTCACCGCCCTCGCGGACGCGGCACCGCCCGGCGACCCGGCCCCGCTCGCCGGGCTCCCGCTCCGTAAGCTGACCTCCACGCTGCACCTCACCCGCGTCCCGGACGCCGTCGCCGCCTTCGACTGCGACACCTGGGACGACATCGCCACCGCCAGGGCACGCATCAGGGAGCATGGGCACGTGTTGGATGAATGGATTACCGCAGCCAAGGACGAGCTGGGGCTCGATCTCGACGTCGACACCGGCGTCCTGCTCGACCTCGCCCGGGACGCCGCCCACGGGGTCGCGCGGCCCGCGGCGCCGCTGACCACCTTCCTCGTCGGTTACGCCGCCGCACGCGCGGGCGGCGGGCCCGAGGCGGTCGCCGAGGCCGCCCGCAAGGCCACGGCCCTCGCCCTGCGCTGGGCCGCCGAGGACGACACCGCGGCCGACGGGAACCCCGGCACCTCCGGTTCCTCCGGTTCCTCCGGTGACTCCAACTCCTCGGCCGCCCCCGGCACCTCCGGTCCGGAACAGACCTCCGCCGCTCCCGGCGCGGAAGCGGCCCCCGCCACCCCCGGCACTCCGCAAGCCGCCCCCGCCCCCGGCGAGTCCGCCCCCGCCCCCGACAAGCCCGCCCCGGACGCCGGATGACCGCCCGTTCCGCCAGGACCGGTGAGGACGCCGGGGACCTCGACGTCGAGGAAGTGCTCGCGCTCGTGAGGAAGGACAACGGCCGTCCGCCCGCCCCCGGCGGCGGCGACCGCGCCCCCCGGCCGCAGACCGGTCCGCGCCCGGCACCGGAACCCGGTCAGGACACCACCCGGCACCGGGCCACCCCCTGGCCGCAGGCCCGCGCGATCGCCGCTCGCGCCGCGCGGGGAGGCACCGGCCGCGACCCGGTCACGGTGCCGCTCGCCGACGCCCTCGGCCTCACCCTGGCCGCCCCGCTCGCCGCCCTCACCGACCTGCCCTCCTTCGACACCTCGGCGATGGACGGCTGGGCCGTCGCGGGACCCGGCCCCTGGGACGTCCGGGACGAGGGACTGCTCGCCGGGCACGCCGAACCGGCGCCGCTCACCGACGGCGAGGCCGTCCGGATCGCCACCGGCGCCCGCGTCCCCCCGGACACCACCGCCGTGCTGCGCGCCGAGCACGGACGCGGCGACGACAAGGGCCGCCTCTTCGCCGCCCGCGACCTCCAGCACGGCCAGGACATCCGCCCGCGCGGCCAGGAGTGCCGCTCGGGCGACCAACTGCTCCCGCCCGGCAGCCCGGTCACCCCTGCGGTGCTCGGGCTCGCCGCCGCGGCCGGGTACGACACCCTCGCCGTCGTCCCGCGCCCCCGGGTCGACGTGCTCGTCCTGGGCGACGAACTGCTCACCACCGGACTGCCGCACGACGGGCTGATCCGGGACGCCCTCGGCCCGCTGCTGCCGCCCTGGCTGCGCGCGCTCGGTGCCGAGGTGGTCGCCGTCCGGCGGCTCGGCGACGACGCCAAGGCCCTGCTGAAGGCCGTCAGGACGTCCCGCGCCGATGTCATCGTCACCACCGGCGGCACCGCGGCGGGCCCGGTCGACCATGTGCACACCACGCTGGAGCGGATCGGCGCCGAACTCCTCGTCGACAGCGTCAAGGTGCGCCCCGGCCACCCGATGCTGCTGGCCAGGACGGGGGAGCACCAGCACCTCGTCGGGCTGCCGGGCAACCCGCTGGCCGCCGTCTCCGGGCTGCTCACGCTCGCCGAACCCCTGCTGGGCGCGCTCGCCGCCCGCCCGGCGCCCGAGCCGTACACGCTCCCGCTGCGGGAGTCCGCGCACGGCCACCCCCACGACACCCGGCTGGTGCCCGTCCTGCTGCGCGGCGACGGCGCCGTGCCGCTGCACTACACCGGACCGGCCATGCTGCGCGGGATCGCGGCGGCCGACGGACTCGTCGTCGTACCGCCGGGCGGCGCTCGGGCCGGTCAGGAGCTGGAACTCCTCGACCTGCCCTGGGCGTCGGCCGGGATCGGGGTGTGTTTCACGTGAAACTTCCGGGCCATGACGCGATCGCCCGGCAGGCGGACGAGCACCTCGTGACGCACCGGGTGAAGCTGCCGAGGAAGGTGGTCGACCGGCCGATACGCCAGGTGGGCAAGCGCCTGGCGATGGCGCTGCTGGTGCTGGTCGCCACCGCCTTCATCGTCTGGGTCGACCGGGAGGGCTACACCGACAACTCGGATCAGTCGGTCGATCTGCTCGACGCGTTCTACTACGCGACGGTCACCCTCTCCACCACCGGGTACGGCGACATCACCCCGGTCAGCGACGGGGCCCGGCTCACCAATATCTTCGTCATCACGCCGCTGCGGGTGATCTTCCTGATCATCCTGGTCGGCACCACGCTGGAAGTCCTCACCGAACGCACCCGGGAGGAATGGCGCCTGAACCGCTGGAGGTCCGTCTTGCGGGACCACACCGTCGTCATCGGCTTCGGGACGAAGGGACGTTCGGCGATCCAGACCGTCTGCGCCACCGGGCTGAAGAAAGAGCAGGTGGTCGTGGTCGACCCCAGCTCCAAGGTGATCGACGTCGCCGCCGCCGAGGGGTACGCGGGGGTGGTCGGGGACGCGACGCGCAGCGACGTGCTCAAGCGCGCCGAACTGCAGCGGGCGCGGCAGATCATCATCGCCACCCAGCGCGACGACACGGCCGTGCTGGTGACGCTGACGGCCCGCCAGCTCAACCGGAACGCGAAGATCGTGGCCGCGGTCCGGGAGGAGGAGAACGCGCCGCTGCTGAAGCAGTCCGGCGCCGACGCCGTCATCACCAGCGCCAGCGCCGCCGGACGGCTCCTCGGCCTCTCCGTGCTGAGCCCCGCCGCCGGCATGGTGATGGAGGACCTGATCCAGCAGGGCAGCGGCCTCGACATGATCGAACGCCCGGTCATAAAGGCCGAGGTGGGCCGCCGCCCCAAGGAGACGGACGACCTGGTGGTGAGCGTGGTGCGCGGCCACCGGGTGCTCGGGTACGACGATCCCGACGTCGGCACCATCCAGCTGACGGACCGGCTGATCACCATCGTGCGGGCCTCGCCGGGCGCGCAGGTCGCCCCCGACATCCGGCCGCTGCCCCGGGACTGACGCGTCCGGACGGTGCCGCGCCGCCGGTCGGCACGCCCGCGCTCGGGCCTCTGGCCGGGCCCGGGGAGTAGCGTCCCCACCATGTATGCGATCACGATTCCCGATCCTGGTGGGCCCGAGGCGCTGGTGTGGGACGAGGTCGGGGACCCGGTCCCCGGCGAGGGCGAGGTGCTGGTCGAGGTGGCGGCGGCCGCCGTCAACCGGGCCGACGTCCTCCAGCGGCAGGGCTTCTACGACCCGCCCCCGGGCTCGTCCCCCTACCCCGGTCTCGAATGCTCGGGCCGGATCGCCGGGCTCGGCCCCGGGGTCTCCGGCTGGGCCGTCGGCGACGAGGTGTGCGCACTCCTGGCGGGCGGCGGCTACGCGCAGAAGGTCGCCGTGCCGGTCGGCCAGTTGCTGCCGGTCCCCCGGGGCGTCGACCTGGTCACCGCGGCGGCGCTGCCCGAGGTGACCGCGACGGTCTGGTCCAACGTCTTCCAGATCTGCCACCTGCGCCCCGCCGAGACGCTGCTGGTGCACGGCGGTTCGTCGGGCATCGGGACGATGGCGATCCAGCTCGGCAAGGCCGTCGGCGCGCGGGTGGTGGTCACCGCCGGGTCGGCCGGGAAGCTGGCGGCCTGCGGCGAGCTGGGCGCGGACGTGCTGGTCAACTACCGCGAGCAGGACTTCGTCGAGGCGGTGCGGGAACTCGGCGGCGCGGACGTGATCCTGGACGTCATCGGCGCCGCGTACCTGGACCGCAACGTGGACGCCCTCGCGGTCAACGGGCGGCTGGTGATCATCGGCATGCAGGGCGGGGTGAAGGGCGAGCTGAACATCGCCAAGCTGATGGCCAAGCGGGCGGCCGTCGCCTCGACCTCGCTGCGGGCCCGCCCGCTGGAGGAGAAGGCGGCGGTGGTCGCGTCGGTGCGTGAGCACGTCTGGCCGCTGATCGAGTCCGGCACGGTGAAACCGGTCGTCGACCGGGTCATGACGCTGCCCGAGGCGGCCGAGGCGCACCGGCTGATGGAGTCCAGCACCCACATCGGCAAGATCCTGCTGCGGGCGTGACCCGCGGGACCCCGCCGCGGGCCCGCCGACAGGGCGGGACGGTGCGAGGACGGCACCGCGCGGCGGGGGCCGTCCGTCCGTGGGGCCGGTGCTCAGGTCCGGCGCAGGCGCAGGCCGAGGAAGGCCAGGCCCAGACCGAGGCCGACCAGGACCAGGCCGCCGCCCAGCGGCAGGACGCGCAGGAAGGGATCGGCCGCTGCCGCGTCCTGGCCGAGGCTGCGGCCCCGGCCGCGGGCGGCGGCGGACGGGTCGGCGGTCCTGGAGGCGTCCGCGTCCCCGGGCACGGCGGCCTGGTCGGAGGGGGCGGCGTCCGGGTCGGTGTCGCCCGCCGGGTCCGCGACCTCGTCGTCCTGACCGTCGGGCCGGTCCCGCGGCTCCGGACGTCCCGGGCGTTCCCGGCCCTCCCCGGCCCTGCTGCCCGCCCGGGAGGGCTCGGCGGCCGGGGAGACGGTCGCGTCGGCGGCCCCCGCGTGCCCGGAGTGACCGGAGGGCTCGGCGTGGCCCCCCGCGGTGGTGGGGCCCGGCCGGTCGGGGGCGGGCGCGGGCTCGGGACGCGCGGCGGTCTCCTGCTGCACCGGCCGGTCCGCGTGACCCGGACGGCCCTGCTGACCCGTCTGACCCGTCTGACCTGTGGGGCCGCTCTGACCGCCGTGCCCGGCCGGGTCGCTCTGCGCCGACTGGCCGGGGCGGCCGGAACTTCCTGAGTGGTCCGGCGGGTCCGTGCGGCCCGTCGCGCCGGTTCCGTCGCCGTACCGGGGCGGCACCGCCTGCGGGGCCTGAGCACCGCCGGGCCGGGCCGCCACCGCGACCGCCGCCTGGGCCCGCTGCGGGGACCCGGTGGCCGCGCGGGCCGCCGTGCTCCCGTTCGGGAGGGCGAGCGCGGCCGGACCGACCGCCAGCACCACTCCCGCCGTCCGCATCGCGCGCAGCCATGGCTTCACCCCACCAGGCTCGCCGCCCGCCCGGGTTTCGGCACTCCGGGTTCGGCCAGAGGGTCGAACCGGGGGCCGCCACGATGATGAAATACCTGGGTGGGAGACAATGACGGTATGGAGATGCCGAGCAACGACAGGTCGCCGGAGAACCCCCAGATTCTGGTCGTGGGCCAGGACGGCATGGCCGTCGGGGGCGGCGACGCGGACTCTCGCGAGACTCCGGTGACGGAGATGGTCGAGCAGCCGGCCAAGGTGATGCGGATCGGCAGCATGATCAAGCAGCTCCTGGAGGAGGTGCGGGCGGCTCCGCTGGACGAGGCGAGCCGGGTCCGGCTCAAGGAGATCCACGCCAGCTCCGTGAAGGAGCTGGAGGACGGTCTCGCCCCGGAACTGGTCGAGGAGCTGGAGCGGCTCTCGCTGCCCTTCACGGACGAGGGGACCCCCAGCGACGCGGAGCTGCGGATCGCGCAGGCGCAGCTGGTCGGCTGGCTGGAAGGGCTCTTCCACGGCATCCAGACGACCCTGTTCGCGCAGCAGATGGCCGCGCGGGCGCAGCTGGAGCAGATGCGGCGCGCGCTGCCGCCGGGCGTCGCCCACGAGATGGGCGACGAGGGTCCGGCGGCGGGCCGGGTGGGCGGCCCGTACCTCTGAGGCCCGGCCTCTGAGGCCCGGCGCCGGGGGCACGGCCCTTCGGGGCACGGCCCCTCGGGAAACAGCCCCTTGGGGCACGGCCTCTGCGGCACGCCTCCGGGGAAGACACCTGGGCCCGGCCTCTCGGGCAGGACCTCCGATGCCCGGCCCTCGGACACACGGGAAGGGCCCGGCGGTTTCGTACCGCCGGGCCCTTCCCGTTGCCGTCCGTCGCCGTCCGTCGCCGCGCGCCCCCGTCAGGACGCCGGGTCGCCCGTCGACACGTCGAGCTGGATGCGCGGCATGGCCTTCGGGTCGACGTCCGTCCCGGCGGCCGGGAACTGGTTGATGACCGCGCCCTCGCCGTACGTGTTCTCGTCGTAGTCCTTGACGTCCAGGCGCCAGCCCGCGGCCTGGAGGCACTCACGGACCGACTTGATGTACTTGTAGCGGAAGTTCGGGACCTGGATCTTGCCGACCTCGTCGTAGGAGTCGCGCGGCTCCGTGCACTCGGTCTTGTCGATCGTCTTGGAGGTGTCGGGGCCGCGGTGGCCCACCTCCTCGCTGGTCGGGGAGCTGCTCCCGGAGGCGCCGCCGGAGCCCGCGTCGTCGCCGCTGCCGCCGCCGTCGAAGCTCAGGGCCGCGACCACGCCGCCGACGACGAGCAGCGCGACCGCGATCGCGCCGATGATCACCGGCCGGTTGCTCCGGCCGCCCGATCCGGAGCCGGGTCCGCCCGTCGTCGCGGTGGGGTGCTGCGGGGCGGGGTGGTAGGCCGCCGGGGTCTGCGGCGGCCCGTAGGGCGACGGCGTCGGGTAGCCGCCCTGCTGCGGATAGCCGTAGCCGGGGGACGGCGTCGGGGCGCCGTAGGCGGCGGGCGAGGTCGGCTGGTACGGCGTCTGCACCGGACCCGGGTGCGGGGTCTGCTCGACCGGCGGGAAGACCGCGGAGGCGACACCCGCGCCGCTCGCGGTCGGCGAGCCGGGCACGATGCTCGGCGGCGCGGCCTCGAAGGAGGCGGCCACCCGCAGGCACTCGTCCCGCATGGCGACCGCGCTCGGGAAACGCTCGTTCGGGTTCTTCTTCAGCGCGCGGGCCACCAGCGCGTCCACCGCGGGCGGCAGCGACCGGTTGACCGAGGACGGCGCGACCGGCTCCTCCTGGACGTGCGCGTACGCGATCGCGAGGGGCGAGTCGGCGTCGAACGGCAGCCGCCCGGTGACCAGTTGGAAGAGCATGATGCCGACCGAGTACAGGTCGGAGCGGGCGTCCACGCCGCGGCCGAGCGCCTGCTCGGGGGAGAGGTACTGCGGGGTGCCCACGACCATGCCGGTCTGGGTCATCGAGGTGACCCCCGACTGCATGGCGCGGGCGATGCCGAAGTCCATCACCTTGACGACACCGCGCTTGGTCACCATGACGTTGCCCGGCTTGATGTCCCGGTGGACCAGGCCCATCTCGTGGCTGATGTCCAGGGCCGCCAGCACGTCCGCGGTGACCTTCAGGGCCCGGTCCGCGGGCATCGCCCCGGAGTGCCGGATGTCGTCGGCGAGCACCGAGCCGAGCGGGCTGCCCTCGACGTACTCCATGACGATGTACGGGGTGGTGGTCCCGTCGACGTCGTCCTCGCCGGTGTCGAAGACCGAGACGATGTTCGTGTGCGTGAGTTTGGCCACCGCCTGCGCCTCGCGGCGGAACCGCTCGCGGAAGGCCGGTTCGCGGCCCAGCTCGGTGTGGAGCGTCTTGACCGCGACCTGCCGGTCGAGCACGGCGTCGTAGGCGAGGTGCACCGACGCCATGCCGCCCTCACCGAGCAGGTCCCGCAGCTGATACCGGCCACCGGCGAGCGCCTTCCCGCTGAACCGGCCGTGCGCGCCGTCCTGACTCATGTTCCGCGTCCCCCGTAAGCCCTCGGGTCCCGGCCCTCGGGCACCGCTGCTGGTGGTCGGCCGACCGTCGGTGATCGACCCGCCCATTACCGGCCAAGTCTGCCCCAGGGCACGGACACGTCAAGCACGGTGCCCGTTCCGTGACGTTCCGCGGGGGACTCGTCGCGGGAGCGTTACAGAGGCCGTACCGGTGGCGCACAGAACTTGCGTACGGAACCGGGATAACGATTTGATGGCCGGTCCGTCCTGTGCGGTTCGCGGCTCCCGTCCCGGACCGGCGGCGTGCGCCGAGGCTGTAGCGTGGCCGACGGAGACCGTGACAACACCGCGCGTACCGCGGGCAGAAACGACGGCGAGGACTGATGGCACAGCAGCAGCGCGCCCAGGGCCCGTCCGACCCCGAGGCGACTGGCGGCGGTATGTCAGATGCGCCGGAGATGTGGGGCAACGGCGGACTTGTCGGGGACGGCCGGTACCGGCTGACCCGCAGACTCGGCCGGGGCGGCATGGCCGAGGTGTTCGCGGCCGAGGACGTGCGCCTCGGACGGACGGTCGCGGTCAAGCTGCTGCGCGCCGATCTCGCCGAAGACCCCACCTCCAAGGCCCGGTTCACCCGCGAGGCCCAGTCGGTGGCCGGTCTCAACCACCACTCGATCGTCGCCGTGTACGACTCCGGCGAGGACTTCGTCGGCGGCCAGAGCGTGCCGTACATCGTCATGGAGATCGTCGAGGGGCGCACCATCCGCGACCTGCTCCTCAACGCCGAGGCGCCCGGTCCCGAGCAGGCCCTGATCATCGTCTCCGGTGTCCTGGAGGCGCTCGCCTACTCGCACCAGCACGGCATCGTGCACCGCGACATCAAACCGGCGAACGTGATCATCACGCACAACGGCGCGGTCAAGGTCATGGACTTCGGCATCGCCCGCGCGCTGCACGGCGCGTCCACCACGATGACGCAGACCGGCATGGTCATGGGCACGCCCCAGTACCTCTCCCCCGAGCAGGCGCTCGGCAAGGCCGTCGACCACCGCTCCGACCTGTACGCGACCGGCTGCCTGCTCTACGAACTCCTCGCGCTGCGGCCCCCGTTCACCGGTGAGACGCCGCTCTCGGTGGTCTACCAGCACGTCCAGGACATCCCGACGCCGCCGTCCGAGGTCTTCGACGCCTCGCCGCCGGAGCTGGACGGACTTGTCATGCGCTCGCTGGCGAAGGAGCCGGACGACCGGTTCCAGACCGCCGAGGAGATGCGCGGGCTGGTCCAGTACGGCCTGCAGATGCTCTACGACCAGGGCGGCCACACCGGCACCTGGAACACCGGCCCGGTCGGTCTGCACGACGGCAGGAACACCCCGGCGGCCGGGTTCGGCGGCACGCAGATGATGTCGCACCCGGGCGACCACGCGGGCACCACGCAGATCCCGCAGCCGATCCTGCCGTCCGGCTACGGCGGCGGGGACGACGGCGGCTTCGAGGGCCACGGCAACCAGGGCAGCGGCCGGGGCAAGCTGTGGATCCTCGCCGTGCTCGCGGTGATCGCCGTCGCGGCGGGCGTCGCGCTGGCCCTGAACAACGCGGGCTCGGGCGGCGGCGGCAGCGACCCCACCAAGTCGCCGTCCGCGTCGGTGACCAAGGACGACGACACGGCCAGCGAGACGCCGAGCGACGACGCGACCGACCAGTCCACCGGCACCGGCCAGGAGAACGGCACCGGCAGCAGCTCGGGCACCGGCTACTCGCCCTCCTACCGGCCGTCGTCGCAGCCCCCGGAGACCGAGTCGGAGCAGCCGACGAAGGAGCCCACCGAGGACCCGACGTCGCAGCAGCCGTCGACCAACCCGCCCCCGTCGCAGACCCAGAGCACGCCGAGCGACCCGACGGACGGCGGCGACGAGGGGGGCGGCACCGAGGGCAACGTCACCACCGGCGTCGGCGGCCTCGGCTGACCGCCGCCAGGTCTGAATAGCTGGATCAGGCAGGCCGGGACGACCGGCCCTAGTCGACGAACGCCGCGCGCACCGCGTCGTACTCCCGGGTCCACCACACCGCCAGCGCGGACGTGGCGGGGAACTGGGGGTCCGCGCGGGTGTCGTCGCGCTCGTAGTGCCAGCGCAGCATCCAGAAGTCGTTCAGGCGCTCCCACCAGACCCGGTGGGCGGCCGCCGCGAGCTGCGCGGGCGTGGCACCCGCAGCGCCCCGGTACGCGCGGGCGTACGCCCTCACCCGTGCCAGGTCCAGGGTGCCCGCCGGGCGCACGAAGAAGATCGCCGCGGCCCGCACCGCCTCCTCCGCGCGCGGGCGCACGCCCAGCCGGTCCCAGTCGACGATGGCGGCGGGCGCGTTCCCCCGGTAGAGCAGGTTGAACGGGTGGAAGTCGCCGTGCACCCAGCCCACCGACGAGCCGCTGGGCGGGCGCCGGTCGGCGTGCCGCTCCAGGAGCGCGCGGCGTTCCAGGAGGCGGTGGCGGGCCAGCGCGTCGAAGGAGTCGGCGGGGCGGTGCCCGCGGACCCGGCCGAGCAGGTCGTCGATGAGGGCGAAGGTGTCCCGCGGGTCGGCGCTCCGCGCCGTCTCCGCGGCCTCCCGCGCGGGCGCCGGCATCACCCGCTCCAGGCTCGCGTGCACGACGCCCAGCAGCCTGCCCAGGCGCGCGCACTGCCCGGTGCTGAGCTGCCCGCCGTGCCGGTGCCTGCCCTCGACCCAGGGGTGCAGCGCGTAGGCGTGCCCGCCGACCTCGGCGACCGTGCGGCCGTCCGCGCGGGGCAGCGGCGGCGCCACCGGGACGCCGAGCCCCGCGAGCCGCTCGGTGGCCCGGTGCTGGCGGGCGATGGCGGCCGGGTGCGCGGTCTCGGGGTCGAAGTGGTGCTTGAGGAAGTAGCGGCCCCGGGTGGTGCGCAGCCGGTAGCCCCGGTTGAGCAGCCCCTGTGCGACCGGCTCGCAGGCGAGTGCCGTACCGGCGCGGTACTGGCGCAGCAAGAGGTTCAGCGGGGGCGCGTGAGGCGCCGAAGGGGGGACGAGGGAGCGCGGCACGCGCCTGATGCTAGGTCAGGAGCTGCCCCCTTGAGCTGGGGTTTGTCACACTCGGTCACCTTCGGTCACGTCCTGTGCGCGAAGGGATGTTCCAGAGCGACGTCGTCGGACCGAACCGACCAGAACTGCGGCTCGATGCGCAGATGGACGACGTCCCAGGGCCGTCCGTCGGTGTGCCGGGGGACCGGTCCGAACCGCTCCCACTGGGCCCGGGTCGGCTCGTGCTCGGCGCACGCCCCCACGATCTGCACGGACCACCGGCGCTCGCCCGGCCGGGCGGTGTCCAGGTTGTCCGCCCCGTACGCCACCACGCTCCCGGCGCACGCCCGGTGGTGGCCGTGGCCCCGGGACATCCGCAGCAGGACCCGCCCGTCGTCCACGATGTGACGGGCGGAGGTGAGCAGCGGGAGGGCGTGCATGCTGGTGGCCACGCGCCCGTACTCGGCGCGGGCGAGCAGGTCGGCGGCGGCGGACTGATCGTCGGAGGCCATGCTTCCACTGTCGGCCGACGGGCCCCGCGGCCACAGAGGCGACGGCCCCGCTTCGACCGGGACTTAAGACCCGGAGCCCGCGCCGGGCCGGGGATGGCGGCAGCGGTGTCGCCGTCCCCGTGCCGGAGGTCTCGCCCGAGGCGTCGCCGTCCCTCTCCGCGGCCCCGTCGGAGGCGTCGCCGTCCCCGTGCCGGGAGTCCCGTCGGAGGCGTCGCCGCCCCTCTCCGCGGCCCCCGCCCGAGGCGTGGCCGCCCTCTCCGCGGCCCCCGCTACTGCCGCTGGCGCTCCGCCTGCATGCGGGCCACGTAGGCGGCCGCCTGGGAGCGGCGTTCCATGCCCAGCTTGGCGAGCAGGCTCGACACGTAGTTCTTGATCGTCTTCTCGGCGAGGTGCAGCCGCTCGCCGATCACCCGGTTGGTCAGTCCCTCGCCGATCAGGTCCAGGATCCTGCGCTCCTGCTCGGTGAGGTTCGCCAGCCGGGCGTCCCCGCGCGCGCTGCCGCCCTCGCGCAGCCGCTCCAGCACGCGCGCGGTGGCGACCGGGTCGAGCAGGGAGCGGCCCGCCGCGACGTCCCTGACGGCCGTCAGCAGCTCGTTGCCGCGGATCGCCTTGAGGACGTACCCGGAGGCGCCCGCCATGATCGCGTCGAAGAGCGCCTCGTCGTCGGCGAACGACGTCAGCATCAGGCACCGCACCGACTCGTCCGCCGAGCGGACCTCGCGGCACACCTCCACGCCGCTGCCGTCCGGCAGCCGGACGTCCAGGACCGCCACGTCGGGCCGGACGGCCGGGATCCGGGCCAGCGCGTCGGCCGCCGTACCGGCCTCGCCGACCACCTCGATGTCGTCCTCGACGGTGAGCAGCTCGTGCACACCGCGCCGGACCACTTCATGGTCGTCGAGCAGAAATACCTTGATTTTTCGGTCTTCGGGCACGAAACGCAGTCTCACACAGGGGCCGGTCCCCCGCCCGTGGCCAGACTCTTCCCGTGACCTGGCTCACCGGGATAACGTGCCGTTGTTCCGGCCCCCTGCGACGCTGTGACCAGGAACTGTTCCCGGCTTTCGCGATTTACTTGGATATCCAAGCAAAAACGCAGGTCAGGAGGGGTTTCCCAGAATTGTGGAGCACTGGGTAACGTGCGTGTTGCAGGGCGCTCGCCGGGGCACCTTGTCACGCCTGTGCCGTACGGGCCCACCCACCCTGTGGGTCCGCGCACGCGCAGGTGAGCCGCGCCCCCGCGCTCCTCACCAGGAGCGGGGGACACCCTGCACCCGGCGAACCCGGGATGCCGGACCGACGGAGGAGCAACACGTGACCGTGGAGAGCACTGCCGCGCACAAGCCGCGACGCAGCGCCGGGACCAAGAGCACGGCCGGCAGGCGCACGACCGCGAAGAAGCCGACAGGCGCCGAGCCCGACCTGGTCCAGCTGCTGACGCCCGAGGGCGCCCGCGTCAAGAACGCCGAGTTCGACAAGTACGTCGCCGGCATCACCCCCGAGGACCTGCGCGGCCTCTACCGCGACATGGTGCTCACCCGCCGCTTCGACGCCGAGGCCACCGCCCTCCAGCGCCAGGGCGAGCTGGGCCTGTGGGCGTCGCTGCTCGGCCAGGAGGCCGCCCAGATCGGCTCGGGCCGGGCCCTGCGCGACGACGACTACGTCTTCCCGACCTACCGCGAGCACGGCGTCGCCTGGTGCCGCGGGGTCGACCCGACCAACCTGCTCGGCATGTTCCGCGGCGTGAACCACGGCGGCTGGGACCCGAACACCAACAACTTCCACCTCTACACGATCGTCATCGGCTCGCAGACGCTGCACGCGACCGGGTACGCGATGGGCATCACCAAGGACGGCGCCGACAGCGCCGTCATCGCCTACTTCGGCGACGGCGCCTCCAGCCAGGGCGACGTGGCGGAGTCGTTCACCTTCTCGGCCGTCTACAACGCGCCGGTGGTGTTCTTCTGCCAGAACAACCAGTGGGCGATCTCCGAGCCGACCGAGAAGCAGACCCGGGTGCCGCTCTACCAGCGCGCCCAGGGCTTCGGCTTCCCCGGCGTACGGGTCGACGGCAACGACGTGCTGGCCTGCCTCGCGGTCACCCGCTGGGCCCTGGAGCGGGCCCGCAGCGGCGAGGGGCCGACGCTGGTCGAGGCGTACACGTACCGGATGGGCGCCCACACCACCTCCGACGACCCGACCAAGTACCGGGCCGACGAGGAGCGCGAGGCGTGGGAGGCGAAGGACCCGATCCTGCGGCTGCGCGCGCACCTGGAGTCCGCACACCACACGGACGAGGGATTCTTCGCGGAACTCGAGGCGGAGAGCGAGGCGTTGGGAAGGCGGGTGCGCGAAGCGGTCCGCGCCATGCCGGACCCGGACCACTTCGCCATCTTCGAGAACGTGTACGCCGACGGGCACGCGCTCGTCGACGAGGAGCGGGCCCAGTTCGCCGCCTACCAGGCGTCGTTCGCGGACGCAGAAGGGGGCAAGTGACATGGCGGCGGAGAAGACGGCCCTGGCCAAGGCGATCAACGAGTCGCTGCGCCACGCCCTGGAGACGGACCCGAAGGTCCTCGTCATGGGCGAGGACGTCGGCAAGCTCGGCGGTGTCTTCCGGGTCACCGACGGCCTCCAGAAGGACTTCGGCGAGAGCCGCGTCATCGACACCCCGCTCGCCGAGTCGGGCATCGTCGGCACCGCCATCGGCCTGGCCCTGCGCGGCTACCGACCGGTGGTGGAGATCCAGTTCGACGGCTTCGTGTTCCCGGCCTACGACCAGATCGTCACCCAGCTCGCCAAGATGCACGCCCGCTCGCTGGGCAAGGTGAAGCTGCCCGTGGTGGTCCGCATCCCCTACGGCGGCGGCATCGGCGCGGTCGAGCACCACTCCGAGTCCCCGGAGTCGCTCTTCGCGCACGTGTCCGGCCTCAAGGTGGTCTCCCCCTCGGACGCGTCGGACGCCTACTGGATGATGCAGCAGGCCATCCAGAGCGACGACCCGGTGATCTTCTTCGAGCCGAAGCGGCGCTACTGGGACAAGGCCGAGGTCAACACCGAGGCGATCCCAGGGCCGCTGCACAAGGCGCGGGTGGTGCGCGAGGGCACCGACCTGACGCTGGCCGCCTACGGTCCGATGGTGAAGCTCTGCCGCGAGGCCGCCGACGCCGCGGCCGAGGAGGGCAAGTCCCTGGAGGTCGTGGACCTGCGGTCGGTCTCCCCGCTGGACTTCGACACCGTCCAGACCTCGGTGGAGAAGACCCGCAGGCTGGTCGTCGTGCACGAGGCGCCGGTGTTCTTCGGGTCCGGCGCGGAGATCGCCGCCCGGATCACCGAGCGCTGCTTCTACCACCTGGAGGCCCCGGTGCTCCGGGTCGGCGGCTACCACGCCCCGTACCCGCCGGCGCGTCTGGAGGAGGAGTACCTGCCGGGTCTCGACCGGGTGCTCGACGCCGTCGACCGTGCCCTGGCGTACTGAGGAGAGGGTCGTGACGACGATGACGGATGCGTCCGTACGCGAGTTCAAGATGCCGGACGTGGGCGAGGGGCTCACCGAGGCCGAGATCCTCAAGTGGTACGTCCAGGTCGGGGACACGGTCACCGACGGCCAGGTGGTCTGCGAGGTCGAGACGGCGAAGGCGGCCGTCGAACTGCCCATCCCCTACGACGGGGTGGTGCGCGAGCTGCGCTTCCCCGAGGGCACCACGGTCGACGTGGGCACGTCGATCATCGCGGTGGACGTCGCGGGCGGCGCCCCGCCCGCCGGGGCCGAGGAGCCCGCGGCCGCGCCCGCCGAGGCGCCCGCGCCCGAGCAGGAGAAGCCGGCCGCCCGCACGCCCGTGCTGGTCGGCTACGGGGTCGCCGCGACCTCGACGAAGCGGCGCCCGCGCAAGGGTCCCGAGGTGGCCGTCCCCGCGGCGCAGGCGGCCGTCCAGGCCGAGCTGAACGGCCACGGACCGGCCGCCCCGGCGCCCGCCGCCGAGCGGTCGAGGCCGCTGGCCAAGCCGCCGGTGCGCAAGCTGGCCAGGGATCTCGGCGTGGACCT
>NZ_FMCI01000321.1 GCF_900091845.1 Streptomyces sp. SolWspMP-5a-2
GCCCGCGCCGCCGACGCCGCCGCCGCTGCCCGGCGCGGTCACGACGCCGAACGCCGCCTCGCCGAGGCCCTGGCGGCCGAGGAACGGCTCGCGGAACTCCTCAGCCTCTCCGGCACCGAGGGCCGCACCACCGTCCCCGGCCCCCGCCAGGACGGCGACGAGAGCGGCCAGAGCGCCCTCACCCCCGAGGAACTCGACCGGTTCGCCGACGAACTGCGCGAACTCCTCGACGACTCGGTGTCGGCCGCCGAACGCCAGCTCTTCGAACTGCGCACCGCCGCCGCCGACGACTCCCGCATCCTCGGCGCCCTCGGCGACGGCGGACTCCTGCCGGCCGGCCCCGACGTCCTCGCCACCGTCGAGTTCCTCGGCGAGCAGGGCATCCCCGCCCTGCCCGGCTGGCGCTACCTCGCCCAGGCCGTCGACCCCGCCGACCACGCCCGCGTCCTCGCCGCCCGCCCCGAACTCGTCGACGGCGTCATCATCACCGACCCCGACACCCACGCACGCGCCCGTGCGGCCCTCGGCGACGCCGCCCTGCTGCCGAGGTCGGCCGTCGCCGTCGGCACCGCCGCCGCCCTCCTCGCCCCCGCCCCGGCCCTCGACCCCGCCGACGCCGCCGCGACCGGCGTCTTCCTGGTCCCGCCGAACCCGGCGATGCACGACGAACACGCCGCCGACGAGGAACGCCAGGCCCTCCGCGCCCGCGCCACCGAACGCGACGACGAGATCCGCGGCCTCGCCGCCCGCCTCGGCAAGGACCGCGAACTCGCCGCCCGCCTCGCCTCCTGGCGCACCGGCTGCCCCGCCGGACGGCTCGTCGAACTCGGCCGGGCCGCCGAGGACGCGCGCGCCTTCGCCGAGGAGGCCGAGGCCGAACTCACCGAGGCACGCGTCCTGCGCGCCGAGGCCGACGAGACCGCCGCCGAGGCCACCCGGCTGCGCGACGAACGCCAGGAGACCGCCCAGCGGGCGCGGCGCTCCGCCGACGCCCTCGCCGGACTCGCCTTCCGCCTCCGCGAACGCGCGGGCTGGCAGGCCACTCTGCGCGAACTCGCCGACGACGCCGCCGAGTCGGAGGCCCGCGCCCAGACCTGCCTGGACCGCGCCCGCGCCGCCGACGAGGACCGCAGGGCCGCCCAGCGCGCCGCCGACGACGCCCGCCGCACCGCCCGCGCCCTGCGCGCCGAGCGCTCCGAGATCGCGGGCGCCCCCGACGACGTCCCGGCGGGCGAGACCTCCGGGACGTCGCTGCCCGCGCTGCGCGAGGCCTACCGCGCCGCCTCCCAGGTGTACGAGAAGGTCGGCGTCGGCGCCGACCTGCGCGCCGAACAGGCCCGCGCGGAGAGCGACGAGAGCGCCGCCCTCGCCGAACTCGACCGGCTCAGCAACAAGGTCCGCACCCGCGCCGCCCAGCTCCTCCAGTCGCCCGACGGCTCCGACGGCCCCTCCCGGCAGGCCGCCGCCGCCCGCGCCGAGGAACTCGTGCAGCTCCTGGAGACCCGGGTGTCGCACGCCAGCGAACAGCTCGGCCGACTCCGCGGCGAGGCCGAACGGCACGCCCCCGAGGACGGCGAGGCCCACACCGAACTGCCCGAGGGACTGCAACCCCGCGACGCCGAGCACGCCCAGGCCCTGCTGCGCACCGCCACCACCGAACTCGCCGTCCTCACCGAGACCCTGGCCCAGGCACGGGAGGCGCACGCCGAACTCCAGGACGCCCACCGCGCCGCCGAGGACGCGGCCGGCGGCTTCGACGAACTGACCGCGCTCCTGCGCGACCTGCTGCGCGACCACGTCGCCGATGACGACCAGGAGGAGCCCGAGCCCTACCCCGGCACCCCGGAGGAGGCCCGGCAGGCCACCGCGGACGCCCGCAGGTCGCTGCGCGGCTGCGCCGCCGACCTGTCCGCCGCCGAGGCGGGGGTGCGCGAGGCGAGCGACGTACTGGTCAGGCACGCCAACTCCACCCGCTACGAACAGGTCCGCACCCCGGCCAGGCAGCAGATCCGCGAACTGCCCGCCGCCTCGCTGCCCGAGCACGCCCAGAAGTGGGCGGACGCCTTCGCCCCCCGGCTGCGCGTCCTCACCGACGAGCTGGCCCAGTTGGAACGCAACCGCGACTCGATCGTCGACCGCCTCCGGGGCCTGGTCGAGTCGTCGCTGGCCACCCTGCGCTCCGCGCAGCGGCTCTCCCGCCTGCCGGAAGGGCTCGGCGAGTGGTCCGGGCAGGAGTTCCTGCGGATCCGCTTCGAGGAACCCGACCAGGCCACCCTCACCGAGCGGCTCGGCGAGGTCGTCGACGAGGCGACCAGGGCCGCCGTGAAGAAGAACTCCGACCTGCGCCGGGACGGCATGTCCCTGCTGCTGCGCGGGGTCGCCGCCGCCCTCCAGCCCAAGGGCGTCGCCGTCGAGATCCTCAAACCGGACGCCGTGCTGCGCGCCGAGCGGGTGCCCGTCGGACAGATGGGCGACGTGTTCTCCGGCGGCCAGCTGCTCACCGCAGCCATCGCCCTGTACTGCACGATGGCCGCGCTGCGCTCCAACGACCGGGGCCGCGACAAGCACCGGCACGCCGGGACGCTCTTCCTCGACAACCCCATCGGCCGAGCCAACGCCACCTATCTGCTGGAGCTCCAGCGGGCCGTGTCCGACGCCCTCGGCGTGCAACTGCTGTACACCACCGGTCTCTTCGACACGACCGCGCTGGCCGAGTTCCCGCTCGTCATCCGGCTGCGCAACGACGCCGACCTGCGGGCCGGTCTGAAGTACATCAGCGTCGAGGAACACCTCCGACCGGGGCTGCCCCAGCAGGCAGCGGCGGAGGAGGGCGTGCGCAGCGAGATCACGGCGACCCGGATGTACAAGAGGCCAGACGCGGCCCCGGCGGTGGGTGACTCCGCGACGACGGGTTGATCAACACGTTGATCCTGTCGACCTCTTGATCCCTGCGGCGTGGCCGGGGGCGAGGGTGAGGGCGCGGGCGGGGCTCAGCCGTCGGCCGGTTCGGCGGACGGGGCGGGCGGGCCGGACGGGGGAGGCGTCGCGGCCGGGGCGGACGTCGCGGCCGGGGCGGTGGCGGGCTCCAGCCGGTGCGCGGCCAGGACGCCGGTGCGGTGGCGCTGCACGAACCAGTAGTAGGCGTAACCGCCGCCCGCGATGACCGCGACGAACAGCACCGCGCCCCACTTCAGGTACCAGTGGAAGGGCGCCGCCGCGTTGTAGACGGCGGCCCGCGGCCAGATCAGGTTGACCGTCATCGCCAGCCCCCAGAGCACCGCGACGACGTTGACGGGCAGCCCCCAGCGGCCGAGCGAGAACCTGCCGTCGCCCGCGGGCCGCCACCGCCCGCGCAGCCGCGCCGCCAGCATCGGCGCCGTCACCCCCAGATAGGCCAGGTAGATCATGACGATGCCGATGCTGGTGACGACCGTGAAGATCTGCGGCTGGCGGATGTTGACCACCAGGATCGCCAGCGCCAGCACACCGATGATCACCGCGGGCAGGACCGGCGTCCTGAACCGGGGACTCACCCGGGCGAGCAGCGACGACGCGGGCAGGTTGGTGTCACGGGCCATCGCGAACGCCAGCCGGATCGCCGCCGTGTGCACCGCGAGCGCGCACACCGTGACCGCGATCAGCACGCACCAGAGCATCGCCTTGCCCGCCGTCGGACCGAGCACGTTCAGCACCACGTACTGGAGCCCCTCGGTGGAGAGCCTGTCGCCGCGCAGGCTGGAGACGCTCATCAGGGCAAGGAGCAGCACCAGGCCGCCCAGCACGAACGAGGCGACGATCGCGCGGATGATGGCGCGCGGCGCGTTGCGGGACGGGTCGAGGGACTCCTCCCCGAGCGAGGCCGCCGTGTCGAAGCCGTACATGACGTACGCGGAGGCCAGCGAGGCGACCAGGAACGCGCCGAGGTAGCCCGTCCCGTACCCGGACCCGGTCCCCTCGGTCTCCAGCACGACCTGCGGGCCACGGGTGATGTGGACGGCGAACAGGATGATCAACACGACCGTGGCGATCAACTCGATGAAGACACCGGCCGTGTTGATCGTGGCCATCAACTTCACACCGAACGCGTTGACCAGCGTGGTGAAGAGGATCAACACCGTCGCGAGGACGACCGCGTTGGTCGCGACGTCGTAGGTGCCGGTGCCGTCCCCGACGAACTGGAAGAAGGATGAGATCTGCGGCAGCGTCAACTGGTAGGCGAGGGCCACGGCCGCGATCGTCACGATCGACGCGACCAGCATCATCCACCCGGCGAGCCACCCCAGATGCGGATTGCCCACCTTCTTCGACCAGTTGTAGACCGAGCCCGCGACCGGGTAGCGGGCGGCCAGCTCCGCGAAGCAGAGCGCGACCGTGAACTGCCCGGCGAAGACCATCGGCCACGACCACCAGTAGGCGGGACCGCCGCTCCCGTAGCCGAAGTAGAAGAGCTGGAACGTCCCGGTCAGGATCGAGATGTAGCTGATCCCGGCGGCGAACGTGTGGAAGGTGCCGAGGCTGCGTCTGAGTTCGGGTCGGTAGCCGAACTCCGCCAGCTCGGCGTCGTCGTGTCCGGACGGCCCGGACGGCCCTGGTTCCGTTGTGGTCATGAGCGGACTCCTGATCGACCTGGGGACGGGGTGGAGCGGCTCCGCGGGTGCCGGGCGGGGGAGGGCCGCGGCGGTGCGTTGACGTGGTTCCGGGTCCGACCCTGGTCTCGGTCTCTGTCTCGGCGATGGCGTCGGCATCGGGACCAGGGTCGGGGTGGGGGTCGGTGGTCGGTGGCATGACTCGGGCCGGCGGTGCGGGAGGCCCGGTCCCGGGTGCGGCGGGTCAGCCCGCGCTGCCCAGCCGCTCCAGGAGCCATGCGTGGAAGAGCGCGATGTGGTGCTCGTTGGGGACCAGGACACCGCCCTCCCGGTAGGCCCGTGACGCCATGGCGGGCTGGGTCCGCTCGCAGGCCGCGAAGTCCTGCTCGTTGACCCGGTGGAAGAGTTCCACGGACTTGGACACGTCCGCACCCGATTCCACGACCTGTGGTGCATACAACCAGTCGCACTCGACGACCGTGCGGTCGGCGGCGAGCGGATACATGCGGTGCAGGATCACGTGGTCCGGGACGAGGTTGACGAACACGGTCGGCTTCACGGTGATCGCGTAGTAGCGGCGGTCCTGGTCGTCGGCCACGTCCGGCAGCCGCTCGAAACCCTCGCTGCCGTCGACGGTGAAGCCCCGCACGTGGTCACCGAACGCCGCGCCGTGCCCCACGTAGTACTGCGCCGCGTACCCTTCGGCGAACTCCGGCAGCACCTCGGTGAGTTCGGGGTGGATGGTGGCGCAGTGGTAGCACTCCATGAAGTTCTCGACGATCAGCTTCCAGTTGGCCCCCACGTCGTAGCGGACGCGTCGGCCGAGCGCGAGGTTCTCGGTGCCGTAGTGCTCGATCGCGGCCGGGTCGCCCAGCCGCTCCACCGCGGCCCCCATCACGGTCTCCTCGAAGGAGGGCGGTTCACCGGCCAGGCAGACCCAGGCGTAGCCGAGCCACTCGCGCAGGGCCACCTTGATCAACCCGTACGCGACCCGGTCCACGTCGGGCATCTTGATCAAGTTGGGTGCGGCGATCAATGTGCCGTCGAGGTCGTACGTCCACGCGTGGTACGGGCACTGGAGGGTGCGCCGGACCTGGCCCGACTCCTCGGTGCAGAGCCGGGCGCCGCGGTGGCGGCAGACGTTCAGGAAGGCGCGCAGCCCACCGGAGCGGGAGCGGGTGACGACGACGCTCTCGCGGCCGACCTGGACGGTGCGGAAGTCGCCGGGCCTGGCGAGGTCACCGGCGCGGACCGCGCAGAACCACATCGACTCGAAGAGGTGCTCCTGCTCCTGCCGGAAGATCTCCGGGTCGGTGTAGTAGCGGCCGGGGAGGGTGGCGATCAGGCTGGGGGAGACCGGGGACGTCGTCACGTGCGTGCTCCTCGGGCGGGCGCGGTGGCGAGGCGGGCGGGGTCGAACAGGCCGATCGGATGCGCGGTGGTCCCGGTCAGCGCGAGGTCGGCGAGGATCTCCCCGACGACCGGCACGAACTTGAAGCCGTGCCCGGAGAAACCGCAGGCCACGGTGGTCGAGCCGGGGTGGCGCGGATGGCGCGCGATCACGAAGTGCTCGTCGGCGGTGTTGGAGTACATGCAGGTCGCGGCCTTGAGGAAGGTGCCGGGCAGAGCGGGGACGCACCGCGCCACCTGCTCGGCCATGGCCCGCACCTCGTGCTCGTGCACCGTCCGGTCGATGGTCTCCGGGGTGGTGACCTCGCCCTTGCGGAAGAAGGCGACCTTGGCGCCGCGTCCGGGGCCGTCGATGGCGGGGAAGCCGTACACCTGGACCCCGGCGGCGTCCTCCCAGATGTAGATCGGGTGGCTCTCCGGCAGGAAGGGACCCACCCCGCCCGTGGGCTCGAACCAGTACATGACCTGCCGCTCGATGGTGAACGCCACCCCGAGGTCGGTGAGCAGCCGCGGCGCCCAGGCCCCCGGGCAGATCACCAACTGCCCCGCGGTGTAGGCGCCTTCGGCGGTGTACACGCGCACCCCGTCCCCGTGCGGCTCCCAGCGGCTCATGGGTTCCTCGAAGCGCAGGTCGGCGCCCTGCCGGGTGGCGAGTTGGAGATGGGCCGCGACGGTCTGCTCCGGGCGCAGCAGGCCCGCCTTCTCCTCGTACAGGGCGACCTCGTCGTCCCGGGGCGTGAGGGTGGGGAAGCGGCGGCGGATCTCGCCCGCGTCCAGCATCTCGTGCGCCAGATCCCACTTACGGGCCGAGCGCAGCGAACCGGAGACGGTGCGGGAGTCGGGCCTGCCGAGCATCACACCGCCCGACAGGACGGCCACCTCCCGGCCGGTGCCGCGCTCCAGGTCCTCGTACAGTTCGTAGGCGCGCAGCAGCAGCGGGACGTAGGCCGGGTCCTCGAAGTAGGACTGCCGGGTGATCCGTGAACCCCCGTGGCTGGAGCCCCGGTTGTGGACCGGGCCGAACTTCTCCAGGCCCAGGACCCGGGCGCCGCGCGCGGAGAGGTGGTGGGCGGCGGCGCTCCCCATGCCGCCGAGCCCGATGACGATCACGTCGTACGTGCGGGACACAGGGCGTCTCCTAGCGTCGGATGCGGGTCATCTCGGGGTCGAACAGCGGCTCGTCGGCGACCGTCGCCGCGACCTTCCCGTCGAGGTGGGCGAGGTGCACGCCGGTGCCGGTGGGCAGCGCGGGCAGCCAGGCGTAGGCGACGCAGCGGCCCAGGGTGTAGCCGTAGGACGCGCTGGTGACGTAGCCCGCCGGCTCGCCGCCGACGTAGACGGGCTCCTGGCCGAGGACGACGGCGGCGGGGTCGTCGAGCAGCAGCGGGGTGAGGCGGCGGGCCGGCGGCCCCGCGTCCGGGTCCAGCGCCGAGCGCCCCACGAACTCCTTGTCCATGCGCACCGCGAAGCCGAGGCCCGCCTCGAAGGGGTCGTGCTCGTCGGTCATGTCGGTGCCCCAGGCGCGGTAACCCTTCTCCAGGCGGAGGGAGTTGAAGGCGGAGCGCCCGGCGGCGACCACCCCGAGCGAGCGCCCCGCCTCCCAGAGGGTGTCCCACAGGCGCAGCCCCAGATCGGCGGTGGTGTACAGCTCCCAGCCCAACTCGCCGACGTAGGACAGGCGCAGGGCGGTCACCGGGACGTGCCCGATGTGGGTCTCCTTGGCGCGGAAGTAGCCGAAGGCCGCGTGCGAGAAGTCGTCGTCGGTCAGCGGCTGCACGAGGTCGCGGGCCAGCGGCCCCCAGACGCCGACGCAGCAGGTGCCGGAGGTGATGTCCCTGACGTGGACGTCGGCGGGTGCGTGCCGGGTCAACCAGGCGAGGTCGGCGGGGGAGTTGGCGCCCACCTGGAAGCGCTCGGCGGACAGGCGGGCGACGGTGAGGTCGGAGCGGATGCCGCCCCGCTCGTCCAGCAGGAGGGTGTAGGTCACCGCGCCGGGGCGCTTGCGCACGGTGTTGGTGGTCATGCGGTCCAGGAAGTCGAGCGCGCCGGGCCCGGTGACCTCCAGGCGGCGCAGCGGGGTCATGTCGTAGAGGGCGACGCGCTCCCGGGTGGCGAGTGCCTCGGCGGCGGCGATCGGTGACCAGTACCGGGCCGACCAGGGGTCCCGCTCGGGCAGCGAAAGTCCCTTCGCCAGCGGGGCGTTGGCCTCGTACCAGTGCGGGCGCTCCCAGCCGCCGCCCTCCAGGAAGTACGCGCCGAGTTCCCGCTGCCGCGCGTGGAAGGGGCTGACCCGCAGCGGCCGCGGCCGCTCCATCGGCTGGAGGGGGTGCAGGACGTCGTACACCTCGACGAACTGCCGGCAGCCGCGGTCGCGGACGTACGACGGTGAGCGCTGCGCGTCCTCGAACCGGGTGAGGTCGCAGGTGTGGACGTCGAGGGAGGGCCGCCCGTCCACCATCCACTCGGCGACGGCCCTGGCGGCCCCGGCGGAGTGGGTGACCCAGACGGCCTCGGCCAGCCAGAACCCGCGCAGTTGCGGTGACTCGCCGAGCAGGGGCATGCCGTCGGGGGTGAAGGAGAAGACGCCGTTGAAGCCCTCCTCGATCCGCGACTCCCGCAGGGCGGGCACCAGTTCACGGCAGTCCTCCCAACTCGGCGCCCAGTCCTCGGGGGTGAAGGGGTAGGAGGACGGCATCGGGCGGCCGAGGGCGCGGGCCTCGTCGTACGCCTCGACCGCGAACGGGTCGACGGGCAGCGGCCGGTGGGCGTACGAGCCGATGCCGAGGCGGTCGCCGTGCTCGCGCAGGTACAGGTCGCGGTCCTGGTGACGCAGGATCGGGCGGGTCACCTCGGCCGTGGCGCCCGCGAGTTCGGGCAGCGGCGCCGTCTTCGCGTACTGGTGCGCGAGCGGCTGCAACGGGACGTCGACCCCGGCCATCCGCCCGATCACCGGGCCCCAGAACCCGGCCGCCGAGACGACGTGGTCGGCGGGGAAGACGCCCCGGTCGGTGACCACGCCGGTGACGCGCCCGTCGACCCGCTCGATGCCGGTGACGGTGTGCCGGTCGAGGAAACGGGCGCCGCGCGCGGTGGCGCGGTCCTGCTGGGCGCGGCAGGCGAGGAGGGCGCGGGCGACGCCGTCGCCCGGGGTGTGGAAGCCGCCGAGGATCCGCGATCCGTCGAGCAGCGGCCAGAGTTCGGTGCAGCGGGCCGCGTCCACGACCTCGCCCCTGATGCCCCGGGCGGCCGCGAGACCGGCTCTGCGGTGCAGATCGGCGAGGCGTTCGGGGGTGGTGGCCAGTTCGAGGCCGCCGACCGTCGCGAAGCAGGACACCCCGTCGACCTCCAGGGAGGTGAACTTCGCGACGGTCTGGCGCGCGAACTCGGCGAGGGTCCTGGACGGACTGGTGCGGAAGACCAGACCCGGCGCGTGCGAGGTGGAGCCGCCGGGGGCGGGCAGGGGGCCCTGTTCGAGGACGGTGACGTCGGTCCAGCCGCGGGCGGTGAGTTCGTCGGCCAGCGAGCAGCCGACGATGCCGGCGCCGATGACGACGACCTGCGGACCGCGCGGGCGGTTCTCGGGCGTGCGGGACATGCCCCTCCTTGCCGGGGTGCGGAGTTGGCGCGCTGGGGGAGTCGACGCGTGGGGCGGGTGCCGCCGGGGTCAGAGGACGACCACCGACCGCAGGACCTCACCCCGCCGCATCGTCGTGAAGGCCGCCTCGACCTGGTCGAGCGCGATCGTCTCGGAGACGAACGCGTTCAGGTCGAGGAGGCCGTAGAGGTACTGGTCGACGAGGAAGGGGAAGTCCCGGCTCGGCAGACAGTCGCCGTACCAGGAGGACTTGACGGCGCCGCCGCGCGAGAACACGTCGAGCAGCGGGAGTTCGATCCGCGCCTCCGGGCCGGGCACCCCGACCTGGACCAGCAGCCCCGCGTGGTCGCGCATGTAGAACGCCTGCCGGAACGTCTCGGGCCGTCCGACCGCGTCGATCGCGATGTCCACGCCGTGGCCGTCGGTGAGCGCCCGGACGGCCTCGACGGCGTCCGTGCCACGGGAGTTGACGGTGTGGGTCGCCCCGAACCGCTCCGCCCGGTCCAGCTTCCGGTCGTCGACGTCGACGGCGATCACCTTCATGGCGCCGTTCAGGCAGGCGCCCGCGATCGCCGCGTCGCCGACGCCCCCGCAGCCGATCACGGCGACCGAGTCGCCGCGGCCGACACCGCCGGTGTGGACGGCGGCGCCGTACCCGGCCATCACCCCGCAGCCGATCAGACCGGCGGCCTCGGGCCGCGCCGCCGGATCGACCCGCACCGCCTGCCCCGCCGCGACCAGCGTCTTCTCGGCGAACGCGCCGATCCCGAGGGCGTTGCCGAGCGGGGTGCCGTCGAGCAGGGTCATCGGGCTGGCGGCGGTGCGCGAGTCGAAGCAGTACCAGGGGCGCCCACGGCGGCAGGAACGGCAGGCTCCGCAGGGGGCACGCCAGGCGAGGACCACGTAGTCGCCCGGCTCCAGGTCCGTGACGCCGTCGCCGACCGCCTCGACCGTGCCCGCCGCCTCGTGGCCCAGCAGGTACGGGAAGCCGTCGCCGATCGCGCCCTCGCGGTAGTGCAGGTCCGTGTGGCAGACCCCGCACGCCTGGACGGCGACGACGACCTCACCGGGCCCGGGGTCGGGGACCACGATCGTCCGCACCTCCACGGGTGCGCCCTTCTCGGCAGCGACTGCGGCACGGACCTGGTAGGGCACGACCATGCTCCTCTGCTGTTGCGCATCACACGATGGGTTGCGCGGTGAGGAACATAGTGAGAACGGTGCCGACGGGCCGTCAAGAGGTGCGAGTTAACCCTTGGCAAAACGCGTCCGGCCCCCGAAACCCGGCCGACACACGGCGGTGAGTGGCCTGTTCACAGGCGTGCCGCGGCCTTTCGGCCACCGTGATCGCGGGCCGCGGGAGCGGTCAGAACCCGTACCCCATCCGCCGCGACAGCTCGGCACCGGCGGCCACGATCCGCTTCGCCAGCTCCGGCAGACGGTCGGAATCCAGCCGGTACACCGGCCCGGAGACACTGATCGCCGCGATCACCCGGCCGTCGTGCGCGCGCACCGGCGTCGCCACCGCCGTCAGCCCGCGCTCCAACTCCTCGACGGTGAGCGCGTACCCCTGCTCGATCACCGCCTCCAACTCGCCGCGCAGCGCCGACGTGCCGGTGATCGTGCGCTCGGTGAACCGGGGCAGCGAACGCGCCAGCAGCCCCTCGCGCAGGGTCGGCGGCATGTGCGCGAGCAGCACCTTCCCGCTGGCGGTGGCGTGCAGCGGGGTGCGTCTGCCGAGCCAGTTCTGCGCCGTCACGGAGGCCGTGCCGCGCGCCTGCATGATGTTGACGGCGGCGTCCTCGTCCAGGACCGCGATGTTGGCCGTCTCGCCCAGTTCGTCGGCGAGTTCGCGGCAGACGGGCACGCCCTCCTGGGAGATGTCGAGGCGCACCGCCGCCGCCCCCGCCAGGCGCAGCACGCCGGCCCCCAGGTAGTACTTGCCGCGCTCCTTGGCCTGGGCGACCAGTCCGCGGTTCTCCAGCACCCCGAGCAGCCGGAAGGCGGTGGACTTGTGCACGTCCAGCTCGTCCGCGATCTCGGTGACGCCCGCCTCGCCGTGCCGCGCCAGGATCTCCAGGACGCTCACGGCGCGGTCCACGGACTGCACGGAACCGGCCGTTTGCCTGCCGCCGTTCCGCTCGTCCCCCCGGGCCGTCCCCTCGCCCCTGCCGGGCTGCTTCTGCGCGCGGGCCATAGCTCGACTCCCACCACCTGTCGGCCCGGTTCGGGCCGCATCTTCGGGAACCCCTTGACGCGACGGTCGTCCCGCCCGGATTCTGTTGCGCATGACGCTCCTTCAGCGCGTCATGTGGAACATCATGTTACCGAAGCGTCCGATCCCCGTAAGGGGGCCGGACCGCCCGGACCTGTGACGGCCGGGACCGCAGGACCACCGCGCGGACGACGACGTCCGCGACCGGTGCGCCCCGTCGGCCCGCCTCTCCCCAGCCCCTCCCCGCATCGCCGTTCCGCCGCTCCGCCCTGCACCGCGCCTCCTCCCCGCCGCGTCCACCGCGTCGCCGCCACCGGTTCCGGGCGGCGGCCCGGCTCGCGGCCCCGCAGGCCGGCACCTCCGCGAGTCCGCTACTTCGCGAGCCCGCCCGTCCGCAAGCCCGTGAGCGGGCGGGCCCGCGTCCACGCACCTCCGCACACCGCACCCCGGCACGTCCGAACCTTGCGCCTCCAAGCACCGCACCTCCGCGCACCGCACCTCCGCACACCCGCAGGTCTGCGCCGCCGCACGTCCGCACACCCGCAGGTCTGCGTCTCCGCACCTCCGCTACTCCGCACGTCCGCACGCCTGAACGCCTGAACGTCCTCGTCCGGACCGACGCCGGTCCGGACTCCCCATCCGCCTGCGCCACAGGTCCAGGACCCGGACGTCCCGGACCGAGAGGGGGGCCAGTGATTCCCGTCTGCCGCCTGGAAGACCTTCCCCGGGGCGAGTCCGCCCGCATCGGGACGACACCGCCGATCGCCGTGTTCCACACCGACGACGGCGAGCTGTACGCCATCGACGACACCTGCACCCACCAGGACGCCTCGCTCTCCGAGGGCTGGCTCGACGGCTGCCTGGTCGAATGCCCGCTGCACGCCGCGTCGTTCGACCTGCGCACCGGCCTGCCGACCTGCCTCCCGGCCCGTCGCGCCGTCCGCACCCACCGGGTCACCGTCGACGACGGCGTCATCCATGTCCACCTCGTCGTGCGGGAGGGCACCGCCGCATGAGGACGGTCACCGTCGTCGGCGCCTCCCTGGCCGGTCTGTACGCCGCCCGGGAACTGCGCGCCCAGGGCTTCGACGGCCGACTGGTGGTCGTCGGCGACGAACCCCACCGCCCCTACGACCGCCCGCCGCTCTCCAAGGACTTCCTCACCGGACGCGTCGACGAGGACCGCCTCGCCCTCACCGACGCCGAGGACGACACCGCGCTCGGCGCCGAGTGGCTGCTCGGCACCGGGGCCCGCGCGCTCGACCCGCGCGAGCGCGCCGTCGTCCTCGCCGACGGCCGGACGCTGCCCACCGACGGCGTCGTCATCGCCACCGGCGCCTCCGCCCGGAGGCTGCCGGGGACCGCGCCCACCGGCGTCCACACCCTCCGCACCCTCGACGACGCCCGCGCCCTGCGCGCCGGACTCACCCGGGGCGCACGCCGGGTCGTCGTCATCGGCGGCGGCTTCGTCGGAGCCGAGACCGCCGCGTCCTGTGTCGCCCTCGGTCACCGCGTCACCGTCGTGGAGGCAGCGCCGCTGCCGCTGCTGCCCGCGCTCGGCCCCGCACTGGCCGCCGTCTGCGCGGCGCTGCACCGGCGCGGGGGAGCGGAGCTGATCACCGGCACGGGGGTCGCGGCCCTGCGCGGCACGCCCGCCGTGACCGGGGTGGAACTCTCCGACGGCCGTGTCCTCGACGCGGACGTGGTCGTCGTCGGCATCGGGGCCGTCCCCAACACCGCCTGGCTGGCGGGCTCGACGCTGGCCCTGCGCGACGGCGTCCTCTGCGACGACGGCTGTGTGACCGCCCTTCCCCAGGTGGTCGCCGTCGGCGATGTCGCCCGGGTCGGTGGCGTCCGCTCCGAGCACTGGACGTCGGCGACCGAACAGCCCCGGACCGCCGTCGCCAACCTGCTCGCCGGACGGACCACCCGGAGCGCGCGGTCACTGCCGTACTTCTGGTCCGACCAGTACGGCTCCCGCATCCAGTTCGCGGGGCGCCGCCGGGACGGGGACACCGTCCGGATCACCGAGGGCGGACTCGTCGACGGGGCACCGGGGCCGGACGGCCTGCTGGCCCTCTGCGAACGTGACGGCCGCACCACCGCCGTCCTGTCCGTCGACCGCCCGCGCCCCTTCACCCGGACCCGACGCGCCCTGGACCGTCAGGAGAAGGAGAAAGAGAGCGAGATCGAGATCGAGAAGGGAAGCGGGAGCGGGGACGCGGCGCGGGACGGCCTGCGGCACCCGGCCGGACGCTGACCCGCTCCCCGGCGGCCGAGCCACGGAAACCCTTCAGGAGTGCGACAGCTGACCGGCCGCGCCCCTCCTGCGTATCCGCTCCTGCGCCCGTGTCGCGGACTTCGCCTGACGGCGGGACTTGCGGCGCTCCCGGCGCAGGGCACGGGCCGTGCTGCTGGGAGCCGAGACCACGCCGTTGCGCTGGTTCCACACCTGGCGCGTCACCCAGACGTCGAGCGCGCCCCAGGTGGCGACCACCGTGCCCGCGATGCTGCTGAGGACCATCGGGAAGGCCAGCCAGGTCTCGGCCATGGTGCACAGGAACGCCACCATGGCCAGGATCAGGGTCACCGAGATGATCAGGACCGCGCGCACCGCCGCCGTCCGCACCGGATCGGGCATCCGGCGCCGCCTGGCCTCCTCCTCGATCCACAACGGCCGGTAGGCGGAACCGGCCTGGCCACCGCCGCGTTCCGTCGCCCGCTCACCCCGGCCGCCCGCCGTCTCCCACCTGCCACGATCCCCGCCCGGCCCCCGCCGCTCCGTCGGGCGCCCGCCCAGGTCCTCCCCGGGCGTCCCACGCCGCTCCGCCGTGCCCATCACGAGTCACTCCCCACCGCCGGAACACCCCTCGCCCCGTGCCCGATGACACGGCTCCCCAGTGAGTGCCCGGCTTGCGCTGTTTTACGCTGCACGGGTGCGCGGTACGGCTCATGTGGCCGGTTCCGCCCCCGATTCCCGTAGGGAAGGACGAACGGCGAGCCCAGAAGATTCCCGCCGATCGCAAAAATCCGGCCAACCACTTGTGTGCACCTTGCGAACAGGCTCCGGCGTGCGCCTGGCGAATCCGGGAGGCAATCTCCCGCAATGACCGGACAACTCCGCATGTCTCGCCCCGCGTGCGGAAGTTCAGCTTCCGGACGGCCCTTCGAGTTGACTCTGTGTCGGTAGTAGGCTCGCGCCGTTTGTTGACGCACATGTGTACCCCCGGTCGAACGGGGGCGAGCTGGGGGAGGCCATGCGCTTTCGCGGGAAGTCGATCCGCCGGAAGATTATGGCGCTGCTTCTCGTGCCGTTGGTGTCGCTCACCTTGATCTGGGGCTTCGCCACGGTACTCACCGGACGGCAGGCCGAGCAGCTCTTCGACGTGTCCCACGTGGTCGAGAAACTCGGCTACCCCCTGGAGGACACCGTCCGCGTCCTCCAGCAGGAACGGCGCCAGAGCCTCGTCTACCTCGCCGACCCCCGCGCCTCCGACGCGCTGAGCGACCTGCGGCGCAGCCGCAGCGACACCGACGACGCCGTCAACGAGATCCGCGCCAACTCCGACGACGGCGACCTGCGCGACGCGATGGGCTCGGGCACCGGCGACCGCCTGACCGCCGTGCTGGACGCCTTCGACGGCATCGCGTCGCTGCGCCGCAGCATCGAGGACGGCACGGTCAACCGCGCGCAGGCCCTCGACCTCTACAACCGCCTGATCGACCCCTGCTACGTCCTGCTGACCAACCTCCACGTCATCGACGACGTGGAACTGGACAAGCAGTACCGCGCCCTCGTCAACCTCGCGCGCGCCCGTGAACTGGTCTCCCGCGAGGACGCCCTGCTCGGCTCCGCCCTGGTCGTCGGCACGCTCACCCAGGAGGAGATCCGCGACGTCTCCGACCTGGTCGCCCAGCGCGGTCTGATGTACGACGTCAACCTGCCGCTGCTGCCCGGAACCGAACGCGCGCGGTTCGAACAGTTCTGGAAGAACGCCGAGACCGCGCCCCTGCGCGTCGCCGAACAGGCCGCCGCCTCGGGCGGTCCCGGCACGCCGCACCGGGTCACCGCGCAGAGCTGGGACACCGCCGCGGGCAACGTCCTGAAGGAACTCGGCGACCTCAACGACCAGGCGGGCGACCGCTACCAGGAGCGGCTCCGCCCGGTCGCCGTGACCGTCATCATCAGGGCCACCGTCGCGGGCGTCCTCGGCTTCGTCGCCCTGCTGTTCTCGCTCCTGCTGTCGGTGCGGGTCGGCCGCGGCCTCATCCGCGACCTGCGGCAACTGCGCGTGGAGGCGAACGAGGCGTCCGGCGTCCGGCTGCCCAGCGTGATGCGCCGCCTCTCCGCGGGCGAGCAGGTCGACGTGGAGACCGAGGTCCCGCGCCTGGAGTACGACCGCAACGAGATCGGCGACGTCGGCAACGCCCTCAACACCCTTCAGCGCGCCGCCGTCGAGGCCGCCGTGAAGCAGGCCGTGCTGCGCGCCGGTGTCTCCGAGGTGTTCGTCAACCTCGCCCGCCGCAGCCAGGTCCTGCTGCACAAGCAGCTCACCCTCCTCGACACCATGGAGCGCCGCACCGACGACACCGACGAACTCGCCGACCTCTTCCGCCTCGACCACCTCACCACCCGCATGCGCCGCCACGCCGAGGGCCTGGTGATCCTCTCCGGCGCCGCCCCCTCGCGGCAGTGGCGCAAGCCGGTGCAGCTCATGGACGTGGTGCGGGCCGCCGTCGCCGAGGTCGAGGACTACGCGCGCATCGAGGTCCGCAGGCTGCCCAAGGTCGCCGTCACCGGACCCGCCGTCGCCGACCTCACCCACCTCGTCGCCGAACTCATGGAGAACGCCACGGTGTTCTCGCCGCCGCACACGGCCGTCCAGGTCGTCGGCGAGAGCGTCGCCAACGGCTTCACCCTGGAGATCCACGACCGCGGCCTCGGCATGGCGGCCGACGCCCTCCTGGACGCCAACCTCCGGCTCGCCGAGACCCCCGAGTTCGAACTCTCCGACACCGACCGGCTCGGCCTCTTCGTGGTCAGCCGGCTCGCCCAGCGCCAGAACGTCCGCGTCTCCCTCCAGCCGTCCCCGTACGGCGGCACCACCGCGATCGTCTTCATCCCCGACGCGCTCCTGACCGACGACGTCCCCGACACCAACGGCGTCGGCTTCCGCCTCGACCGGCCGCACCCCTCCAAGGAGGCCGAGCTGGAGGAGGAGAACCGCAGGGCAGCGCTCGCCCCCGCGCCCACCCAGCTCAACGGCCTCTCCCCGGTGCTGCTGGCCGGACCGGTCGAGCTGGAGGCACCCGTCGACCTGGACGCCGTCGAGGAGTTCCCCGTCCTCGACGACGACACCGAGCGCGGCGGCATCTTCCGCCACCGGCGCGCTCTCGGTCTCGCCCCGGACGGCACCGCCCGCACCGACGCGGGGACACCGAACGTCCCGCACGCGCGCGGGGAGAGCGACGGCGACCCGAACGCGCCCGTGCCGCTGCCCAGGCGCCGCGCCCCGAAGCTGGTCAGCTCGCACGGGCGGCCCGTCCCGGACGCCCGCGCGCGCCGCGACGGGCAGGACGG
>NZ_FMCI01000320.1 GCF_900091845.1 Streptomyces sp. SolWspMP-5a-2
CAGCGCCGCTCGGTGCCGGTGACGGCCGTCGCGCGGGACGCGGTCCGGCGGGGCGGGGTGCCGTCTGCGGGTGTGTCCAGCGGGTCGCGGGAGCGGCGCTTGGCGATCACCGCGCAGACCATGAGCTGCATCTGGTGGAACAGCATCAGCGGCAGGACCGCGAGCGCGGCGTGGCCGCCGAACAGGACGCCCGCCATGGGCAGCCCGGAGGCCAGGGACTTCTTGGAGCCCGCGAACTGGATGGCGATCCGGTCCTCCCGGCCGAAGCCGAGCGCCTTGCCGCCGTACCAGGTCAGGCAGAGCATCACGGCGAGCAGGACGGCCTCGACGACCAGCAGTCCGCCCAGCCGCGCGGCGCTGACCTGGTGCCAGATGCCCTGGACCATGCCCTCGCTGAACGCGGTGTAGACGACGAGCAGGATCGAACCGCGGTCGACGAGGCCGAGGATCCGCTTGTGCCGGGTGATGAACCCGCCGATCCAGCGGCGCAGCAGCTGTCCGGCGAGGAACGGCACGAGCAGGTGCAGCACGATCTCCGTCAGCGAGTCGGCGGAGAAGCCGCCCGCGCCGGAGCCGAGCAGGACCGCCGCGAGCAGCGGGGTGGCGACGATGCCGACCAGGGACGAGAAGGAGCCCGCGCAGATCGCGGCGGGGACGTTGCCGCGGGCCATCGAGGTGAAGGCGATCGACGACTGGACCGTGGACGGCACCAGGGTGAGGAAGAGGAGCCCCTGGTAGACCGGCTGGGTGAGCAGCGCGGGGACGAGTCCGCGGGCGGCCAGGCCGAGGAGCGGGAAGACGACGAAGGTGCAGGCCAGGACGGTGACGTGGAGGCGCCAGTGGCGCAGCCCCTCGACGGCCTCGCGGGTGGAGAGCCGGGCTCCGTAGAGGAAGAAGAGGACGGCGATCGCGGCGGTGGAGGCGCCCGAGGCGACGTCGGCGGTGGTGCCGCGGGCCGGGAGGAGGGCCGCGAGACCCACGGTCGCGAGCAGCAGCAGGATGTACGGGTCGATCGGGATGCGGCTCGGCCGACGCAGGCGCTTCACGGTGCTCCACTTGCTCTGTGCTGTCAGTGATCATGTGCGGGGCGGCGACCCGAGGTCCCCCGCTCATCGTCCTCCCGCGCCGGCCGATCGGGAATCCGTCATACCGTTCTGACTGTTATCGCCGTTCGTGACAACCGGCTACGGTGTCCCCATGTACGACCCCTCCCAGCTGCGGACCTTCCTCGCGGTGGCGCAGACGCTGAGCTTCACGCAGGCCGCCCGGCGGCTCGGGCTGCGGCAGTCGACGGTGAGCCAGCACGTGCGGCGGCTGGAGGACGCCACCGGGCGGCAGCTGTTCTCCCGGGACACGCACTCGGTGGAGCTGACCGAGGACGGCGAGGCCATGCTCGGGTTCGCGCGGCGGCTGCTGGAGGTGCACGAGCAGGCGGCGGCGTTCTTCACCGGGACCCGGCTGCGCGGGCGGCTGCGCTTCGGCGCCTCGGAGGACTTCGTGCTGACCCGGCTGCCGGAGATCCTGGAGGGGTTCCGGCACGACCACCCGGAGGTCGACCTGGAGCTGACGGTGGAGCTGTCGGGCACCCTGCACGAGCGGCTGGCGGCGGGCAAGCTGGACCTGGTGCTGGCCAAGCGGCGCGCCGAGGACCCGCGCGGGGAGCTGGTCTGGCACGACGACCTGGTGTGGATCGGGGCGGAGCGGCTGCGGCTCGACCCGGACCGGCCCCTCCCGCTGATCGTCTACCCGCCGCCCGGGATCACCCGCGCCCTCGCCCTGGAGGCCCTGGAGCGGGCGGGCCGCTCCTGGCGCGTCGCCTGCACCAGCGGCAGCCTCAACGGCCTGATCGCGGCGGCGCGGGCCGGACTGGGTGTCATGGCGCACTCCCGTGGCCTCGTCCCGCCCGGCCTGGTCCGCGTCCCCGACCGCTTCGGCCTGCCGGAACTGGGCCGCGTCGACTTCGTGCTGGTCCACGGCGACCGCCGGGCCGCCGCCCAGGACGCGGCGGACGCCTTGGCGGAGGCGATCCTGGGCGGCGGCGACCGCTTGCAGCGCGGACGGCACGGCCAGGTCGTGTGAAGTCCCGGGCCCGTGGGTCTTTTCACCCCGCCGACGGGCGGGTGGCCGGTGCCCTGCGGCGGGTCGTGCGGTAGGTGATCTGCTTGACCCGGCGCAGGTAGGGCGTCACCTCCACGTGCTGGATGCCGGGCAGGGCGCCCAGCGGGCCGCTGAGGTAGGCGTAGAGGTCGGCGGTGCTCGCCACCACCGCCGTCGCGATCAGGTTGGTCGGGCCCGCGGTGGCCGACGCGTGGGCGATCGGGGCGTGCGCGGCCATCGCCTCGCCGACCTCGTGCAGGGCCGCCGGGGTCGTCGTCAGCCACAGGACGGCGGAGACCGGGCGGCCGAGGATCTCCGGGTCCCACTCGACGTCGAGGTGGATCGCGCCGGAGGCGAGCAGCGTGGCGAGACGGCGTTTGACGGCCGACTCCGAGCGGCCGGTGGCGCGTTGCAGCTCGGGGTAGGTGGCGCGGCCGTCGCGCTCCAGGACGGCGAGCAGCGGCTCGTCGTCGGGCGTGATGCGGGCGGGGCCCGGGTCGGGCACCGGGTCGGGGCGCAGCGCCTCGATCTCGTCGGGGGTGAGCGCGCCGAACTTGCGCAGCCAGCCGGAGGGGCCACCGTAGAAGCGGTGCAGCAGTTGGTGGGCGCGGATCTCCATCAGGCGCGGGGTGCGCGGGAGCCTGCCGAGGAGCAGGTCGTCGCGGTCGCCCGGGGTGCGGGGGCGGGTGCCGCATATGACCTCGGTGCCGCCCGAGGCGATGCCTATCCAGCTCGTGTCGGAGCGGGTGGCGAGCGCCTCGGCGATGGCCACGGCGCTGTCGGGGACGCAGCGCAGCCGCAGCGTCCACTCGTCCTGGCCGAGGGCCACCGCGTCGCGGAGGGTGACGACGCGCAGGCCGCCCTCGGCGCACAGCCGCCGGTAGCGGCGGGCGACCGTCTGGTCGGAGACGCCGAGGACCGAACCGAGGCGGCTGAAGGAGGCGCGTCCGTTGGTCTCCAGGGCCGCGAGCAGCCGCAGGTCCAGCCTGTCGAACGTGGTGGATTCCTTCTCCATACCGGCCGCTCCTGTCGGATTCCGTCGCCCGGCGGCCGCTCTTCCCCGTGTTCGGCCGCCCTCCCCCCATCGTACGGAGCGGGACGGAATCGTCCGCAGAGCGGAAGGAACGAAGGATGCGTACATGGGGGCCGCTCACGGCGGTGTGCCTGGGCACGTTCATGCTGTTGCTCGACGTGACGATCGCGGTGGTGGCGCTGCCGGACATGGCGCGGTCGCTGCACGCGTCGCTCAGCGATCTCCAGTGGGTGATGGACGGGTACGCGCTGGCGCTGGCCGCGCTGCTGCTGGGGACGGGCGCGGCGGCGGACGTGCTGGGGCGGCGCCGGGTGCACCTGGCGGGGATCGGGGTGTTCGCGACGGCGTCGCTGCTGTGCGGGCTGGCGACCGGCCCGGGGATGCTGGTCGCGGCGCGCGGGCTGCAGGGGCTGGGCGCGGCGGCGATGTTCGCGACGACGCTCCCGCTGCTCGGCTCGCTCTACCAGGGGCGGCGGCGGTCGGTGGCGCTCGGGGTGTGGGGCGCGGTGAGCGGCGCGGCGGCGGCGGTCGGGCCGGTGCTCGGCGGGCTGCTGACGGAGGGGCCGGGGTGGCGGTGGATCTTCTGGGTCAACCTGCCGGTGAGCGTGGTGGCCGTGTGGCTGATGGTGCGGGTGGTGCCCGAGTCGCACGGGGCGCGGGACCGGCGCCTGGACTGGGCGGGCACGGTGACCTTCGCGGCCTGCGCCGCCGCGCTGACGTACGGCGCGGTGCGGGCCGGGTCGCACGGCTGGGGCGAGGGCGGCACCCTCGTGACCTTCGCGGTGGCCGCCGCCGCGCTGGTCGCGTTCGTGGCCGTCGAACGGCGGGTGCGTGACCCGCTGCTCGACCCGCGGCTGTTCCTGAAGCCCGCGTTCTCCGGGGTGATGGTCGGCGCGCTCGCCTTCAACGCGGCGGCGTTCAGCCTGATGGCGTACGACTCGATCTGGCTCCAGACGGTGCTGGGGATGAGCCCGGTCCGCGGCGGTCTGGCGTTCGTGTGGATGTCCCTGTCGGCGTTCGTGGTCGCGGCCCTGGGCGGACGGCTGCTGCACGGGGTGCCGGCCGGGATCACGGTGGGCGGCGGGCTGCTGCTGATCGGCGCGGGCCAGTTCTGCATGACCGGGCTCGACGCGGGGTCCACGGCGTCGGCGCTGGTGCCGGGTCTGGTCCTGGTCGGGGTCGGCACCGGACTGGTGACACCGGGCATCGCGGGCGCGGCGCTGGCGTCGGTGGAGCCGCAGCGGGCCGGGATGGCGGGCGGGGCGGTCAACACGTTCCGTCAGCTGGGGTACGCGCTGGGCATCGCGGGCTACGGCACCGTCGTCACCCACCGGATGGGCGAGGAGCTGCCGCGGGAGGCCGCGCACGCGCTCGCGGGCGGCGGGGCCGGGGCGCTGCGCGGGGCGTTCCCCGAGGAGGCGCTGCGCGCGGCGTTCGCCTCGGGTCTCGACACCGCGGCGGTCGTCGCCGGGGTGACCGCGACGGTCGCGGGGGTGCTGGTGATCGCCCTGGTCAGGCCGTCCGCGAGGGCGGCCGGGCGGGATGCGGGACCGGCCCGCGAGCCGGTCGCCGAGGGGGCCGCGGCACCCCGGGGATGACGCACCGGAAGGGGTGCGTCGGGTCGTACAGATTCGGTGGAGATTACGGTACCGAAACTTACTCAACCGTCAGTTTTCTGTCCGACCCTTCCCCTTGTGCGGGCATTTCCGCCACCGCCCGGTGCGGGGCCGCGCGGTGGCCGGTCCCGCACCCCCTCCCGGCCCCATCGCGGGTGGGGTAGCTTTCACGGCGCTGTACGGAGCGTCACCGGAAAGCGGGGAGCGGGTTTGCTCGAGTTCACCAACCCTCCGTTGGCCGCGGCACCGCCGGTGGGCGGTCTGGCCGACGTCGTCTTCCAGCGCGCCCAGGACGATCCGCGGCACGTCTCGCTCGGCCGCAAGGACAGGCGCGGCCGCTGGCGGGACGTCACCGCCTCGGAGTTCCGTGACGAGGTGCTGGCCCTCGCCAAGGGCATGCTGGCGCGGGGGGTCAGGTTCGGCGACCGGGTCGCCATCATGTCCCGCACCCGCTACGAGTGGACCCTCTTCGACTACGCGCTGTGGACGATCGGCGCCCAGGTGGTGCCGGTCTACCCGACCTCGTCGGCCGAGCAGTGCTTCTGGATGCTGTACGACGCGGAGTGCACGGCGGCGGTCGTCGAGCACGAGGACCACGCGATGACGATCGCCACCGTCATCGACCGGCTCCCCCGGCTGCGCCAGCTCTGGCAGTTGGACACCGGCGCCGTGCAGGAGCTGTACGACGCGGGCACCTCCCTCGACGACGAGGTGGTGCACCGGCACCGGCAGGCGGTCACCCCGGACTCCACCGCGACGGTCATCTACACGTCCGGCACCACCGGCAGGCCCAAGGGCTGTGTCATCACCCACGGCAGCTTCATGTGGGAGGCGGACACCGTCATCGACGGCTGGGAGACGGTGTTCCACTCCCGCAAGGGCGACGAGGCGTCGACGCTGCTGTTCCTGCCGCTTGCGCATGTCTTCGGGCGGATGGTGGAGGTCGCGGCGATCCGCGGCGGGGTGCGTTTCGGCCACCAGCCGCAGCTCAACGCGGCGGCCCTGCTGCCCGATCTGGCCGCGTTCAGGCCGACGTTCATCCTCGCCGTGCCGTACATCTTCGAGAAGGTCTTCAACGCGGCGCGCAGGAAGGCGGAGAAGGAGGGCAAGGCCGGTCCCTTCGAGAAGGCCGTCGACATCGCGGTGCGGTACGCCGACGCGATGGAGGCGCGCGCCTGGGGCGTGGGTCCCGGTCCCTCGGCCGGACTGCGGATGCAGCACCAGCTCTTCGACAAGCTGGTCTACGCGAAGGTGCGGGCGGCGATGGGCGGCCGGATCCGCAACGCGATGTCCGGCGGCTCCGCGATGGACCGCAGGCTCGGGCTGTTCTTCGCGGGCGCGGGCGTCCAGATCTACGAGGGGTACGGCCTCACGGAGTCGACGGCGGCGGCCACCGCCAACCCGCCCGACCGCACCCGCTACGGCACGGTCGGGCAGCCCATCCCCGGAGTGACCGTGCACATCGCGGACGACGGGGAGATCTGGCTCAGCGGTCCGAACGTCTTCCAGGGCTACCTCAACAACCAGAAGGCCACCGACGGCACCCTGCACGACGGCTGGCTGGCCACCGGCGACCTCGGCTCGCTGGACGAGGACGGCTACCTCACCATCACCGGGCGCAAGAAGGAGATCCTGGTGACCTCGGGCGGCAAGAGCGTCTCGCCCGGGGTGCTGGAGGAGCGGGTGCGCGACCATCCGCTGGTCAACCAGTGCATCGTGGTGGGCAACGACCGCCCCTACATCGCCGCCCTGGTCACGCTGGACCACGAGGCGATCGACCACTGGCTGGCGATGCGCAACAAGCCCCGGCTCTCCCGGGCCGAACTGGTGCGGGACGCCGATCTGGAGGCCGAGGTGCGCCGGGCGGTGGTCGCCGCCAACACGCTGGTCTCGCAGGCGGAGTCGATCCGCACCTTCCGCATCCTGGCGCAGCCGTTCACCGAGGAGCACGGGCTGCTCACCCCGTCGCTGAAGCTGAAGCGCAAGGCGATCGAGACCGCCTACGCGGCCGAGGTGGACGCCCTCTACCGGGCCTGAGCCGTCTCCGCCGGGCCGTGCGGCCGGTCACATCGCCCCGGTGGATTCCGCGGTCAGGAATGCAAACGGGCTCGTGATCGTTGACGATGGGAGTGTCATCCGTCGACAACCGAAGGATCAAGAGCCCGTGAGCAGCAAGGTCCCCCCGATCACCCTGAACAACGGCGTCGAGATGCCCCAGTTGGGCTTCGGCGTCTGGCAGGTTCCGGACGACGAGGCGGAGCGGGCCGTGGCCACCGCGCTGGAGTCCGGGTACCGCAGCATCGACACCGCGGCGATCTACGGCAACGAGGAGGGCACCGGCCGGGCGATCGCCGCCTCGGGCCTGGCCCGTGAGGACCTCTTCGTCACTACCAAGCTCTGGAACAGCGAGCAGGGCTACGACGCGACCCTGCGCGCGTTCGACGTGTCCCTGGGCAAGCTCGGCCTGGACCACGTCGACCTGTACCTGATCCACTGGCCCGCGCCGGACCGGGACGCGTACGTCGACACCTACAAGGCGTTCGAGAAGCTGCACGCCGACGGCCGCATCCGCGCGATCGGTGTCTCCAACTTCCTTCCGGAGCACCTGAAGCGGCTGCTCGCCGAGACGTCGGTGGTACCGGCCGTCAACCAGATCGAACTGCACCCGCAGCTCCAGCAGCGGGAGTTGCGGGAGCTGCACGCCGAGCACGGCATCGCGACCGAGGCCTGGTCGCCGCTCGGTTCGGGCAAGGGCCTCCTGGAGGTCCCGGCGCTGGTGGCGATCGCGCAGAAGCACGAGCGCACCCCGGCCCAGGTGGCGGTGCGCTGGCACCTGCAGACCGGCAACATCGTGATCCCCAAGTCCGTGACGCCGTCGCGGATCAGGGAGAACATCGACGTCTTCGACTTCAGCCTGGACGACGAGGACCTGGCCGCGATCAGCGCCCTGGACGAGGGCCGCCGCGTCGGCTCGCATCCGTCGACGGTCAACTGACCGCGTCCGCGCCCGCGTTGACCGCAAGGGCCGTCCGTTCCCCGGGGAGCGGACGGCCCTTCGGTGTACGGCGGTGGACTCCCCCGCTAGGGTTGACGCGGACACGCCGACAGGGACATCGTGGACCCACCCAGTAAGGAAAGTTTCCTAACAGAACTCCTCACGGAAGGGTCCCCCCACAGTGCGCGTACGGACACTGACCCTCGCCTCGGCCCTCGGGGCCGCACTGCTCACCGCCGGGGTCCTCCCGGCCCAGGCGGCCCCCACCGCCCGTCCCGCGGCCGTCCAGGAGGGCACGGTCTCCGCGGCCGACCTGCTCGCCAAGGTGACGTCCTGCCAACAGATCTCCAACGGCACGTACCGCACCGACGAGGAGACGTCGGCGACCGTCCCCGTCTGCGGGAAGAACGGCGCGGTGTTCTGGAAGGCCGACATGGACATCGACTGCGACGGCCAGCGCACCGCGCGGTGCAACGAGAGCACCGACCCCTGGTTCCAGGACGACACCGCGTTCCACCAGTCCGACGGCAGGCCGCTCACGGCCGAGACCCTGCCGTACGTCGTCGTGCCCAGCTCCAGCAGCATCTGGAACTACGCGAGCGCCGGGATCAAGGGCGGCGGCGTGGTCGCCGTGATCTACGGCGGCCAGGTCGAGTACGCCGTCGTCGGCGACACCGGACCCACCCAGATCATCGGCGAGGCCTCCTACGCCACCGCCCAGGCGCTCGGCATCGACCCCGACCCGGAGACCGGCGGCGCCGACTCGGGCGTCACGTACATCGCCTTCACCGGCAGCCAGGTGTCGCCGATCGAGAGCCACAGCGCCGCCGTCACCCTCGGCGACCAGTTGGCGAAGCAGTTCCTGCAGAACAACTGACCCCGGGGTCAGCCCGCGCGGACCGCGGTGTGCACGGTGTGCGCCGCCAGGACGTACAGGTCGGGGCGGCGGTGCACGCTCTCCGGGTCGTCCGGGTCGAGGAGCCGGTCGAGGGTGGCCGTGTCGGTGGCGTCCAGGTCCGCGCCGAAGATGTCGCGGGCCCGGGAGAGCGACGTGGCGACATGGGCGCGGGCCTCGTCGGAGACCGGTGCGGGCAGGTCGAGCAGGAAGGTGCGGGAGCCGGTGGGCCGCAGCCCCGCGGCGGCCATCATCGCGGGCCAGTCCTCCGCCTCGGCGACGCTGCCGGGCAGCTCCTCGCGCATCCGCCCGAACCAGGTCTGCTCGACGGCGTCCATCCGGGCCTCGATGCCCGCCCGCCCGAAGCCGAGGTCACGCGGCAGGAACCGGGCGGGCAGCCCGCCCTCCATCACCGCGAGGGTGCCGCCGGGCGCGAGCCGCTCGGCGAAGGAGGCGAGCGCGGCCCGCTGGTCGCCGAGGTGGTGGACGCTGCGGCTGGCCCAGATCAGATCGGCCGGGTACTCCAGCCGGTCGAGGGAGCCGGGGAGGTCGCCGACGATCGTGTCGAACCGGTCGGCGTGACCGAGCCGGTCGGCGCGGGCGGCGGCCCGCTCCAGGAGCGGGGCGGAGCCGTCGGCCGCGACGATCCGGGCGCCGGGGAACACCGCGGCGAGCATCCCGGACAGCACACCGGGCCCGCTGCCCGCGTCCACGACCAGGCCGGGGTCGGCGCGCAGCCCGGAGAGCCACGCCAGCGCCCGCTCGTACAGGGGCTCGAACAGCTCCGCCTGGGTCTCCAGCATCGTGGCCATCTCGGCCCAGTCGATGTCGGCGTGGTCGTGCCGGTGCGCGCCGTGACCCGCGTGCCGGGCGCCGCCCTGGTGTCCCTCGTGTCCCGTGTGTCCTGCGGAGCCGTGGGGCTCGTGCGTCCGCTCCGCCTGGGGTGCGTCGTGTCCGTGCGTCATGGGCCGGCCTCTCGTCGGGGTGCGGCCCAGCGTGCCCCGGCGGACCGTCCGCGTGCCAGCGGAGTTGCCGGTACGGCAAAACGGCCCGCAAAAGACGGCGGCGGTCCGCCGTGACCGGCCTGGCGGGCCGGTCACGGCGGACCGTCGTACGCGGCTAGAGCGCCGGGTAGGCGTTCGCCATCAGCTGCTGGAACTGGGCCGAGAACCAGTGTCCGGACAGCGGCGCGTTCGGCAGGGCGCCCGAGAGGCTGTTGCCGTTGCGGGCGTTGCCCGTGTACGTCGGGTCGCACATCCGGTCGAAGCCCTTGCCCTCGTCGTTCGAGATGGCGCTGCTGGAGCCGTCGGACTCACCCGGCGGCTTCATCCAGACGTAGGCGTCGATCCCGGTGGCCGGGCTGGCCTTCGGACGCTCGCCGAGCCCCGCACCGGACTGGTTGCACCAGTTGCCGATGTGGATGCGGCGGTCGTAGCGGCCGCCGTCGACGTAGGTGTCGACGCTGGTCGAGGCACCGGGACCGGCGGGCCGGGCGGAACCGCCCCAGCCGTTGCGGGAGGTGTCGATCAGCATGCCGATGTCGGAGCGGAAGCCGACCGAGACGAGCTGGTTGCGGAAGGCCTGCGCGTACGACTGCTCGTCGACGTACCGGTTCCAGTCCACCCACTTCGACTGGCGGACCGAGGTGCCGTTGACGCTGTCGTTGATGGTGAAGTTGTTCTCCTTGAGCGCGCTGTAGTTCGCCGTGTTGGTGATGAACCCCGCCACGTCGTCCACGGTCGCGCCCTCGGCGGTCGCGGCCTGCTTGAACAGGGTCGCGGACGGGGCGAAGTTGTCGTCCCAGCCGAGCCAGCCGTGGTGTCCGGCGTCGATGTAGTTGTAGACGTTCGGGATCGCGCCGAGCTTGTTGAGCGCGTAGCCGACGCCCTTCACGTAGTTGCCGTTGGCGAGCATGGTGTCGCACGCGGGCGTGGCGGTGGCGCGGCTGCCGGTGTTGGTCACCAGGTTGGGCAGCGAGTCGATCTCGATGGTGGTGACGATCCGCAGCGCGCTGTACTTGCTGTCGGAGAGGATCGCCGCGATCGGGTCGATGAACTGCGTCTTGTACTTGTCGATCTCCGTCGGGCCGAGTTCGCCGTTGGAGGCGAGGGCCGCGCAGTCGCGTCCGGGGAGGTCGTAGACGACCAGTTGGACGACCTCCTGCCCGGTGCCCTTCTGGGCCAGGGCCGCGTCGAGGTGCTGGCGCAGGCTCATGCCGCCGTTGACGCCGTTGATCGCGGCGATGCGGTCCAGCCAGACACCGGTGGGCTGGCTGGAGACGCGGGTGCCGCCCGGTTCGGCGGCGGCCTTCGCGGACCACTCCGGGTTCACGTACACCTTGGCACCGGCGTAGGGGTTGTCGACCTTCGCGGACGGGGTGCCCGGATCGGTCGGGTCGGTCGGATCGGTGGGGCCGCTGCCGCCGCCGTCGACGTTGCAGGTGACGCCGTCCAGCTTGAACGTGGTCGGTGTCGCGTTGGTGCCGCTGTACGAGGCGTTGAAGCCGAAGCTGACCGAACCGCCGGTCGCCAGAGCGCCGTTGTAGCTCTCGTTGGCGGCGGTGACGGCCGTCCCGCTCTGGGTGATCCTGGAGCTCCAGAAGCTGGTCACCTTCTGGTTGCCCGCGTACGCCCAGGACGCCGACCAACTGGTCTTCGCTGCGCTGTTGTTGGTGATGGTCACGCTGGCGGTGAAGCCGCTGTCCCACTGGTTCTGCACCTTGTAGTCCACGGTGCACGGCACGGCGGTGATCCCGGCGTCACCGGGGACGACGGCGGCGGCCGTCCCGGTGGCACCGGCGACCAGCGCCAGGGCGGCGAGTATCGCTGTTCTCGTACGGCTCATGAGTGCGGGTTCCCTAATCCGTTGCGGGTGGTTGTCCGTTGCGGTCGGTTCTCCGTTCAGGGCGCGCAGAGGTCACGCGGCCCGGCCCCGTACGACGCGGGAGTTCCGTCGTGACCGGAGATGAGCGAGGGACCCGAGGTGCGGTCCCGTGGGGTCCGGGTCCGGCCCAGGCAGGGCAGGACAGGCCCCGGTCGTCGGACCACGTCAGGACGTGGCCGGCGAAGGAGTGCGTGCGGGTGTGCCCACCGGTCCTCAGCGGCTCGCGCCGGTACCGGTGCTGACGTCGTGCACGTGGAACGCGTGGCGGGATCGCCGGTCGGACCGGCCGGCCCGCGGGTCAGGCACCGGCCGGGGCCGTCGGAGCGGGCGGACCGGTGGCGCCGGGCGACCGCCCGCCGGTGCCGTTCGCGTCGGCGGTCCCGGCGCCGGGGAGCCGCGGGGCAGGCGGAGCCACGGTGCGGGCCACCGGGCCCACGGCAGCCCGGACGGTTAAAAGTACTGAACGCGGGGGGTGTCGCATGAGCGACTCCTTGCAGCTCAGGCGCGCCGTGACGGACGCGTCGACTGATGGAACCGCTCCCACTGGTTCCATGAAGTTAGCGCCAAGTGACAGCAAAGGACAGGGGAGCAACTGACTTTTGCTCAACGGACCTCGTCGAATCTTTTCGACTCTTCAAGCACCTTGACCGCCTCTGGCCCCTTCCCCACTATGGGAGCGCTCCCACTGGTTCAAGGCTTGTTGCTGCTCGACCCCCACCCCCTTCCGGAGCCGCAAGGAGGAACCAGCACATGCACCCCAGCAGGAGACGCCGCACCCGACGGCGACTGTGGACAGCGGTCGTCGCGGCCCTGGCCCTTCCCCTCACCATGCTCGGCACCGGCACGACTCCCGCACAGGCGGCGGCACTTCAGTGCAGCGTCGACTACAGGACCAACGACTGGGGCTCCGGTTTCACCGCGGATCTGACCCTCACCAACCGCGGCACCGACACCGTCAACGGCTGGACGCTCGGCTACTCCTACGCGGGCAACCAGAAGCTGACCAGCGGCTGGAACGGGACCTGGGCGCAGTCCGGCCAGTCGGTCACCGTGCAGAGCGTCAGCTACAACGCGACGATCGCGGCCGGTGCCGCCGTCACCACGGGCGCGCAGTTCACCTACAGCGGCACCAACACCGCCCCGTCCGTCTTCACGGTCAACGGCACCACCTGCGCCGGGGCCCATCAGCCGCCGGTGGCCGTGCTGACCAGCCCGGTGGCGGGCGCGACCTACTCGCAGGGCCAGGCGGTCCCGCTGGCGGCCACCGCGGCGGCGGCCGACAACGCCACGATCAGCAAGCTCGAGTTCTACGACGACACGACGCTGCTGGGCACCGACACCACGGCGCCCTACACGTTCTCCGCCTCAAGTTTGACCGTGGGCAGTCATTCTCTGGTGGCGAAGGCGTACGACAGCCTGGGCGCGTCCGCCTCCTCGACGCCGGTCGGCATCACCGTGGCCTCCGGACCCGCGCTGGTCGCCTCACCGACCCAGCTCGGCGTGCAGCAGGGGAAGACGGGGACCTTCGGGCTGACGCTCTCCGCACAGCCGAGCGCCTCCGTCACCGTCAGCACCACGCGCACGGCGGGCACCACGGGCCTCTCCGTGACCGGCGGCTCCTCGCTCACCTTCACCCCGTCGAACTGGAGCACCCCGCAGAACGTGACGGTCACGGCCGACGCCGCGGGCACCGGCACCGCCACCTTCACGGCGACGGCGACCGGCTACGCCAAGGCGGCCGTCACGGTCACCGAGCTGGCCGCGTCCAAGACGTACGACGCGCGGTTCCTGGACCTCTACGGCAAGATCACCAACCCGGCGAACGGCTACTTCTCGCCCGAGGGGATCCCCTACCACTCGGTCGAGACGCTGATCGTCGAGGCGCCCGACCAGGGCCACGAGACCACCTCGGAGGCGTACAGCTACCTGCTGTGGCTCCAGGCCATGTACGGCAAGGTCACCGGTGACTGGACGAAGTTCAACGGCGCGTGGGACCTCATGGAGAAGTACATGATCCCCACCCACGCCGACCAGCCGACGAACTCCTTCTACACCGCGTCGAAACCGGCCACCTACGCGCCCGAGCTGGACACCCCGAACGAGTACCCGGCCAAGCTCGACCCGTCGGTCTCCGTCGGCTCCGACCCGATCGCGGGCGAGCTGAAGTCGGCGTACGGCACGGACGACATCTACGGGATGCACTGGCTCCAGGACGTCGACAACACCTACGGCTACGGCGACGAACCCGGCAAGTGCGAGGCGGGCCCCACCGCCACCGGCCCTTCCTACATCAACACCTTCCAGCGCGGTGCGCAGGAGTCGGTGTGGGAGACGGTGCCGCAGCCGACCTGCGACTCCTTCAAGTACGGCGGGAAGAACGGGTACTTGGACCTGTTCACCGGCGACTCGTCGTACGCCAGGCAGTGGAAGTACACCAACGCCCCGGACGCCGACGCCCGCGCGGTGCAGGCCGCCTACTGGGCGGACGTGTGGGCCAAGGGCCAGGGCAAGGGCGGTGACGTCTCCGCGACCGTCGGCAAGGCCGCGAAGATGGGCGACTACCTGCGCTACGCGATGTACGACAAGTACTTCAAGAAGATCGGCAACTGTGTCGGTCCCACCGCCTGCGCGGCGGGCAGCGGCAAGAACTCCTCGGCCTACCTGCTGTCCTGGTACTACGCCTGGGGTGGCGCGACCGACACCAGCGCGGGCTGGGCCTGGCGGATCGGCTCCAGCCATGTGCACGGCGGCTACCAGAACCCGCTGGCCGCCTACGCCCTCAGCACGTACGCCGACCTCAAGCCCAAGTCGTCGACCGGCGCCGCCGACTGGGGCACCTCGCTCACCCGCCAACTGGAGTTCTACCGCTGGCTCCAGTCGAACGAGGGCGCCATCGCGGGCGGCGCGACCAACAGCTGGGCGGGCCGGTACGCGACCCCGCCGGCCGGGACGTCCACGTTCTACGGCATGTACTACGACCAGCAGCCCGTCTACCACGACCCGCCGTCCAACCAGTGGTTCGGCTTCCAGGCGTGGTCCATGGAGCGGGTCGCCGAGTACTACCAGCAGACCGGGAGCGCCGCGGCCAGGACGGTGCTCGACAAGTGGGTCTCCTGGGCGCTGTCCAAGACCACGATCAATCCGGACGGCACCTTCCGCATCCCCTCCACGCTCCAGTGGTCCGGCCAGCCCGACACCTGGAACGCGTCGAGCCCCGGCGCCAACAGCGGGCTCCACGTGACCGTCGCCGACTACACCGACGACGTGGGGGTGGCCGCCGCGTACGCCAAGACCCTGACCTACTACGCGGCCAAGTCCGGCAACGCGCAGGCGAAGACGGTCGCCAAGGCGCTGCTCGACGGCATGTGGAACCACGACCAGGACAGCCTCGGCGTGGCCGTCCCGGAGACCCGCACCGACTACAGCCGCTTCGCCGACAGCGTGTACGTCCCGAGCGGCTGGACCGGCACCATGCCCAACGGCGAGGCGATCAACTCGTCGTCGACGTTCTCCTCGCTCCGCTCCTTCTACCGCAACGACCCGGCCTGGTCGAAGATCGAGAGCTACCTCAAGGGCGGGGCGGCGCCCGTGTTCACGTACCACCGCTTCTGGGCCCAGGCGGACATCGCCCTGGCCATGGGCTCGTACGCGGAGCTTCTCGAATAGACCCCGCCGGGCGTGCTCCGGGGACCGTGCCCGCGGTCCCCGGGGTCCGCGCGAAAGCTCCGTGTGCGCGGCCCCGCCACCTGACGGCGGGGCCATCCGCCGGGCGGTCCCCACCCGCACTGGGGGCCGCCCGGCATCGCGTTTCCCTCTGCGTTTCCCCCTGCGTTTCCCCCTCGGACGAGGAAGGACCCGTACCGTGCGAAGAACCCGCATTCTCACGGCGGTGCTGGCGCTCGCGGCCGGTCTGCTGGCCGGCACCCCGCCCGCGCTCGCGGCCGGCAGCCCCGCACCCCCCACACTGGCGGCCGACACGTACACCTGGAAGAACGCCCGGATCGACGGCGGAGGCTTCGTCCCCGGGATCGTCTTCAACCGCACCGAGAAGAACCTCGCCTACGCCCGCACCGACATCGGCGGCGCCTACCGCTGGCAGCAGGCGACGAAGACCTGGACGCCGCTGCTCGACTCGGTCGGCTGGGCCGACTGGGGCCACACCGGCGTGGTGAGCCTCGCCTCCGACCCGGTCGCCCCGGACAAGGTGTACGCGGCCGTCGGCACGTACACCAACAGCTGGGACCCCACCGACGGCGCCGTGCTGCGCTCCTCGAACCGGGGCGCGAGCTGGCAGAAGACGGACCTGCCGTTCAAGCTGGGCGGCAACATGCCGGGCCGGGGCATGGGCGAGCGGCTGGCCGTCGACCCGAACAGGAACAGCGTGCTGTACCTGGGGGCGCCCAGCGGCAAGGGCCTGTGGCGCTCGACGGACTCCGGGGTCACCTGGTCGCAGGTGACCGACTTCCCCAACGTCGGCACCTACGTCCAGGACCCGACCGACACCAGCGGCTACGCCTCCGACAACCAGGGCATCGTCTGGGTCACCTTCGACGAGTCGACGGGCACCGCGGGCACCGCGACGAAGACCGTCTACGTCGGGGTCGCCGACACCGCCAACTCCGTGTACCGCTCGACGGACGCGGGCGCGACCTGGAGCCGGGTCGCCGGGCAGCCCACCGGGTACCTCGCCCACAAGGGCGTCCTGGACGCGAAGAACGGCTACCTCTACCTCGCCTACAGCGACAAGGGCGGCCCGTACGACGGCGGCAAGGGCCAGGTCTGGCGGTACGCGACGGCGAGCGGCACCTGGACGAACATCAGCCCGGTCGCGGAGGCGGACACCTACTACGGCTTCAGCGGCCTGACCGTGGACCGGCAGCGTCCCGGGACGGTGATGGCCACGGCGTACAGCTCCTGGTGGCCGGAGACGCAGATCTTCCGCTCCACGGACAGCGGCGCCACCTGGACCAGGGCGTGGGACTACACGTCGTACCCGAACCGGTCCAACCGCTACACGATGGACGTGTCGTCGTCGCCGTGGCTCACCTTCGGCGCCAGTCCGCAGCCGCCCGAACAGACCCCGAAACTGGGGTGGATGACCGAGTCGCTGGAGATCGACCCGTTCGACTCGGACCGGATGATGTACGGCACCGGCGCCACCCTGTACGGCACCGAGAACCTCACGAAGTGGGACAGCGGCGCCACGTTCACGGTGAAGCCGATGGTGCAGGGGCTGGAGGAGACGGCCGTCAACGACCTGGCGTCGCCGCCGTCCGGGGCCCCGCTGCTCAGCGCCCTCGGTGACATCGGCGGCTTCCGGCACACGGACCTCACCAAGGTCCCGGCGATGATGTACACCTCCCCCACCTTCACCTCCACCACGAGCCTGGACTTCGCCGAGTCCAACCCGAACACGGTCGTGCGGGTCGGCGACCTCGACTCCGGTCCGCACGTGGCGTTCTCGACCGACAACGGCGCCAACTGGTTCGCCGGGAGCGACCCTTCGGGGGTCAGCGGCGGCGGGACGGTGGCCGCGGCGGCCGACGGCAGCCGGTTCGTGTGGAGCCCGGCGGGCACCGGCGTGCGGTACACGACCGGCTTCGGCTCGTCCTGGTCGGCCTCCTCCGGCATCCCCGCGGGCGCGGTCGTGGAGTCGGACCGGGTCGACCCGAAGACCTTCTACGGCTTCAAGTCGGGCGGGTTCTACGTCAGTTCGGACGGCGGCGCGACCTTCACCGCCTCCGCGGCGAGCGGCCTGCCCGCCGGTGACAGCGTGCGCTTCAAGGCGCTGCCCGGCACCAAGGGCGACGTCTGGCTCGCGGGCGGCGCGGCGGACGGCGCCTACGGCCTGTGGCACTCCACCGACGGCGGCGCGAGCTTCACCAAGCTGTCCGGCGTCGAGCAGGCCGACACCATCGGGTTCGGCAAGGCGGCCACCGGAGCCGCCTACCAGACGCTGTTCACCAGCGCGCGGATCGGCGGGGTCCGGGGCATCTTCCGGTCCACCGACAAGGGCGCGACCTGGACCCGGATCAACGACGACGCCCACCAGTGGGGCTGGACCGGCGGCGCGATCACCGGGGACCCGCGGGTCTACGGCCGGGTGTACGTGTCGACCAACGGCCGGGGCGTGGTCTACGGCGACAGCTCCGACACCAGCGGGGGCGGCGGTGGAGGCGGCGGTGGCGGGAGCGACCCGACGCCGACCGGCGCCTGCGCGGTGACCTACACGATCACCAACCAGTGGGCGGACGGCTTCCAGGCCGACGTCCAGCTCAAGAACACCGGTACCGCGGCCTGGAGTTCGTGGTCGCTCGGCTGGTCCTTCGGCAACGGCCAGCGGATCGGCCAGCTCTGGAACGCCGACTTCACCCAGTCGGGCGCGGCGGTGACGGCGAAGAACGTGGCCTGGAACGGCACCGTGGCCGCGGGTTCCTCGGTGGCCTTCGGGTTCACCGGCACCTGGTCGGGCAGCAACGCGAGACCGGCCTCGTTCACGCTGGGCGGGCAGAGCTGCGCGGTCGGCTGAACGGGGAGGGCGCGTACCGGAGTCCGGTACGCGCCCTCGTCGTCCGCGCGGGTCCTACGGCGTGTACACCGCGGGCCGCGGCGCGGTGGCCATCCCGTCCCCGATGAAGAAGCTCGGGTGGGGCGGCACATTATAGGCGGTATTTTGCCATGCGACGGCCGTGCGGTAGGTCGTGTCGTGCAGGAGCGTGGTGATGCGGGTGCCCGTCTCGTACGGCGTGGAGTAGATCCGCAGGGCGGTGTTGTCGGTCGTCGGCCAGACGACCTCCTCCCGCCAGTCGCCGAGGATGTCCGCGGAGAGCGAGGGCGTCGCCTTGGTGCCGTTGTTGGAGTGGACGCCCGAGCCGGTCAGCAGGCGGGTGTCGGCCGAGGTGCCGTACTTGTCGATGTGGGTGCCGTCCAGGAGTTCACGGACGGTGTCGCCGTCCCACCAGGAGAGGAAGTTGGTGCTGGACGGCTTGCGGGAGGCGACCACGGTCCCCTTCGGGTTGCGCACCCCGCTGTCGGCCGACGACCACGACTCGGCGCCCGCGCTGCCCGCCCAGATGTCCCCGGCGACACCCCGGCCGTTGTCGCCGTTGGCGGGCGTGGACCAGATCACCTGCCCGGTGCGCGCGTCGGCCAGGTAGGAGGCGGGCTTGGAGCTGTCCTCGTCGACCTTGAAGACCTCTTGACCCGCTCTGGACGGGTCCAGGTCGCCGACGTGCAGGGCGTCGCCGTGGCCGTTCTTCGTCGTCCACAGCCCGTTGCCGTTGTCGTCGACGGCCATCGCGCCGTACACGATCTCGTCCTTGCCGTCGGCGTCGACGTCCGCGATCGCCAACTGGTGGTTGCCCTGGCCGTCGTACCCCTTGCCGGTGTTGGTCGAGGAGTTGGTGTCGAAGGTCCAGCGGCGGGTGAAGGCGCCGCCGCGCCAGTCCCAGGCCGCGATGACGGTCCTGGTGTAGTAGCCGCGGGCCATCACGAGCGAGGGACGGGCGCCGTCCAGGTAGGCGGTCCCGGCCAGGAAGCGGTCCACCCGGTTGCCGTACGAGTCGCCCCACGACGACACCGTGCCGCGCGCCGGGACGTAGTCGACGGTGCCCATCGCCCGGCCCGTCCGGCCGTTGAACATGGTCAGGTACTCGGGCCCGGACAGGACGTAGCCGCTGGAGTTGCGGTAGTCGGCGGAGGCGCTGCCGATCACCGCCCCGGTGCCGTCGACGGTGGCGTCGGCGGTCTTCATGGCGACCTCCGCCGTGCCGTCGCCGTCGTAGTCGTACACCTGGAACTGCGTGTAGTGGGCGCCGGAGCGGATGTTGCGGCCCAGGTCGATCCGCCAGAGCCGGGTGCCGTCGAGCTTGACGCCGTCGACGACGGTGTTGCCGGTGTAGCCGGACTGGGAGTTGTCCTTGGCGTTGGTGGGCTGCCACTTGAGGACGAACTCCAGCTGGCCGTCGCCGTCGAGGTCGCCCACCGAGGCGTCGTTGGCCTCGTAGGTGTAGGCGACGCCGTCGGGGGTGGTGCCGCCGGCCGGCGGGCTGATCGGCACGTCCTTGTACCCGGTGCGGAACTGGATCGCGTGCACCGAGTCGGCCTGCTCGACGCCGTTCACGATCGCGCGGACCGTGTAGTCCGCCGAGTTGGGCGCCCCGGCGTGGAAGTAGTTCGTGGAGCCGGTCACCGGCGTCGCGTTGACCTTCGTACCGGCGCGGTAGACGTTGAAGGAGACGCTGTCGGGGTCGGTGCCGAGCCAGCGCCAGGTGATCAGGTTGCCGGTGCCGGTGTGGACGCTGACCACGCCCCGGTCGAGCGCCTCGACCTGCCGTGCGGTGGCGGCCTGGGCGGTGCCGCCGCCGAGGGCGGTGAGCCCGGCGGCGACCAGCGCCGTGGCGGCGGTCAGGGCGGCGAGGGCGGCGCGGCGTCTGCGGGGCGGGCGGGGTTGCGGATGCGCGTGCGGGTGCGGGTGCTGCACGGGACGGACCTCCAGAGAGGACGGACGGATTCCGCCTCTCCGTCGCCGCCGTGACGGCCCGCGTTGCCGCGATTTCCGGCCACATCGGAGGGGCACGCCGGGCATCGGCGTGCCGTGTCTGGGGGGGGGAAGGCGCGAGGGTGCCGGCCGCCGGGGCATTCCCGTGCCGGGCCGGGGGTGCCCGCCCTCACCGGGGGCGTTCCCGTGCCGGGGGCGCTCCCGTGCCGGGCCGAGGGCCTCACCCCTCTCCGACAGCGTTCCCGTCGCTGCGGGCTACCCCTCCGCCGATACGGCGCTGTGGAAGGCGTGCAGGGTGAACTCCGGGTCGGGGCGCGGCCGTTCCTGGTCGGGGAGGGCGGCGAGCCGGGTCGCGAAGGGCTCCTGCGCCGGGTCGCCGGGCGGGAGCGTGGTGAACCAGCCTCGGCGCAGGTCGGTGACCGTGCGGCGGGGGCTGCGGCCCTGTCCGCGGCCGGTGAACCGCGTCTGCCCGGCCGGGGACAGCAGGTGCGCGAGCGCGTGCTCCGCGACCACCGCCGCCGCGTCCGACGCGGGTCGGCGCGGCCGGGAGGCGAGGACGGCGTCGATGTCGCTGCCCACGTCGTGGGCGGCCGCCTTGTCGACGGTGGTGACGTACACCCCGCCGGGGCGCAGCACCCGCGCGCACTCGGCGATCACCGCCCGGGTGTCGGCCGGGTCGGCGAACAGGTGCAGCAGCCACACGCTGGTCACCACGTCGAAGACGTCGTCGGGGAAGGGCAGCGCCCGGCTGTCGCCGCGCACGACGGCGCCGGGGAGGCGGTCGGCGGCCCGGCGCGCCATGCCGTCCGTCAGGTCCACGCCGGTCACCCGCAGGGCGGGCCGGGCCGCGGCGATCCGCCGGGTGACGATGCCGGTGCCGCACGCGACGTCCAGGAGCCGTCCGGCGCGGTCGGGGACCAGGCTCAGGACGGCGTCGGCGGCAGCGGCGGCGCGGGGTTCGCCGCCCCGGAGGGTGTCGTACGCGTCGGCTTCCTCGTCGTAGTCGAGCACCGCGTCACGTCGCGCCGTGGCCGGGGGCGAGCGCCTGCACCCTGCGGGCGAGCTGCACGTCGCGTTCGGTGACGGCGCCGCCCGCGCTGTGCGTGGTCACCGAAAGGGTGACGGAGCGGTAGCCGAGGGTGAGGTCGGAGTGGTGGTCCAGTTCGTCCTGGACCCGGGCGATGTGGACGACCATCGCGGCCGCCGCGAAGTGGCTGTCGAGGCGGTACTCGCGGGTGAGCCGGTCCCCTTCGGCGGACCAGCCGGGGAGGTCGGCGAGCCGGGCGTCGATCTCCTGCTGCGACAGGGCGTGCGGGGGCATGACCTCGCTCCTTCCCGAGCGGCGGAGTGCCTTCTTCCAGCCTGCCACAGAGGCGCGTCCTCCGGACACGGACGCGAACGGGCGCGTCCGGCGGTCGGTTACCGTCGGTGCCATGACCGCAGTCGTGCCCCCAGAGACCCCCTCCGTTCCCCGCGCCGTCGTGCCGTCCGCTCCCGGCAGGGGCGTGGGGCCGCTGCTGCGGGCCTGGCGACAGCGGCGCAGGGTCAGCCAGTTGGAGCTGGCGCTGCGCGCGGACTCGTCGGCGCGGCACATCAGCTTCGTCGAGACGGGCCGCTCCCGGCCGAGCGAGGAGATGGTGCTGCGGCTCGCGGAGCACCTGGACGTGCCGGTCCGTGACCGCAACGCCCTGCTGCTGGCGGCCGGTTACGCCCCGCACTACCCGGAGACCCCGCTGGACGACCCGGCGCTGGGCGCGCTGCGGGAGGGGATCGAGCGGCTGATCGGGTGCTACGAGCCCTACCCGGCGCTGGTGGTCGACGCGACCTACCACGTGGTCGCCGCCAACCGGGGCGTGGCGGTGCTGCTGGACGGGGTCCCCGAGCACCTGCTGCAACCGCCCCTGAACACCATGCGGTTGACGCTGCACCCGGAGGGCCTCGCGCCGCGCATCCGCAACCTGCCCGAGTGGCGCGGGCATCTGCTCGACCAGATGCGGCGGCAGATCGCGCTGTCCCGCTCCGAGCCGCTGCGCGCGCTGTACGACGAGGTGGCCGCCTATCCGGCGCCCGAGCCCGCGCCGGACGCGGTCGCCGAACCCCCGTCGCCCGCACCGCACTTCGCGCTGCCGATGCGGATCGAGCACGAGGGACAGATCCTGTCGTTCGTGTCGTCGATCTCCACCTTCAACACCCCGATGGACGTGACGGTGGCCGAACTCGCCGTCGAGACGCTGCTCCCGGCCGACCCGGCGACCGTCAAGGCGCTCCAGGAACTGCTCTCCTGACGCGCCCCGGGCCGGACGCGGTACCGGGTCCCGGACCGGAGTGCGCCGGCCCGGGACCCGGCACCCCCACGCTCCCGCGCGCCGGGCTGCGGGTCGATTACCCCCGGGGTAATGGGAGGAGGAGGCCCGCGGGAGTGGCACGCGCCTCACCGGGGGCACGGTGAGGATGACAGCGGAACGTGGCACACTGCTTCGCGCATACTTCGGCGCGTAGGGGAGGCGTGACGTGAGTGAGCGGCGTCCCGCGCCCACCGTGGGCCAGGTGGTGCTCGGCAAGCGGCTTCAGGAGCTGCGGGAGGCGGCCGGCCTCAAGCGTGAGGAGGCGGCCAGGATCCTGCGGGTGGCTCCGGCGACCGTCCGGCGGATGGAGATGGCCGAGGTCGCGCTGAAGATCCCGTACGTGCAGGTGCTGCTGCTGCGCTACGGCGTCCCGGAGGACGAGGCGGCCGACTTCGTCGCGCTGGCCGAGGAGGCGAACCAACCCGGCTGGTGGCAGCGGTTCCACGACGTGCTGCCCGACTGGTTCAGTCTGTACGTCAGCCTGGAGGGCGCCGCCCAGATCATCCGCTCCTACGAGCCGCACTTCGTGCCCGGCCTGCTCCAGACCGAGGGGTACGCGCGCGCCGTGATGGAGAGCGGCACGGTCGGGCAGAGCGGCGCCGAGGCCCTGGAGCGCCATGTGTCGCTGCGCATGACCCGGCAGCGGCTGCTGGACCGCGCGGACCCGCCCCACCTGTGGGTGGTCATGGACGAGACGGTGCTGAAGCGCCCGGTGAGCATCCACGGCGAGGTGATGCGCGACCAGCTCGACAAGCTGCTCGACCTCTCCGAGCGGGACCGGATAACCCTCCAGGTCGCCGAGTTCGCCGACGGCCCGCACCCGGGGACGTACGCCCCGTTCACGCTGTTCCGGTTCGCCGAGCCCGAACTGCCCGACATGGTGTTCACCGAGTATCTGACCGGCGCGCTCTACCTGGACTCGCGGGACGAGGTCTCCGCGCACCTGGAGGTCCTCGACCACATGACGGCCCGCGCCGCCTCCGCCCAGCGCACCCGCAAGATCCTGCGCGAGTACCGCGAAACCTTCTGACCCCGGACGCCCGGCCCCCGGCACCCGGCACCTGGACCGCCGCCCCCTCCTTCTCCCTCCCCCCGCTCCCCTCCCCCGTCCCCGCTCCTCTCCCTCTCTCCCCGCTCTCCCTCTCCTTCTCCCGGCACGACCTTTCCGAACGGACCTTCGAGCACCGAGGAGACGTCAGCGCATGACCGGACCCGACACCGCACCCGCGGGACCCGCCCCGATCGACACCAGGCGGCCCCACCCCGCCCGGGTCTACGACTGGTGGCTGGGCGGCAAGGACAACTACCCGGTGGACGAGGAACTGGCCCGCCGCATCCTGGCCGCCGACCCCACGGCGGTGCGCGGGGCGCGGGCCAACCGCCGGTTCATGCGGCGCGCGGTACGGGCCGCGGCGGAGTCCGGCGTCCGCCAGTTCCTGGACATCGGGACCGGCATCCCGACCGAGCCGAACCTGCACCAGGTGGCGCAGACCGCGGCGGCGGAGTGCCGGGTGGTGTACGCCGACAACGACCCGATCGTGCTGCGGCACGCGGAGGCGCTCCTGCAGAGCACCCCGGAGGGCAGCACCGACTACGTCCACGCGGACGTCCGCGACCCGGACACCATCCTGCGGCTGGCCGCCGAGTCCCTCGACCTCGACCGCCCGGTCGCGCTCTGCCTGATCGCCCTCACCCACTACCTGGACGACGCCGACGACGACGCGCACGGCCTGGTCGCGCGGTACATGGCGGCCCTCGCGCCCGGCAGCCACCTGATCCTCTCCCAGGTCACCCAGGACCTGAACCCCGAGGGCGTGGCCAGGGCCGCCGAGCTGTTCCGCAGCGGCGGCACCCCCTTCCACCCGCGTCCGCTGCCCGAGTTCTACCGCTTCTTCACCGGCCTCGACCTGCTGGGCCCCGGGGTGATCCCGGTCTCCGGGTGGCGTCCGGAGCCGGAGGACGTGGCCGCGCAGGCGGAGGGCGTGGTGCCGGTGTACGCGGGGGTGGCCCGCAAGCCCTGACCCGTACGGGTGCCGTGAACGGGTGCGCCGCGCGGCCCGGCCCTAGCGTCGAGGCACGGACCGACCGAGGGAGCAGGGGTGGCACGGAAGCGAGGAGCGCGCGGACGCCGGACCACGGACGGCGCCGGGGGGATCTGATGCCCTCGGACGCCGTGCTGTACCAGGCCGCCGCGCTCTGTCTGACCCGGCCCGACGACGGTCTCCTGGCGCGGCTGCCGCTGCTGCGCGAAGCGGCCCCGCAGGTGCGGGAGTTCGCCGACCACGCGGCCGTCACCCCGGCGGCCGAGCTGCGGGCGCAGTGGGAGCGGGTCTTCGGCCCCCGGCCCGGTCTGTACCTGAGCCGGTGGGCGGGGGCGGACGGCGCGGCGGACGACGGCTCCCTGGCCCGCTACGCGCGCGCGTACCGGGCGCACGGTCTGGAGTTCGCCGGGGACGAGCCGCCCGACTTCCTGCCCGCGGTCCTCGAACTGGCCGCCCGCACCGGGGAGACGGGCCTGCTCACCGACCACCGGGCGGGCCTGGAGGGGCTGCGGGCCCGGCTGACCGCGCTCGGCACCCCGTACGCGTCCGTGCTGGACGCGGTCTGCGCGGCGCTGCCGCTCCCCCGCCCCACGCCACCACCGTCCCGCAGACCACCGCCGTAACCGGTCCCTCGGGTGCCTCGGTCTCGCGGTCCGGTGACCCGGTGCCCCGGTGCCCCGGTGGTGCGGTGACCCGTTGATGAGGGACCTGGTGGTGCGGTGACCCGTTGACGGGGGATCCGGTGATGTGGGAACCCGGCGATGTGGTGACCCGGTGGGGTCAGGCCGGGCCGCCCTTTCCCTCGCGGTCGTCGTCGACGATCTCCGCCTCGACGACGTCGTCGTCCTCGCCGCCGGGCGGCGCCGTGCGGTCCCCGTCGTCCGCGCCGCCCCGCGCCTCCCGCTCGCCCTCGGCGCCCGAAGCCTGCGCGTACATCGCCTGGCCCATCCGCTGGCTGACGGCGCCGAGCTTGTCGACGGCCGCGCGGAGCGTGCCGGTGTCGGTGTCGGCCGGGCCGAGGAGCGCCTTGACCTCGTCGACCGCGCCCTGCACCTCGCTCCTGGTCCCGGCGGGGATCTTGTCCTCGTTGTCCCGGACGAACTTCTCGGTCTGGTAGACGAGTTGCTCGGCCTGGTTGCGGGTCTCGGCGGCCTCCCGGCGCCTGCGGTCGTCGTCGGCGTACTCCTCGGCCTCCCGCATCATGCGGTCGATGTCGTCCTTGGGCAGGGCCGAGCCGCCGGTCACCGTCATCTTCTGCTCGCGCCCGGTGGCGAGGTCCTTGGCGGAGACGTGCATGATCCCGTTGGCGTCGATGTCGAAGGCGACCTCGATCTGCGGGAGGCCGCGCGGCGCGGGCGGCAGCCCGGTGAGGTCGAAGACGCCGAGCTTCTTGTTGTAGGCGGCGATCTCGCGTTCGCCCTGGTAGACCTGGATGCCGACCGAGGGCTGGTTGTCGGCGGCGGTGGTGAAGATCTCCGAACGCCGGGTGGGGATCGTGGTGTTGCGCTCGATGAGCCTGGTCATGATGCCGCCCTTGGTCTCGATGCCGAGGGAGAGCGGGGTGACGTCGAGCAGCAGCACGTCCTTGACGTCGCCGCGGATGACGCCCGCCTGGAGGGCCGCGCCGACAGCCACCACCTCGTCAGGGTTGACGCCCTTGTGCGGTTCCTTGCCGGTGAGTTCCTTGACCAGGTCGGTGACGGCGGGCATCCGGGTGGAGCCGCCGACCAGGATGACGTGGTCGATCGCGGACACCCGCACGCCCGCGTCCTTGACCGCCTGGTCGAAGGGCTTGCGGCACCGGTCGAGGAGATCGGCGGTCAGCTCCTGGAACTGGGCCCGGGTCAGCTTCTCGTCCAGGTGCAGGGGGCCCTCCGCGGACGCCGTGACGTACGGCAGGTTGATCGCCGTCTCGGTGGAGCTGGACAGCTCGATCTTCGCCTTCTCTGCCCCCTCGCGCAGCCGTTGCAGCGCCATCTTGTCCTGGGCGAGGTCGACGCCGTACTTCCCCTTGAACGTCGTGACCAGCCAGTCCACGATCCGCTGGTCCCAGTCGTCACCGCCCAGGAGGGTGTCGCCGTTGGTGGCCCTGACCTCGATCACACCGTCGCCGATGTCCAGCAGGGAGACGTCGAAGGTGCCGCCGCCGAGGTCGAAGACGAGGACCGTCTGCTCCTCGCCCCGGTCGAGGCCGTAGGCGAGCGCGGCGGCGGTCGGCTCGTTGATGATCCGCAGCACCTTCAGACCGGCGATCTCCCCGGCCTCCTTGGTGGCCTGCCGCTGGGCGTCGTCGAAGTAGGCGGGGACGGTGATCACGGCGTCGCCGACGTCCTCGCCGAGGTACGCCTCCGCGTCCCGCTTCAGTTTCTGCAGGACCCGGGCGGACAGCTCCTGCGCCCGGTAGCGGGTGCCGTCGACGGCGCCGTCCTCGGGGAAGCGCCAGCCGGCGTCCCCCATGTGCCGCTTCATGGAGCGGGCGGTGCGGTCCACGTTGGTCACGGCCTGCCGTTTGGCGACCTCGCCGACGAGCACCTCACCGTTCTTCGCGAAGGCGACCACGGACGGGGTGGTCCTTGCGCCCTCCGCGTTGGCGACCACCGTGGGATCGCCGCCCTCGAGCACGGCGACCACCGAGTTCGTGGTCCCGAGATCGATCCCGACCGCGCGTGACATGGCTGTCCCCTTCCGCCGGGCACTTCCCTCGTTCCAGCACAGGACCTGGCTGGGTCGTTGTCAATGCCGGGTACCCGTGAACGGCGGTGCCGCGCACCGGGGACCGGGCGCGGCACCGAGGGTGGAGCGGCGGTGACGTCAGGTGAGCTTGGCCGTCAGGGTGATGGTGGTACCGGCCAGGGCCTGGCTGACCGGGCAGTTGGCCTTGGCGTCGGCGGCGGCCGCGGCGAACGCCTCGGCGTCGATGCCGGGGACCGTGCCCTCGACCGTCAGGTGGATGCCGGTGATGCCCTCACCGGGCTGGAAGGTGACGTCCGCCGAGGTGACGACCTTGGTGGGCGGGGTGCCCGCGCCGGCCAGGCCGTGCGACAGCGCCATCGAGAAGCAGCTGGAGTGGGCGGCGGCGATCAGCTCCTCCGGGCTGGTCTTGCCGTTCGCCTGCTCGGCGCGCGAGGGCCACGAGACCGGCTGCTCGCCGATGCCGGACGAGTCGAACGTGACGACGCCGTTCCCCTCCAGGAGGTTGCCTTCCCAGACGGTGTGTGCGGAGCGCGTGGTGGCCACGGTGAATCCTTTCGGATCAGGGCTGTTGCCTGCGAGTACGGGTTCCCATCCGATCACACTCCGCCTCCCCCTGTCTCAGGCCACCCTGCGGTCCCGCTCCTCGCGCGCGCCGGTCAGCGGCACCTGGGGCCCGTCCGACTCGCGCAGCCAGCGACGCAGCACCCGGTGCACCCGCTCGGCGCCGACCAGTTCCCCGCCGTCCTCGACGGGCGCGGACAGTTCGAGCGGGGAGAGCAGGAACGGGCGGCCCTGGGCGCCGCCGAGGCCGCCGTGCGAGCCGATCTGCTCCTCGAAGGCGAGGACCTCCCCGTCGTCGGGGTCGTGGCAGGAGTTGACCATGATGTCGGCGGTGTGCGGGAAGGAGTGGGTGCGGCGGACGGCGTCGGCGGCGCCCGGCCCGAACGCGGCGAGCGGGCCGGGGTCCTCGTCCAGCCGGTCGAGCGGGATCTCGGCGCCGTGCGCGCCGAGGACGACCCCGCCGTGCGCCTCGCTGCGCACCAGCAGGAAGCCGACGCCCGGGTGGTGGGCGAGCGTGGTGAGCAGCGCGGGGTGGCGGGCGTCGATCTCCTCCTTGGTCATGCGGTGCGGCACGTCGGGGAAGGAGACCAGGCCGAGGTTGCCCGAGGCCAGCACGATCGGCTCGGAGCGGCGGCCGCCCCGGTGCTCGTCCGTGCCCTCCTCGACCGGGCGGCGCAGCGCGGCGCGGACGGCGGCGCGGGCCTCGGCGCCGCTGCGGGTGCGGCGGGCCCGGCGCGGCACCGGCAGTCCGCAGCCCGCCCTGACCAGGTCGGCGAGGCCGAGGCCGTAGCGGGCCCTGAACGTCTCCCCGGGGCTCTGGCCGTGGTCGGACAGGAGCACGATCCGGTAGGGGCGCGGGGCGTGCTCGGCGACCTTCTCGATCAGCGCGAGGGAGCGGTCGAGGCGGGCGAGGACCTGGTCGGCGTCGGGGCTGTGCGGCCCGGAGTGGTGGGCGACCTCGTCGTAGGCGACCAGATCGGCGTAGACGGCGGTGCGCCCGCCGAGCATGTCCCCCATGACGGCGGCCACGACGACGTCCCGTTCCACGACGGTCGCGAAGGCGCGCACCACGGGGTAGAGCCCGCCCCGGCCGACGCGCGGGCGCTGTCCCCGGGTCCTGGCGCGGGTGGACTGGACGATCTCGCGGGCGATCTCGGCGCCGAAGGACAGCGCGGTGCGCACGGCGTTGGCGGGGTCGGAGAAGTAGGCGAAGTATCCGGCCCGGGAGCGGGTGCTGCGGTCCCGGCGGCGGGCGGCGATGGAGAGCACCAGGGCCTGTTCGTCGGCGCCGCCGCCGAAGAGGTTGCCGCGGCTGGCGCCGTCCCGGGTGAGGAGGCCGCCGTCGCCGGTGCGCTCGACGGCCCGGCGCTGGAGTTCGGCGGCGCTGGTGGGGCGGTTGCAGACCATGACCTCGCCGGTGTCTTTCTCGTACCAGCGGAAGGCGGGGATGTCGTGGTTGCTGCCGTGCAGGATGCCGAGCTGGCTGGCGCCGGTCTGGCTGGACCAGTCGGTGCGCCAGGGGGTGAGCCGGTGGGTGCCGTCGGTCAGCAGCCGGGCCACGGTGGGCATGAGTCCCCGGGCCGCGGCGGCGAGCAGCACGTCGTGGCCGACGCCGTCGAGTTGCAGGAAGACGGTGCCGGGGACGGCCGGGGAGGGCGGGTGACGGCGTCTGCGGCGGTCGGCGAGGCGGTAGAGGCGGCGCCGGTAGGCGTCGTCGTCGCGGACGGCGAGGGCGCCGCCGGTGGCGGAGGCGACGGCGGACATGACGGCGGCGACCACGACGGCCGTCTCCGGGGCGGCCCCGCCGCGCGAGGCCGGGTTCAGGCGCAGGGCGAGCAGCAGCAGGGCGCCGTTGAGGAAGAAGACCAGCAGGCCGAGGACGAGGGCGGGCACCAGCAGCAGCAGCCGCACCAGCAGCGGCCACACCAGGGCGGAGAGCAGGCCGAAGGCCCCGGCGCCGAGCGCGGCGGTGACGGCGATGCGGGTCGCGCTGTCGCCGTCGGCGGACTGGATGCTGAAGTCGGGCAGCAGCCCGGCGAGGACCAGCATGGTGACCGTGGAGGCCGCCCACACGGTGATGCTCCGCCCCGTCTGGCGGACGACCCGCCGCCACCGCCCGCCGCCCACGCCCGCCCACCTCACGTCCCGGTCCGTCACCTCGGCGGACCCGCGCCTCAACCCTGCCACACGGCCCCGGCCGGACCCCGGGCGGTAGCGGACGGCTCCCCCGCCCGGGGCGCGCGGGAGACCCGGCGGGGCGCGGCGGCGCCGCCGTCCGCGGGAGGGCGCCGGGGGCCGGGGGCGGGCGGGATGTGTCAGACACGGCCTAGCGGCCGTCGTACCCGGCGGTCGGCATGGAGAGCCTGCGGTGGACGTGGGCCTTCATCTGGGCGTCGTAGGCGGGTTCGGCGCTGCCGACGGTCTCGACCCGGACCCCACGCCGGGCGCACTCGGCGGTGAACTCCTCGACGGACGACAGGGCGCTCTCCAGCACCCGGTGGCTGGGCGCCACGAACAGGTCGACGCCCGCGCGGACGCCGTCCCACAGGACGCAGTGGTCGGCGCGGAGTCCGGACACCAGCAGTTCCCGGCTGACCCGGTAGCCGCGCTCGGCCGCCCAGCGGGCGCACATCGCGTGCTGGCTGCGGGAGTCCACCAGGAAGGGGTCCGCGTCCAGCTCTTCGAGCGGCGTCAGACTCGCGATGGCCGTGATCCGCACCGGTCCCATGGCGTCCCCCTCACCTCCGGGTTTCGCCGCCGACCCTACTCCTGCCCGTACGCTTCGGGGGAGTCGCACGAAGGAGGCAAAGAGGTGCCGGTGGAGATCACCTGGTGGGGTCACGCCACCTGCACGGTGGAGGACTCCGGCGTACGCGTCCTCACCGACCCGTTGTTCGCCCGCCGGCTCGCGCATCTGCGCCGCCGGCGCGGGGCCGTGCCACCCCCGGACGCCTGGCGCGCCGAGGTGGCGCTCGTCTCCCATCTGCACGCCGACCACCTGCACCTCCCGTCGCTGGAGCGGCTCGCGCCCGGGACGAGACTGCTGGTGCCCAGGGGTGCCTCCCGGGCGGTTCCGGGGCTGCGCAGGCTCGCCGGGCTCGACGTCGCCGAGGTGGCGCCCGGTGACCTGGTGCGGGTCGGTGACCTGGCCGTCCGGGTGGTGTCGGCGCGGCACGACGGGCGGCGGCTGCCGGTCGGCCCGCACCGCTGCCCCGCGCTCGGGTACGTCGTGGAGGGCGAGGGGCGCACGTACTTCGCGGGCGACACCGGTCTCTTCGACGCGATGGAGGGCGAGGTCGGGCCGGTGGACACGGCGTTGCTGCCGGTCGGGGGCTGGGGGCCGTACCTCGGGGAGGGCCATCTGGACGCCGGGCGGGCGGCCGAGGCGCTGGAGCGGCTGGCGCCGGGCAGCGCGGTGCCGGTGCACTACGGCACGTACTGGCCGATCGGCATGGACGCCGTGCGCCCCCACGAGTTCCACGCGCCGGGTGAGGAGTTCGTGCGCCTGGCCGCGCGCCGTGCGCCGGGCGTGGCGGTGCACCGGCTCGGGCACGGCGAGAGCGTCCGGCTGGAGGCCACCCGGTGATGGCACTGGCCGTCACCTCGACGTCGGCGGAGTCCGCGCAGCAGGCGATCGGCTATCCGACGCTGTTCCTGCTGGTGCTCGTGGGGGCGCTGCTGCCGGTGATACCCACCGGCGCCCTGGTCAGTTCGGCGGCGGTGGTCGCCTTCCACCAGACGGCGCCGTTCGCGATGGCGCTGGTGTTCGTGACGGCGTCGCTGGCCGCGTTCCTCGGGGACGCGGCCCTGTACTGGCTGGGCAGGCGCGGGCTGGGCTCCCGCAACGGCTCGCGGTGGCTGGAGACGATCAGGTCGCGGGCGCCGGAGGAGCGGCTGGCGCAGGCCAGGGACAAGCTCGCCGATCACGGGGTGACGGTCCTGGTGCTGTCGCGGCTGGTCCCGGCCGGGCGGATCCCGGTGATGCTGGCCTGTCTGCTGGCCGCGTGGCCGCTGCGGCGCTTCGCCCGGGGCAATCTGCCCGCCTGTCTGGCCTGGGCGGCGACGTACCAGCTGATCGGGGTGCTGGGCGGTTCGCTGTTCCCCGAGCCGTGGGAGGGCGTGGTCGCGGCGGTGGCGCTGACCGTGCTGATCGGCGCGGCGCCGAGCCTGTGGCGCCGGGTCAGGGGGACCCGTCCCGCGTAGCGCGGGACGGGTCGTGGCCGCCGCGGCGGCCCGTGCGGCACCCGCGGGTCAGCCGGCCGGGTCGAGGACCCTCGATCCGCCCACCGGGAGGTCCCAGAGGTCCTCGCGGGCCAGGCCGGCGCGGGCCCAGGCGGCGCGGACCCGGGTGAGGGGTTCGAGGACGGGTTCGGCGGAGAGCACGAAGGTGCCCCAGTGCATGGGTGCCATCCGGCGGGCGCCGAGGTCCTGGGCGGCCCGCACCGCCTCCTCGGGGTCGCAGTGCACATCGCTGAGCCACCAGCGCGGGTCGTAGGCGCCGATGGGCAGCAGGGCGAGGTCGATGCCCGGGTAGCGGCGGCCGATCCGCTCGAACCAGTGGCCGTAGCCGGTGTCCCCGGCGAAGTAGACGCGCTGTCCGTCGGCCGCGGTGAGCACCCAGCCGCCCCACAGGGTGCGGCAGGTGTCGACGAGGCTGCGCTTGGACCAGTGGTGGGCGGGGACGAAGTCGAAGCGGACGCCGCCCAGTTCGGCCCCCTCCCACCAGTCCAGCTCGGTGACCGAGGTGAACCGGCGGCGCCTGAACCAGCGGGCGAGCCCGGCGGGGACGAACACCGGGGTGTCGCGCGGGAGTCGGCGCAGGGTGGGGGCGTCCAGGTGGTCGTAGTGGTTGTGGCTGATGACGACCGCGTCGACCCGCGGCAGGGCGCTCCAGGCGACGCCGACCGGGGTGACCCGGGTGGGTGTGCCGAGGATGCGGCGGGACCAGACCGGGTCGGTGAGCACGGTCAGGCCGCCGATGCGCACCACCCAACTGGCGTGCCCGGCCCAGGAGACGGCGACGGTGTCGCTGTCCACCCGGGGCAGCGGGCCGGGTTCGAAGGGGATCAGCGGGACGTCGGCGAGGCCCTCCGGTCCGGGCCTGACGGCGCCCTCGCGGGCGAACCTGGCCATCGCCCGCAGGCCGGGCAGCGGGGTGGTGAGCCGGTCGTGGAAGGTGCGCGGCCAGCGTCTGGGCCGCTCCGTCGGGCGGGGCCCGGCGAGCGGCGGGAGCGGGGGCGTGCGCGCCGCGGGCGCCGGGTGGGGCGCCGTCGTCCCGGCGGGCTCCCGGGTGGCGGTGCCGGTGCGCACGCCGACGGTCTCCGCCGGGGTGTCGGGGGCGGCACCTGGGGCGGTGCTCGTCGTGGTGCTGGTCGACTCGGACTGGTGCGTCATCGAGGCTGCTCCCATCGCTGAGCGTCATCGCAAAGGTCTTCGAGGACCGACTTCACCTGCGTCAACGCGCGTTGCACGTGTGGCAGTTCCAACGGCGCGGGGGCGGTGAGGCATTCCGCGCGTTCACCACCGCTCGCGCCGAGCAGCGCACCGGTGGTCAAGCGGACGCGCAGGGCGCCGAGTTCGTCGCCGAAGCGGTGGCCGCCGGGGGCCGGGTGGCCGAGCCGGGCGGTGAGGAAGTCCTCCAACTCCTGGGCGTCGCCGACGCCGTGCGCGGTGAGCGCGGGGCGCAGCGGTTCCAGGTCGGCGTAGAGCTGCCGCCCGGCGCGGGGCGGGCGGGCCAGGGCTCCGGCCGCGACGACGGTGGCGTGCAGCGCGGTGGCCAGACACCCGTGCAGCCGGACGGCGGTGGCGGCGCGGTCGGTGACGGGGGCGGGCTCGGCGAGGGCGTAGCGGGCCGCGGCGGCGACCGGCGCGGCGACGCTCGCGCCGAGCGCCGTGAGGACGTCGAGCACGCGCGCGTGGAGGCGGGCGCCGCGCTCGCCCGCCTCGAACCGGGCGACGGCGGCGGGCCACCCGCCGGGCAGCAGGGCCCCGGCCAGGTCGGTGACGACGGTGACGCGGTCGGGGAGCATCTCGGCGGGGCTGAGCGGCACGGTGCCCGGGGGCGAGAAGACGGTGTCCCGCCAGGTCTCGTCGCTCACCAGGTGGAGTCCCTCGGCGGCGGCGGCCTCCGCGCACGCGTGCAGCAGTTCGGGGGGTGCGACGGTGCCGGTGGGGTCGTCGGCCACGGAGAGCACGAGAAGCTTCGGGTCGCCGCCCTCGGCGCGTATCCGGCGGACGGTCTCCAGGAGGGCGTACGGGTCGGGGACGCCGCCGCACTCGGCGGGGGTCGCGACGTGGAAGACCGGTCGGCCCAGGAGGCGCGCGTAGGGCGCCCACCAGGCGGCGCAGGGCCTGGGCACCAGGACGTCGCCGCCGAGCGCGGCGGTGAGCGCGAGCAGCAGCGCGGGGGCGCCGGGGGCGGCGGCGACCCGGTCGGCGTCGACGGGCAGCCCGCGCCGCGTCCAGTAGCCGCAGGCCGCCTCGCGTATCGCGGTGCCGCCGCCCGCCGGTTCCTCGTCGCCGGTGCGGGCGGCGCGGGCGAGGACGTCGCGCAGGGCGTCCAGGACGGGCAGCCCGTCCCCGGCACCGGCGGGCCCGAACCGTACAGGTCCGTGCCCCGGGGGGTCCGTCCGCCGCATCCGTGCCTCCGCGCGTCACCTGATCCGCCACCGGCGTGCGCCGTTCCGGCCGCCGGCGGGCCGACCTGGGCCGTCGTCCGGTGGTCGCCGTCGGCCCGTCTGCCCGGTTGTCCGTCCCGTACGCCCTCCGGCGCGGGCGGACCTCCGGGGTCCAGCGTGCCCAGGTGTGCCGGGGTCCCGCTCGCCGGGCGCCCGGCGCCCCGCTCGGGGGGCGGGGGTCAGCGGCTGTCGCGCCGGTGCAGCCGGTGGGCGGCGGCGGCGAAGGCGCCCGCGATCAGGACACCGCCCGCGACCAGCGCGGGCACCGAGTCGGTGAAGGTGCCGCCCGCGCCGGCCTGGACGCCGTGG
>NZ_FMCI01000315.1 GCF_900091845.1 Streptomyces sp. SolWspMP-5a-2
TCGCCGTCGCGGGCGCGGGGACGGCCGGGAGCGGCGGCGGCTGCACCGGCATCGGCGCGGGAGCCGCCATCGGCGCCATCGGGACCTGCTGCTGCCCGCCGAACGACTGCGGGGCGACGAGAGGTTGCTGGCCCCCGAAGGACTGCGGGCCGCCCATCACCGGCTGGGCGGGCGGCATCCCGGCGGGCTGCGGCAGACCGGTCTGCTGCGGCATCCCGGCGGCCGGCTGGGGGACCGGCTGCTGGGGCGCCTGCATCGCCGCGGGGACCGGCATCGCCGCGGGGACCGGCATCCGGAGGCCCTCGCCGCCGGTCAGAGCCGCCGCCGGAAGAGGTGCGCCGGTGCCCGGGGCGAGGGGGAGCCCCGGGGCACCGGCCGTCAGGGCCTGAGCGGCGAGGCCCGGTATTCCGCCCCCGTTCGTGGCGCTGACCAGCCGGTCGACGGCGGCCGTGCCCGAGCTGTAGCCGGTCCCGGTGGCCTGCTCCGGCACGGCGGCGCCCCTCCTGGTCCCGTAGAGCACCTGTTCCATGCCGGACACCAGGCGGCGCACGTCCACCTGGGGGCGCACCACGAGCCGCAGGAAGCGGCTGGACGAACCGATCTTGTTGCCGCACTCGCGGACCAGGATGCGGTGCTCGGTGAGCATCCGGTCCCGCACCACGGTGCCCTCCGCGCCCACCGGCAGCCGGACGAAGAGGAAGTTGCCCTGCGAGGGGTAGACGGTCAGGCCGGGCAGCGCGGAGAGCTGGCTCGCCATGTCGAGCCGGTCGCGGCGGACCTGGTGCAGGCTCTGCGCGTACTCGGCGCCGTGCTCCTTCAGCATGAACACCACGTGCTCGGCGAAGGAGTTGAGGTTCCACTTGGGCAGCATCGAGCGGACCCGCCCGGCCAGCGAGGGGTTGGCGACCAGGTAGCCGAAGCGGATGCCGTGCAGGCCGAAGTTCTTGCCCAGGCTGCGCAGCACGACGACGTTCGGGCGCAGCATCGCCTCCTGCACGACGGACGGTTCGGCCTCCGCGTCCGCGAACTCCAGGAACGACTCGTCGATGACGATCAGGTCCAGGTCGGCCATCGCGTCCATGAACTGGACGAGGGAGTGCTTGGGCAGGAAGCCGCCGTCGGGGTTGTTCGGGTTGCAGATGACGGCGACCCGGGTGCCGCGGGCCCGGATGAACTCGGCGTACTGGGCGAGGTCGAGGGCGAAGCCGCCGGACTCCTGGAGCGGGAACATGTCGACCCGCTTGCCGGTCTCCATGGGCTGGTCGGTCCAGCGGCCGAAGGTGGGGACGGGGACGGCGAGGGACTCACGGACCAGCAAGTGGTCGATCCAGGTGATGAGTTCGGTCGACCCGTTGCCCATCGCGACCGCCTGCTGCGGGAGTTGGAGGAGGTTGCACAGCTCGGCGGTGATCGTGTCGGCGCTGCTCGGGTAGTACGTGATGATGTCGCGCAGCCGGGTGGCCATGTCCTCGAACATCGCCGGGGTGGGGAAGTACGGATTGCAGGGGATGCAGAAGTCGACCGGGCCCGAACCGTCGCCGCCTTCTCGTGCCAACGCCGCCATCGACGGGCTGTGGGCCGCAGTACTGCGGAACAGCGAGGTGACGTTGTCGGCCATGAAACCTCCGTATGGGGCGGGTCCGGTGGGGACGGCCGGGCCCGTCGTGTCAGGGTGGCCCGCGCGGGGGAGCACGGGCCGACCTTGAATACGTGGTCTCGGGGCGGGTTGTTCAACGCGCCGGGCACCCGGTCGGGCGCCGCGGGCGGGCACCGTCGCGGCGCCGGGGAGAGCGCCCGCCGGTCCCGGTGGGCCCCGCCGTCCCGGCGGGGCCCGAGCCGGTCACGAACCGGACTTGCGCTTGTTCCAGACGTCGAAGCCGACGGCGGCCAGCAGGGCGAGTCCCTTGATGACCTGCTGCCAGTCGGTGCCGACGCTCAGCAGGTTCATGCCGTTGTTCAGCACACCGAGGACCAGACCGCCGATGATCGCGCCGAGGACGGTGCCGACACCGCCGCTCATGGACGCGCCGCCGATGAACGACGAGGCGATCGCCTCCAGTTCGAAGTTCAGGCCGGCCTTCGGTGAGGCCGCGTTCAGGCGGGCCGCGACGACCATGCCCGCCAGGGCCGCGAGCACGCCCATGTTCAGGAAGACCAGGAAGGTGACCTTCTTGTCCTTGACGCCGGAGAGCTTCGCGGCCGGCAGGTTGCCGCCGATCGCGTAGATGTGGCGGCCGAAGACGGCGTTGCGCATCACGTAGCCGTAGCCGACCACCAGCACCCCGAGGACGATCAGGATGATCGGCGCCCCCTGGTAGCTGGCGAGCAGCATGGTCACCGCGAGGATCGCGGCGGCGATCGCGACCAGCTTCAGCAGGAACGCGTTGCGCGGCAGCACGTCGAGCGAGAACTCCTGCTGGCGCCTGCGGTCACGGACCTCCTGGGAGACCACGAACGCGAGCAGCAGCAGCCCCAGCAGCAGGGTGAGGTTGTGGTAGTTGGTGTTCGGGCCGACCTCGGGCAGGAAGCCGTTGCCGAGCTTCTGCAAACCGTCGGGGAACGGGCCGAGGGTCTGCCCCTGGAGGAAGATCTCGGTCAGACCGCGGAACAGCAGCATGCCCGCGAGCGTCACGATGAACGACGGTATGCCGAGATAGGCGATCAGGAACCCCTGCACCGACCCGGCCAGCGCGCCCACCAGCAGGCACAGCACCACGGCGACCGGCCAGGGCAGGCTGTGCTGGACGGTCAGCACGGCCGCGAAGGCGCCGACGAACGCGGTCAGCGAACCGACCGAGAGGTCGATGTGCCCGGCGATGATCACCAGCATCATGCCGATCGCGAGGATCAGGATGTAGCTGTTCTGCAGGACCAGGTTGGAGACGTTGCGCGGCAGCAGCAGGTCGCCGCCGGTCCACACCTGGAACAGCACCACGATCAGGCCGAGGGCGATCAGCATGCCGTACTGGCGCATGTTGCGGCGCAGACCGTTCAGCATCAGCTGGAGCAGTCCGCCGCCGGAGGCCGGGCCCCCGCCCTTGCCTGGCGGCGCCGGGGCCGGGGGCTTGTCGGTCACGTCGGTGCTCATCGGGTTACCTCTTTGTCCTTCGTCATCTGGCGCATCAGCACTTCCTGCGTGGCCTCCGCCCGCGGGACCTCACCGGTGAGCCGCCCGGCGGCCATGGTGTAGATGCGGTCGCACATGCCGAGCAGCTCGGGCAGCTCGGAGGAGATGAAGACGACCGCCTTGCCCTCGGCCGCCAACTGGTCGATGACCGTGTAGATCTCGTACTTGGCGCCGACGTCGATGCCGCGGGTCGGCTCGTCCAGGATCAGCACGTCGGGACCCGCGAAGATCCACTTGCTGAGGACGACCTTCTGCTGGTTGCCGCCCGACAGCTTGCCGACCGGCTCGAAGACCGTCGGCGCCTTGATGTTCATGGACCGGCGGAACCGCTCGGCGACCTGCCGTTCCTCGTGCTCGTCCACCACACCCCGCTTGGCGACCTTGGCGAGCGCGGTCAGCGAGATGTTGCGGTTGATGGTGTCGATGAGGTTGAGGCCGTAGTGCTTGCGGTCCTCGGTGACGTAGGCGATGCCGTGCGCCACCGCCTCCGGGACCGTCCTGGTGCGGATCTCGGTGCCGTCCTTGAGGACCGTGCCGCCCGCGTGGCGGCCGTAGGTGCGCCCGAAGACGCTCATCGCCAGCTCGGTGCGGCCCGCGCCCATCAGGCCCGCGATGCCGACGATCTCCCCGCGCCTGACGTTCACCGACACGTCGTCGACGACCTTGCGCTGCTGGTCGATCGGGTGGTGGACGGTCCAGTTGCGGATCTCCAGCGCCGGTGCCGCGTCCGGCTCGCCCTCGTAGGGCGTGCGGTCGGGGAACCGGTTGTCGAGGTCGCGGCCGACCATCCCGGAGATGATCCGGTCCTCGGTGGTCTCCGGCGCCGCCACGTCGAGGGTCTCGATGGAGCGGCCGTCGCGCAGGATCGTCACCGAGTCGGCGACCCGCCGGATCTCGTTGAGCTTGTGCGAGATGATGATCGAGGTGATGCCCTGCTTCTTCAACTCCAGGATCAAGTCCAGGAGTTTGGCGCTGTCCTCGTCGTTCAGCGCCGCCGTCGGCTCGTCCAGGATGAGCAGCTTCACCCGCTTGGAGAGCGCCTTGGCGATCTCCACGAGCTGCTGCTTGCCCACCCCGATGTCGGAGATCCGGGTCTCGGGGTGGTCGGTCAGACCGACCCGGCGCAGCAGCTCGCTGGCGTGCCGCAGCGTCTCGTTCCAGTTGATGAGGCCGCGCGAGGAGTGCTCGTTGCCGAGGAAGATGTTCTCGGCGAGCGACAGGAACGGCACCAGCGCCAGTTCCTGATGGATGATCACGATGCCGTGCTGCTCGCTGGCCCGGATGTCCTTGAAGGCGCACAGGTCGCCCTCGAAGAGGATGTCGCCCTCGTAGGTGCCGTGCGGATGGACGCCGGAGAGCACCTTCATCAAGGTGGACTTCCCGGCGCCGTTCTCGCCGCAGATGGCGTGGACCTCGCCCTGGCGGACGGTCAGCGTGACGTCCGACAGCGCTGTGACGCCGGGAAAGGTCTTGACGATCGAGCGCATTTCCAGGACGGGTCCCGCCATGGTCGTGCCCTTCCAATCCGTTGGTGAGTGAACCGGTGTGCGGGAGGCGCTACTTGAGTTCGCTCGCCTTGTAGTAGCCGGTGTCGACCAGTTCCTTGGTGTAGTTCGACTTGTCGACGCTCACCGGCTCCAGCAGGTAGGCGGGGACGACCTTGGTGCCGTTGTCGTACGTCTTGGTGTCGTTGACCTCGGGCTTCTTGCCGTTGAGGGAGTCGTCGATCATGCTCGCGGCGACCTTGGCGAGCTTGCGCAGGTCCTTGTAGACGGTCTGCGTCTGCTGGCCGGAGATGATCGACTTCACCGACGCCAGCTCGGCGTCCTGCCCGGTGATGACCGGCAGCGGCTTGTCCTTGGAGCCGTAACCGTCGGACTTCAGCGCGGAGATGATGCCGATGGAGATGCCGTCGTAGGGCGACAGGACCGCGTCGACCTTGCCGGTCTTGTACGACGAGGTGAGGAGGTCCTCCATGCGCTTCTGCGCGGTGGTGCCGTCCCAGCGCAGCGTGGTCACCTGGGTGAGCCTGGTCTGGCCGGACTTGACGACGAGCTTCTTGCTGTCGATGTACGGCTGGAGCACGCTCATCGCGCCGCCGAAGAAGTACCGGGTGTTGTTGTCGTCGTTGGAGCCCGCGAACAGCTCGATGTTGAACGGGCCCTTGCCGTCCTTGAGTCCGAGCTTGTCGACGATGAAGTTGGCCTGCAGCTCGCCGACCTTGGTGTTGTCGAAGGACGCGTAGTAGTCGACGTTCTTGGTGCCGAGGATCAGCCGGTCGTAGGAGATCACCGGGATCTTCGCGTCCGCGGCCTGCTGGAGCACGTTGTTGAGGGACTTGTTGTCGATGGCCGCGATGATCAGGCCCTTGACGCCCTGCGTGATCAGGTTCTCGATCTGCGAGACCTGCTGGTCGGGGTCGTCCTCGCCGTAGACCAGCTTGGTCTTGTAGCCGAGGGCCTTGAGGTCCCTGACGACGTTGTTGCCGTCGCCGATCCAGCGCTCGGACGACTTGGTCGGCATGGCGATGCCGATCGTGCCGCCCTTGGCGCCGTCCGCGTCCTCCTTGCTCCCGCCGTTGCCGCTCTGGCCGCACGCGGTCAGGGTGAGGGCCAGGGAGGCGGCTCCGGCTATCGCGGTGAGTGCGGCTCTACGAGTGCGCATGCTGATCCGTCCTTGAGTGTCTCGTCGTTGAGAGGAAGCGGTGCTCGTCAGGCTTCGGCGGGGAAGCGTTCGAGCGTGCCGGGCAGCCGGGAACCGAGCGGCGCCATGTCGCCGTCCGCGCCGTGCCGGGCGAGCAGGTCGAGAGCGAGCCGGCCGCGCCGCACCCGCTCCCGTGCGGTGTCCAGGGTCACGTCCCGCAGGTGGGTGCCCCACGGGTAGATGCCGGGAGCCTTGGACAGGCCGAACTTCAGGTAGAGCGGTGCGCCGCGCCGGATCAGCTCGGCGACCTCGTACATGCGCACGTAACCGCCGAGATCGTCGGGGGCCTCGATGTACATGTCCATGGGGGCGGCGGAGACCCGCCGGATCTCGGTGAGGTGGTCCAGGGTGAGGTCGCTCGGCACGTTGAGCGAGTCGGCGCCGAGCCGCTCGTAGACCGCGTAGGCCGCCGGGTTGACCGGCCCGATGAGCGCGGAGACCTTCAGCGTGGTGTCGGCCGGGATGATCCCGGCGACCCGCGCCCGGTGCAGCGTCCACAGCACGCCCTCGTCGGCGACGAGCAGACACCTGACGCCCAGTCCGGTGGCGCGCACGGCGTCCTCGACGCAGCCCGCGACCGCGTCGTGGCCCCGGGCGCGCAGTCCGCCGCCGCGCGAGTCGGTGCGGGTCGAGCCGCCGATGTCCCAGGTGCCGCGCGGCCCGGTGAACAGGCACAGCTCGATGTCGCGTTCGGCGGTGGCGTCGACCATCTCGGTGATCTCGGCGTCGGTGAGCATCCAGACGCCGCTGCCCTGGCTGATCCGGTGGATCGGCACGTCCAGGCGGGAGGACTCCTTGAGGACGACGGCCAGCGCCTCGGGTCCCTCGCAGGAGGGGATCTCGGTGCGCCAGCGTCCGCCGCCGGGGAAGGTGTGCGGGGAGGCGTCGGCGGGGTCGAGGGCGGGCACGCCCAGGCCGAGGGCGGTGAGCGCCTGCTCACCTGGCCTGCGGGCTGCCGTGGCGGAAGCGTCGGTCACAGGGTGTCCTTTGTGTTCGGAATGTCGGACGAAGTGCGCGGCTCTGGGGCGGCGGGTGGGTGGTACGCCGGTACGGAGGCCGTCAGGTCGCCCCCGTACCGGCGCACGCTCAGGGGCGCAGCAGCACCTTGCCGACCTTCGGGTCGCCCGACCCGACCAGCTCGATGGCGCGCGCGAACTCGTCGAGCGGCAGCTCGTGGCTGACCAGCGGCAGCGGATCGAGCAGCCCGGCCCCGAAGACCCGCACCGTGTGGGCCCAGGCGTCCGGCGCCGCCCCGAAGACGGTGTGCACCTCGAGTTGGCGCACCACCAGGTCCGTCGGGTCGAGCCCGTCCGCGCCCGGCGCGGGGATGCCGGTCAGCACCAGCCGTCCGCCGCGCCGCAGCAGCGCGGCGGCCGTCGTGGCGGCGGACGCGGATCCGGCCGTCTCGACGACGACGTCGAAGTCGTCCGGCAGCTCCTGGTCGCGGGTGCGGAAGTCGGTGGCGCCGAAACTTCTCGAAAGCTCCGCGCGGTCGGGCCGGGTGCCCACCACGAGCAGCTCGGCCGGGGAACCGGCCCGCAGGAACTGCGTCGCGAACATCCCGAGCGTCCCGGTGCCGACCACCGCGACCCGCTCGCCCGGCCGGGCGTTCGCCTTGATCGCGGCCGCCGCGACGCACGCGGCCGGTTCGAGCAGGGCCGCCGCCGTGAGGTCGGCGCCGTCCGGCAGGACGTGCAGCAGCCGGGCGGGCAGGGTGAGCGTGGTCGCCATGGCACCAGGCCGGGTGAACCCGGTCTCCTCGTACCCGGCGGTGCACAACGTTGTCTCGCCCGCGTGGCAGCGGTCGCAGACCTGGCAGTTGCGGAACCCCTCGCCGACCACCTTCCGGCCGACCAGCGCGGCGGGCACCCCGGCGCCGACCTCCGCCACCGTCCCGGACCACTCGTGGCCCGGGGTGAGCGGGTACCGCACGTACCCCTCGGGCCGGTTGCCCTGGTAGACCTCGCGGTCGCTGCCGCAGATGCCCACCGCGTGCACCCGCACCAGCGCCTCACCGGCGTCCGGCCGCCGGGGCTCGTGCGCCGTCAGCCGGTGCTCGCCCGGCGCCTCGACGACGACGGCGGAGCCGGTGCTCACTTGGTGTCCTTGGGCCTGCGCTGCTCCCAGCCCTCGGCCCAGAGGTCGAAGCGCGCCTGCTGCTGCGGGAACTCGGCGGCGGCGTCGGTGTCCAGCTCGACGCCCAGGCCGGGCGCGTCGGAGAGCTGGAAGTAGCCGTCCACGACCTCGGGCGCCCCCTTGACGACCTTCTTGATCTCCGCGTCGGCGAAGTCGTTGAAGTGCTCCAGGATCTTGAAGTTCGGCGTGGTGAAGCCGACTTGGAGCGAGGCGGCGGTGAGCACCGGGCCGCCGACGTTGTGCGGGGCGACCAGCACGTAGTGGGACTCGGCGGTCGCGGCGAGCTTGCGCGTCTCCCAGATGCCGCCGATGTGACCGACGTCCGGCTGGATGATGTCGACGGCCTGGCTCTCGAACAGCTCCCTGAACTCGATCCGGTCGTGGATGCGTTCACCGGTGGCGACCGGGACGTCGACCTTGGCGGCGACCTTCTCCAGCGCCTTCAGGTTCTCCGGCGGGCACGGCTCCTCCAGCCAGGCCGGGTTGAACGGCGCGAGGTCGCGGGCCAGCCGGACGGCGGTGGCGGGCGAGAACCTGCCGTGCATCTCCAGCATCAACTCGGCGTCGGGGCCGATGGCGTCGCGCACGGCCTCGATCAACGAGACCGCGTACAGGCTCTGTTCGTGGTCCAGCTCGAAGTGGCCGGTGCCGAACGGGTCGATCTTCAGCGCCCGGTACCCGCGCGCGATCACGCCCTGGGCCGCCTTGTGGTACGCCTCCGGGGTGCGCTCGGTCGTGTACCAGCCGTTGGCGTACGCCTTGACCCGGTCGGTCACCTTGCCGCCGAGCAACTGCCAGACGGGCACGCCGAGGGCCTTGCCCTTGATGTCCCAGCAGGCCATCTCGACGACCGCGATGCCGGACATGACGATCTCACCGGCCCGGCCGTAGTCGCCGTACTTCATCCGGCGCACGAGGTCTTCCACCGAGAACGGGTCGGAGCCCAGAATGTGGTTGGCCTCCGCCTCCCGCAGGTAGCCGATCAGCGCGTCGGTGTGGCCCAGCATCCGGGTCTCGCCGACTCCCGTGATCCCCTCGTCGGTGTGCACCTGGACGTAGGTCAGGTTGCGCCACGGCGTCCCGACCACGTGAGTGCTGATTCCGGTGATGCGCACGGCAGTTGCCCCTTGCTGCTCCGTCGGCCCAGTTCTGGGTGTGTTCGAAATTTCGTCACACGTTCGAAATGCTGGCGTGACAGTAAGGACGGGGCGGCGGGAGTGTCAATGGGTCGAACACATAACGGTTTCGACACCCCTTTCGGTGTTGATTTCGGTGAAGCTTTCGGCCACGTACGGCAGTTGACACAGAACCTTCACACCCCGGGTCCGGTACGTCCCCCGAGCGGAATCTAGTCTTCCCGCGTCATGGACTACTGCGACCCGTGCCGACGGCACCTCAACGGCGCCCTCACCTGTCCGGGGTGCGGCGCGCCGGTCCGCCGGCTCGACCCCGGCGACCCGCCGGAGGGCGACGGCGACGGCACCGGGTCGGGCCCGGCGGCCGAGGGCGCGGCCGTCGACGGCGCCGACAGCCGCCGCGATCGCAAAGCGGCCGCGCATCGCAGGCGCCGCCGCCGGGTCCTGGGCGCCGGGATCGGGTTCGTGCTCGCCGCCGGTGGCCTGAGCCTCGCGGAGCTGGGGGTGGACGCGCCCTTCTCCACCCCGCCCCCGGCCGGGGCGGGCTCCCGTCATCCCGACGGCGCCACGTCCTCCGGTTTCGCCACCTCGGGCCCGAGCGCCGGCGCCGCCCCCGGCGTCTCCGCCTCCGCCTCGTCCACCCCGGGCGCCTCCCGCTCCCCGTCCGCCTCCGACTCGCCGTCCCCGTCGGGCACGGACGGCACGCGGAGCGCGTCGGCCTCCGCCACCGAGCCCGCCACCGGGCCCGCGTCCTCGACCGCCGCGCCGGACCCCGACCCGGTCCCGGAGGACCCCACGACGCCCCCGGCCGAGGACCCCGGCAGCCCCGAACCGGAGCCGACCCCCTCGCCGTCGGAGAGCTGCGACGCGTTCCTGTGGTGGTGCACCTGACGTCCGCCGGACGTCCCCGGTCAGACCTCCAGCATCCGCTGTAGCAAATCCCGCAACGTGCGCCGCTCCTCGTCGGAGAGCCCGGCCAGCGGGGCGCGGGCGAAGTGCAGGCCCTCCCGCAGGTCCCGCGCGACCCGCAGGCCCTCCTCGGTGGCGGCGGCCAGCTTCACCCTGCGGTCCGCCGGGTCCGGGCGGCGCTCGACCAGCCCGCGCGACTCCAGGCGGTCCACGATCCCGGTGACGTTCGACGGCTCGCACTTCAGCTTCAGCGCCAGCTTCCGCATCGGCAGCGGCTGCAGGGAGAGCAGGCTGAGGAGCCTGGCCTGCGCGCCGGTCAGCGCGTGCTCGCCCGCCGCCTCCTCGTAGTCGGCGTAGAACCGGGCCACCACGTCCCCGATCAGCTCGACGACCTCCATGGTCAGCGCGTCGGGGCGGCGGGTTCTCTGTTCAGTGGCCATACGCGCCAGCGTACTCCTTTATTTGACATGCTGAAATATTCAGGTGCATGGTTGTTTCAGGTACTGAAGTAAATGGGAAAGGCGAACTCATGATCAACCGCGAGTGGCACCTCAGCAGCCGTCCGGTCGGCTGGCCGAAGCCCGAGGACTTCGCCCTGGTCGAGGCCGAGGTGCCGACGCCCCGCGAGGGTCAGGTCCTGGTGCGCAACACGCACCTGTCCGTCGACCCCTACATGCGCGGCCGGATGAGCGCGGCCAAGTCCTACGTCGCCCCCTTCGAGCTGGGCAAGGCGATGCAGGGCGGCGCGGTCGGCGAGGTCGTCGCCTCCAACGCGGAGGGGTTCGCCGTCGGTGACCACGTCCTGCACTTCCTCGGCTGGCGCGAGTACGCGGCCGTCTCCGCGGAGCACGCCGTCAAGGTCGACGCCTCGGCCGCGCCGCTCTCCGCCTACCTCGGCGTCCTCGGCATGACCGGCCTCACCGCGTACGCCGGTCTGCTGCGCACCGCCTCCTTCACGGAGGGCGACAGCGTCTTCGTCTCCGGCGCCGCGGGTGCCGTCGGCGGCCAGGTCGGCCAGATCGCCCGGCTCAAGGGCGCCTCCCGGGTGATCGGTTCGGCCGGTTCGGACGAGAAGGTCAGGCTGCTGGTGGAGGAGTACGGCTTCGACGCCGCCTTCAACTACAAGACGGGCCCGGTCCACGAGCAGCTCCGCGAGGCCGCTCCCGACGGCGTCGACGTCTACTTCGACAACGTCGGCGGCGACCACCTGGAGGCCGCGATCGGGCGGCTCAACCGGGGCGGCCGGATCGCCGTCTGCGGCATGATCTCGGTCTACAACAACACCGAGCCCGCCCCCGGCCCGAAGAACCTCGCCCGGCTGATCCAGACCCGCGGCCGCATCGAGGGCTTCCTGGTCGGCGACCACTACGACCTCCAGCCGCAGTTCGTCTCCGAGGTCGGCCCGTGGGTGGCGTCGGGCGAGCTGAAGTACCGCGAGACGGTCGTCGAGGGCATCGGCAACACCCTGGACGCCTTCCTCGGCGTCCTGCGCGGCGAGAACACCGGCAAGATGATCGTTCAGCTCTGAGGCTGGCCGGTGTTTCCGACATGCGGTAACTTCATTCCGAAATCCGTCGTCGATCGTGGGCGCGAGTCACGGCGGACCGAAGAGGAAGACCACCGCATGCCCAGCACCCCGATCACCCCGTCCGACGTCGTCTACACCGCCGTCGCCACCGCGCAGAACGGCCGCGACGGCCGGGTCGCCACCGACGACGGCCGCCTCGACCTGGTCGTCAACCCGCCCGCCGCGATGGGCGGCAGCGGCACGGGCACCAACCCGGAGCAGCTCTTCGCCGCCGGGTACAGCGCCTGCTTCCAGGGCGCGCTGGCCGTGGTCGCCCGCCGGGAGAACGCCGACGTGTCCGGCTCGACGGTCACCGCGAAGGTCGGCATCGGCAGCAACGACGACGGCTTCGGACTCCTCGTGGAGATCTCCGCGCACCTCCCCGCCGTCGACCGGGCGACCGCCCGCGACCTGCTGGAGAAGGCCCACCAGGTGTGCCCCTACTCCAAGGCCACCCGGGGGAACATCACCGTCACCCTGGCCTGAACCCGCCGGGCGGGCGGACGGCGCTCGACACGGCCCGGGGGAGGTGCGCCGTTCCTCCCCCGGGCGCGGTCAGCGGAGCGCCGACACCGCCCGGTGCGCCGCCAGCACCAGCCGCTCGTTCTCCGGGGCCGCGCCGCCGGGGAAGGCGAACCGGCGCCGGGTGTAGCCGTACGCCAGCCCCGCGCGCGGATCGGCGAACGCCTGCGACCCGGCCGCCCCCGAGTGCCCGAACGACCCCGCGCCGAGAAACGGGTAGGCGGCCTCCGCCGTCGCCTGGAAGCCCAGCCCGAACGCCTTGTGCGTCCGCGACACCAGATCGTGGCCGACCGAGTGGATCTGCCCGAACTCCGCGACGGTGTCCGGCTTCAGCAGCGGCGCCGACTCGCCCACCTCGCTGATCGCCGCCGCGTACAGCCCCGCGAGCCCGCGCGCCGACGCCACCCCGCCCACCGACGCCGGGCCCCTCTCCCGCACCGCCCGCTCGTTCGGCAGGCTCTCCAGGTCCGTCGGCCGGGCCGCGTGCCGGTTGAAGGCCACCGCCGACAGCGACTGCGCTCCCGTCGGCGTCGCGTCCAGCAGCGCCTGCTGCGGGGGCGTGGGCGCCATCGGCAGCGTGGCGCGGAAGCGGGGCTCGTGCGCGGCGGGCAGCCCCAGGTGGAAGTCGAGCCCGCGGGGCGCCCTGATCCGCTCCTCGTAGACCTCCTGGAGGGTGCGCCCGGTCGCCCGCCTGACCACCTCGCCGGTCAACGCCCCGATGACCAGCGCGTGGTAGCCGAAGGCGGTGCCGGGGCGCCAGAACGGCCGCTGGTCGGCCAGCCGTTCGGCGATCTGGCGGTCGTCGGCGATCTCCGCCGGGGTGAACCCGCTGTCCGTGCCGACCAGCCCGGCCCGGTGCGCGAGCAGCTCCCGCAGGGTCAGCGCGCCCTTGCCCTCGGCGCCGAACTCCGGCCAGTAGTAGGTGACTTTGCGGTCCAGCTCCAGGGTGCCCTCCTGCACCAGCAGCGCCACCACCAGATGGGCGGCGCCCTTGGTGGACGAGTAGGCGGCGTACAGGGACGTCGCGTCGGCGCCGTCGCCCGTCCACAGGTCGACGACTCTGCGGCCGTCCGCGTACACGCACAACTGGCCCTCGTAGTCAGGGCGTTCACCCGCCACGAAGGCCGCGAACTCCGCACGGACCGCGTCGAAGCCGTCGGCGACGGTGCCGTGGATCTCCAGTGTCATCCGCATCTCCTCACCTGGACCGCCGCTCCCGTGAACCGCGGTGACCGGGGGCTTCCTGAGACGATACGGCGCGAAGGGGCCGTTCGACTCAACCGTGACAACGGGGGCGTGGCGGCCAGGTGGGACGGACCGGGACGGTCACCCGGGGTGACCCCGTGCCCCCGCCTCCCCTAGGGTTCCGTCATGCGAGATCTTGGGACGGGGTTCGGTTATCTCCTCAAGGGCCAGCGGTGGGTGGCCCGGCACGGCAGGCAGTACGGTTTCGGGCTGCTGCCCGGACTCATCACCCTGGTGCTGTACGTCGCCGCGCTGATCGCCCTCGCCGCCTGGGGCGCCGACTTCGTCGGATGGGCCACGCCCTTCGCCGACGACTGGTCGAGCCCCTGGCTCGGCCTCTTCCGCGGCTTCCTGACCGTCGTCCTGTTCGCCCTCTGCCTGCTGCTGGCGGTCCTCACCTTCACCGCCGTCACCCTGCTGATAGGCCAGCCCTTCTACGACAGCCTCTCGGTGACCGTCGACCGGGACGTCTCGCCCGACGGCACCGCGCCCGAGTCCGACGTGCCGTTCTGGCGCGACCTGTGGATCTCCGCCCGGGACAGCGTGCGCATCCTGGTCCGCGCCCTCGTCTGGGCGGTCCTGCTCTTCGCCCTCGGCTTCGTGCCGTTCCTGGGGCAGACGGTCGTGCCGGTGATCGGCTTCTTCGTCACCGGGTTCTTCCTCAGCGAGGAGCTGGCCGCCGTCGCCCTCCAGCGCCGGGGTGTCCAACTCCGTGAGCGCCTGGTCCTGTTGCGCTCCCGCAAGACCCTGGTGTGGGGCTTCGGCACCCCGCTCGGCCTCGCGTTCCTGGTGCCGTTCGTCGCGGTGTTCCTGATGCCGGGCGCGGTCGCGGGCGCCACCCTGATGGCCCGCGACCTGCTGGGCGAGCCCATCGAGGAGGGCGGACGGCCCGACGACGGCGACCCGGGCCCGCACGAGACCGGCGCCGCCGCGACGCCCGGCTGACGCGCGGCGGGCCGGTGACGGCCCCGGCGGCGGGTCAGCCGCGCAGGGCCGCCGTGAGGATCGCCCGCACCTGCGCGATGATGTCGAGCCGGTTGCGCACGAACTCCCGGTCCGTCACCGTCCCGGTCGCCGGGTCCGTGTTGCCCGCCCCGAACTGCAGCACCGGCGTGTGGACGTGCCCGCCGGGCAGCGTGTCGCGCAGCCCGAGCCGGTCGCGCAGCAGGGTCGCCCGGTAGGCGATCTCGTTGGACAGGTAGTCGCCGCCGCCCCCGGCCCGCGCCCGCGACCCCGGCGTCGGACCGTCCGCCCGCACGACCGGCTCGGTGCCGCCCGCCGGTATCTCCGTCACCGCCGTGTTGTCGTAGACCGGGAACCGGCCGGTGTCCGCCTCGGTGATCGCCCGGTACGGCAGGGTCGTGGTCGTCCACTGCGGCTGGGTCGCCGGGTCCGCGACCGGCACCGTCCCGGTGCTGCCGACCCCGTCGTTGTCCGCGAAGCCGCCCCGCCAGGCCCCGTTGGTCCGCTCCACGTCGAACCGCCCGACCCGGCCCTGGCTCACCGTCGTGAACAGGTCGGCCTTCGCCAGGTACGGCCGCAGCGCCCGCTCCACGGTGCCGTCCGCGAAGTCCGCCCAGCGCACCGGGAACACCACCGTCTCCACCCGCGCGGGACCCTCGGGCGTGTGGATCACCGTGCCGTCCAGGGCCAGCGCGGTCGCCCCGGACGGGTTGGAGATCCGGATGTCCCGGTCGAGCGTGAACGGGTCGAACCCGGTCACCAGCACCCGCCGCGGCCCCTTGCCGGCCGGCAGCCGCACATCGGTCTGCCCGCGCGAGGTCCGCTCCAGCGCGTCGATCAGCGCCGCCCTGCGGGCCGCGTCGAGCCCGAACCGCGGCTCCCAGGTGCGGACTTCGCGGGTCAGCCCGAGCCGCGCCCAGTACAGCGGCCGGTCGTCGTCCCGGCTCAGGTCGCCGCGCGCCGGACCGCGCCCCTGCGCCCGGTCCACGGCCCGCCGCCACAGCGCCGACCCCTCCCGGACGGCGGCCCGCCGCGCCTCGGCGAACGACCGCGCGCCCGCCAACTCCCGGGCGAAGCGCGGCGCGACGCCGTCGAACCCGGACCGCTCCAGGATCTCCCGGGGCACCGCCCCGTCGAGGCGCCGCTCCTCGACGGTGGGGGAGGGGGCCGCGGGGGAGGGGGCCGCGGAGGCCACCGGGGCGGTCGGCCCCGCCAGCAGGGCGAGACCGAGCACGGGCAGTGCGCAGAGCCGAACACGAGGGGATCGCAAGACGGTTGTGTCCTTCCGTCGCCGTGGGGTGCGTGGTGCGGGACGGGCGCAGTATCACCCGGACCACCCGCTCCCCGCCACGGCGGACGTCACCTCCACCGGCGGTCCTGCCGCAACTCCCCGTCCCGCCCGCACGGTTGCCGCCCGCGTGCCCGGGGCCCCGGCGCGGATCCGTGATACTGGGCGGGTGAAGACACTGAGGTCCCTGCGCCCGGCCCTCCTGCTGCTGACCCAGCTCGGCGTGCTGGCCTGCGCGGCCCGCTGGGGTCTCGGCCTGGACGTGCCGGAGCCCGGCCCCCTGCTGCTCGCCGCCGCCGCGCCCGCGCTGCTGATCGCGCTGTGGGCGCTGTTCGGCGCCCGCCGGGCCCCCTACCGCGCCCGGGGCGCCGCCCGGATCGCCTTCCTGGTCCTGTGGTGCGCGGCGGGCGTCGCCGCGGCCCTCGCCGCCGGGGAGACCGGGGACGCGATCGGGCTCGCCGTCTGGACGGCGGTGGCCGCGGCGCTGACGGAGGGGGAGCGGCGTCCTGAGCCCGCGGCGGCACCGGCCCGCTGAACGGGCGCCCGGGGTCAGCCGGTCGCGGTGACGTCCTCGCCCAGCAGGCGCAGGAGGTCCCGGAACGCCGCGGGCATGTCCACCGCCTCCGGGTCCAGGAGCCACTGGTACTGGAGGCCGTCCATCACGGCGACCATCAGCGGGGCCGCGCGCTCCGGGGTGAGGCCGCCGGGGAGCCGGTCGCCGTAGGCGGCGCGCAGGGCCGCCGTCATCGTCTGCCGCACCCTGGTGTACCGCTCGGTGAAGTAGCCGCGCGCCGGATGGCCCTCCGTGACGCTCTCGCCGAGCAGCGCCGAGAAGGTCTGGACGATCCCCGGGCGCGTCGCGTTGTACTCGACCAGGGCCGCCAGCAGATCGACCCGCCAGGGCGTGTCCGGCACCGCGTCCCACTGGTCCCGCTCCTCCAAGACCGCCACCAGCAGCGCCTCCTTGGTCGGGAAGTGGTGCAGCAGCCCCTGCTGGGTGAGCCCGACGCGCTCGGCGACCGCCGCCATGCTCGCCCCCCGGTACCCGCGTTCGGCGATCACCTCCAGCGCCGCCCGGACGATCTCGCCGCGCCGGTCCTCCCGCCTGACCCTGCCGTTCATGGCGTCACGGTACGTCATCACCCCACCCCGAACATTACGGCAGGATAACGAAACCTACCGTTCTACAGGTGGCGGATGCAGGATGGAGCCCCGCACGGACCCGACGAGGAGGCACCTGATGGCGGCAACCCCCGCACCGCTCGCGCAGGACCAGGCGCGCGAGGCCGCCGTCACGGCCGCGCTCGGCGGACTCGACCTGGACGCCAAGGCGCGGCTCCTGTCCGGCCAGGACATGTGGTCCCTGCCCGCCCTCCCCGGGATCGGCCTGCGCTCCCTCGTCATGTCCGACGGCCCGATCGGCGTCCGCGGGGTGCGCTGGAGCGCCGACGACCCCTCCGTCGCGCTGCCCTCCCCGACCGCCCTCGCCGCCACCTGGGACCCCGCGCTCGCCCGTCGCGCGGGCGTCCTGCTCGCCCAGGAGGCCCGCCGCAAGGGCGTCCACGTCCTCCTCGCGCCCACCGTCAACCTGCACCGGTCGCCGCTCGGCGGCCGCCACTTCGAGGCCTACAGCGAGGACCCCCGCCTCTCCGGCCTGATCGGCGCGGCGCACGTCGCCGGAGTGCAGTCCGGCGGCGTCGCGGCCACCGTGAAGCACTTCGTCGCCAACGACGCCGAGACCGACCGCTTCACCGTCGACAACCGGGTCGGCGACCGCGCCCTGCGCGAGCTGTACCTCGCCCCGTTCGAGCTGATCGTCGCCGAGGCCCGCCCCTGGGCCGTCATGACCGCCTACAACGCGGTCAACGGGACCACGATGACCGAACACCGCCATCTGGTGAACGAGGTGCTGCGCGGCGAGTGGGGCTTCGACGGCTGCAACGTCTCCGACTGGACGGCCGCCCGCTCCACCCGGGGCGCCGCCGAGGGCGGCCTGGACATCGCGATGCCCGGCCCCGACACCGTCTACGGGCCGCCGCTGGCCCGCGCCGTCCGGGCCGGTGAGATCGACGAGTCCGTCGTCGACGCCGCCGTCCGCAACGTCCTGCGGCTCGCCGCCCGGGTCGGCCTCCTGGACGGCGCCGAACCCGTCGTCGCCGAACCGCCCGCCCCCGTCGACGGCACCGCCCTGGCCCGCGAGATCGCCCGCCGCTCCTTCGTGCTGGTCCGCAACGAACGCGCCGTGCTGCCGCTGCGCCCCGGCACGGTCGCCCTCGTCGGCGCCGCCGCCCGCGACGCCCGGGTCCTCGGCGGCGGCTCCGCGACCGTCTTCCCCTCGCACGTCGTCTCCCCGCTCGACGGCCTCACCGCCGCCCTCCCCGAGGGCACCCTGCGCTACGCCGTCGGCGCCGACCCGGCCACCGAACTCGGCGTCGCCGACACGGGGTTCACCCTCCGCGCGGTCTGCCGGGACGCGGCGGGCCGGATCATCGGCACCGCGTCCGCGCCCAACGGCCAGATCCAGTGGATGGGTTCGGACCTGCCCGACGGCGTCACCCACGCCACCCTGCACACCGTCGAACTCACCGGCACCTTCACCCCGCGCGCCGACGGCCCGCACCGCTTCGGCGTCAAGGGCACCGGCGCCTTCACCCTCGCCGTCGGCGGCACCGTCCGCTTCGACGGCGTCCAGCGCCCCGCCGACGACTTGGACCCCTTCGAGGCGTTCTTCGGCGCCCCGGTCGAACGGGCCGAGGTCCCGCTGACCGCCGGTGCGCCGGTGGAGGTCTCCCTCACCCACGTCGTCGCACCGCCCGCGGGCGTCCCGATGAAGGTCGTCGCCTTCTCCCTCGCCCACCAGGAGCCCGAGCGCGACCCCGACGAGCTGATCGCCGAGGCCGTCGAGGCGGCCCGCGCCGCCGACACCGCCGTCGTCGTGGTCGCCACCACCGACCGCGTCGAGTCCGAGGGCTTCGACCGCGCCGACCTCACCCTGCCCGGCCGCCAGGACGACCTGGTCCGCGCGGTCGCCGCAGCCAACCCCCGCACCGTCGTCGTCGTGAACTCCGGCTCCCCGGTCGAACTCCCCTGGCGCGACGAGGTCGCCGCCGTGCTGCTGAGCTGGTTCCCCGGCCAGGAGGGCGGCGCGGCCCTCGCCGACGTCCTGATCGGCGCCCACGAACCCGGCGGACGACTGCCCACCACCTGGGGGCCGCTCTCCGCGGCACCGGTCACCAGGGTCACCCCGGAGAACGGCGAACTCGCCTACACCGAGGGCGTGTTCATCGGCTACCGGGCCTGGGAGCGGCAGGGCCGCACCCCCTCCTACCCGTTCGGCCACGGCCTCGGCTACACCGACTGGACCTACGAGTCCGTCGACGTCGACGGCGCCACCGCGCGGGTGCGGATCCGCAACGCGGGCGGACGCCACGGCCGCGAGGTCGTCCAGGTCTACCTGGCCCCCGCCACCCCCGACGCGTCCCGCCCGCACCGCTGGCTGGCCGGGTTCGCGGCCGTCGAGGCGGGCCCGGGGGAGCACGCCGAGGCCGTCGTCACGCTGCCGCGCCGGGCGTTCGAGGTCTGGGACCCGGAGGAGAGCCGCTGGTCGTATGTGAAGGGTTCGTACGAGATCCAGATCGGCCGGTCGATCACCGACCGCAGGATCACCGCGACGATTAACGTCTGAGCCGGGACGGCCACCGCGCGCCGGGCGGCCACCCCCACGGACAGCCCCGGCCCAGGGACCTGACCCCTGGGCCGGGGCTCACCACGTTCAGCGGGCCGCGAACCCGTACACCGTCTGCGACCGGTACACCTCGCCCGGCCGCAGCACCGTCCCCGGGAAGTCCGGCCGGTTCGGCGAGTCGGGGAAGTGCTGCGTCTCCAGCGCGATCCCGGAGCCGGGCGCCAGCGGCGCGCCCAGGTGGTCGCCGGTGTACAGCTGGAGACCCGGCTCGGTCGTCGCCACCGTCAGCAGCCGCCCGGACGCCGGGTCGTACAGCTCCGCCACCGTACGGACCGCGGCGCTCACCCCGCCGTCCAGCACGAAGTTGTGGTCGTAGCCGCCGCCCACCTTGCGCGGCTCGCGGAAGTCGAAGCGGGTGCCCGCGACCTCCGCCGGGCCACCGGCCGGGATCAGGTCCGCGTCCACCGGCGTGTACCGGGAGGCGGCCAGGCGCAGTTCGTGACCGCCGGGGTCGCCCGTGCCGCCGAGGTCGAAGTAGCTGTGGTTGGTCAGGTTGACCACCGTCGGCGCGTCCGTCACCGCCTCGTACGCGAGACGCAGCGCGCCCGCCTCGTCCAGCGTGTACGTCGCCGAGACCTCCAGGCGGCCCGGGAAGCCCTCCTCGCCGTGCGGGCTGACCCTCGACAGCCGCACCCCGTGCGCGACCGGCGTCACCTCCCACACCCGCTTGTCGAAGCCGCGCTCCCCGCCGTGCAGCGAGTTCGGCTCGTTGTTGCGCTCCAGCGCGTACGTCACCCCGTCGAGCGGGAACCGGCCGCCCGCGATCCGGTTCGCGTACCGCCCCACCAGAGCGCCCAGATACGGCTCCGGATGACGGACGTACCCCTCCAGGTCCGCGAACCCCAGCACCACGTTCCCGACGGCCCCGTGCCGGTCCGGGACCTCGACCGACTGCACGATCCCGCCGTACGACAGGACCCGCACCCGGACACCGGCCCGCTCCAGGGTCCAGCGATGGACCGGAGTGCCGTCGGAAAGTGTGCCGAAAAGTTCATTCATGAGCGGAACTTTAAGTCACCGATGCTCGGCGGTGACGATCCGGTACGCGATCTCGGCCAGCCGCGCCTGCCCGCTCACACTCGGGTGGAACCAGTCCCACGGGCTCAGCGCGTCGGTGCCGAACCGGTAGGCGTACACCGCGCCCCCGTCGGACCGGCACCGCCGGTCCGCCGCGCACACCTGCGCCATCGCCTCGTTGTACGCCTCCACCCGCCGCTGCACCGTGTCCCTGCGGTGCGCCGCCGCGGCGTCCAGCGCGTCCGCGTCGGCCAGCATCGACGGGCAGATGCCCAGCTTCCACACCTGCTTGCCCAGCGCGTTGGTCCGCCCCTGCGACCAGAGCCGCTTCAGGTCGGGCACGCTCGCCACGTACACCTGCGTCCTCGGCAGCGCCTCCCGCAGCCCCGCGAGCGCGGCCGAGAACTCCGCCCGGAACGCGGCCACCGGCGTCATCGCCGACACCGAGGAGCGGCACGCGTCGTTCGCCCCGATCATCACCGTCACGAGCTGGGGCCGCTTCGCCCGCGCCGCCGCGAGCTGCTCCGGCAGGTCCGCCACCCGGGCCCCGGTCACCGCGTAGTTCCAGCTGTGCCCGGCCGCCCGGGTACGGCCGAGCAGCCGCACCGCGAGACTGTCCACCTCCGCGCTGTCACCCGTCGCCCACGACACCTCGGGGCAGTCCGACAGGACCGTGCACGCGTCGAAGCCGCGCGTGATGGAGTCCCCGACGGCCACCACCGAGTTCGGGCTGACGTCCCACACCGGCGCCGGGGACGGCCTGTCGCCGCGCGCCCCGCCCGCCCCCGCACCGCCCGAGGCGTCACAGCCGGCGGCGCCCAGGACGGCCGCCGCCACGGCGGCGAGAACGGTCCGTGAACGCAGGCCACGCTTCCGCATCGGCTGGTGATCCCCTCGATCGACGTACAGAACGCATTCCCCCCATCACAACGCGCGGGGGTTCCCGGACGGCGGACCACGCAACGCCCAGCGCCGCACAAGCGTCCTGCCGGGTGAATGCGGGCGCCGACGGCGGCGGGACCGACGGTACGTCACACTCCTCGCGCCGCCGCACGGTAGCCTCGCCATCAACGTGGCCGACCGGTCACGGCAGGCCGCCCGATCGCAAGACGTCCCGCACAGCCCGGAGGTCCCGGTGACGACACGTGGAGTTCTGTACGTGCACTCCGCGCCGCGCGCGTTGTGCCCGCATGTCGAATGGGCCATCGCCGGCGTGCTCGGCACGCGCGTCAACCTCGACTGGATCCGGCAGCCCGCCGCCCCCGGCACCTGGCGCTCGGAGTTCTCCTGGAAGGGCCAGGTCGGCACGGCGTCCAAGCTCGCCTCGGCGCTGCGCGGCTGGCACCTGCTGCGCTTCGAGGTGACCGCCGAGCCCTGCGCGACGGCCGAGGGCGAGCGCTACAGCTGCACCCCCGACCTCGGCATCTTCCACGCCGTCACCGGCATGCACGGCGACATCCTCATCCCCGAGGACCGTCTGCGCGCCTCCCTGGCCCGCTCCGAGCGCGACGGGACGGACCTGGCGGCGGAGATCGCCAAACTCCTCGGCAAGCCCTGGGACGACGAGCTGGAGCCCTTCCGCTACGCCGGTGAGGGCGCCCCCGTCCGCTGGCTCCACCAGGTCGTCTGACCCCCGCCGCGGCGGGCACGCCCCGCGCGGCCGGGAACGGCGGACGGCCCGCCCCCCCGAAGGGAACGGGCCGTCAGGCCGGAGCGCCGGGCGCGGGAGAGAAGCCTCACACCGTCCGGAACGCCAGCACCACGTTGTGGCCGCCGAAGCCGAACGAGTCGTTCAGCGCCGCGATCCGCCCCTCGACGGGCAGCTTCCGCGCCTCGCCGCGCACCACGTCGGCCGCGGCCTCCGCCTCCGGGTCGAGGTTCTCCACGTTGATGGTCGGCGGCGCCAGCCGGTGGTACAGCGCGAGGACCGTCGCGACGGTCTCCACGCCCCCGGCCCCGCCGAGCAGGTGACCCGTCATCGACTTCGTCGCCGAGACGGCCATGTGGTCGACGTCGTCGCCGAACACCTTCCGCAGCGCCTTCAGCTCCGCCACGTCCCCCGCGGGAGTCGACGTCGCGTGCGCGTTGACGTGCACGATCTCCGCCGGGTTCAGGTCGGTGCGGTCCATCAGGTTCTGCAGGGCGTGCGAGATGCCCCGCCCCTCCGGCTCCGGCTGCACGATGTCGTGCGCGTCGGCCGAGATGCCCTGGCCGACCGCCTCCGCGTAGACCCGGGCCCCGCGCTTCGCGGCGTGCTCGGCGGACTCCAGGACGACCACACCGGAGCCCTCGCCGAGGACGAAGCCGTCACGGGCCACGTCGTACGGACGCGAGGCGCCCTGCGGGTCGTCGTTGTTCTTGGACATCGCCATCATGTTGCCGAACGCGGCGATCGGCAGCGGGTGGATCGCCGCCTCCGTGCCGCCCGCGACGACGACGTCGGCACGGCCGGTGCGGATCATCTCGATGCCGTAGCCGATGGCCTCCGCGCCCGAGGCGCACGCCGACACCGGCGTGTGCACGCCCGCGCGGGCGCCCACGGCGAGACCGACGTTGGCCGACGGGCCGTTCGGCATGAGCATGGGGACGGTGTGCGGGGAGACCCGCCGGACGCCCTTCTCCTTCAGCACGTCGTACTGGTCGAGGAGGGTCGTCACCCCGCCGATGCCGGAGGCGATGACGGCGCCGAGCCGGTCCGGATCGACCGCCGGGTCGTCGCCCGCCTTGGCGGTGAAACCGGCGTCGGCCCACGCCTCCTTGGCCGCGATCAGCGCGAACTGCGCCGAGCGGTCGAGACGGCGGGCCTGCGGCCGGGGGATGACCTCGGACGGGTCCACGGCGACCGGCGCCGCGATGCGGACCGCCTGGTCGGCGGCCCACTCCTGTTCGAGGGGCTTGACACCGGAACGTCCGGCGATCATGCCCTCCCAGGTAGAGGCTGCGTCGCCACCCAGCGGTGTGGTTGCGCCGATACCGGTGACGACCACGGTGCGATTGGTCGGGCTCACGGGGAATCTTTCTCCAACGTTACGAGGAGGACCATCCCCGCGTTGCCTCGGGGAACGGCGCCACCGCCGGGTGGCGGGGCCATGCAGGGCCTAAGAGGTGGCTCAGGCCTGGTGCTTGAGGATGTAGTCGGTGGCGTCGCCGACCGTCTTGAGGTTCTTGACGTCCTCGTCCGGGATCTTGACGTCGAAGCGCTCCTCGGCGGCGACGACGACCTCGACCATGGACAGCGAGTCGACGTCCAGGTCGTCGGTGAAGGACTTGTCCAGCTGGACGTCCTCAACCGGGATGCCGGCGATCTCGTTCACGATGTCGGCGAGACCGGCGACGATCTCTTCCTGAGTGGCGGCCATGTCAGGCGCTCCTTCTTAGTGATTCCAGAGGGTTGGGCGGTGTGTCCCGCACCGGACGACTCGATCATCCGGCACGGAGTGCCTAGGGGAGGGTAACGACCGTCGCGGCGTAGACGAGACCCGCCCCGAAGCCGATGAGGAGTGCGGTGTCGCCGCTCTTCGCCTCACCGGTCGCCAGGAGCCGCTCCATGGCGAGCGGGATCGAGGCGGCCGAGGTGTTGCCGGTGGTGCGCACGTCCCGGGCGACCGTGACGTGCTCCGGCAGTTTCAGTGTCTTCACCATCGAGTCGATGATCCGCTCGTTGGCCTGGTGCGGAATGAAGACGTCCAGGTCGCTCGCGCTGATCCCGGCCGCGTCCAGCGCCTGCTGCGCGACCTTCGCCATCTCGAACACGGCCCAGCGGAAGACCGCCTGGCCCTCCTGCGTGATCGCCGGGAACTTCGCGACCTCGCCGTCCCGGTAGTCCGTCCACGGCACGGTCTGCTTGATGGTCTCGGACTTGTCGCCCTCCGAGCCCCAGACCGTGGGGCCGATCGCCGGCTCCTGCGCCGGGCCGACCACGACCGCGCCCGCGCCGTCACCGAAGAGGAAGGCGGTGGCCCGGTCCTCCAGGTCGGTCAGGTCGGACAGCCGCTCCACGCCGATGACCAGCACGTACTCGGCCGAACCCTCGACGATCATGCCCTTGGCGAGGGTGAGGCCGTAGCCGAAGCCCGCGCAGCCCGCGGAGATGTCGAAGGCGGCGGCCTTCCCGGTGCCCAGCCGGTCGGCGATCTCGGTCGCCACGGCCGGGGTCTGCTTGAAGTGCGAGACGGTCGAGACGATCACGCCGCCGATCTGCGCGGCGGTGATCCCGGCGTCGGCGATCGCCTTGCCGGACGCCTCCAGGGACATCGCGGCCACGGTCTCCTCGGGCGCGGCCCAGTGCCGGGTCTCGATGCCGGAGCGCGAGCGGATCCACTCGTCGGACGAGTCGATCGTCTCCAGGATGACCTCGTTCGGCACCACGCGGACCGGCCGGTAGCCGCCGACCCCGAGGATCCGCGCGTACGGTGCGCCCTTGCTGGGCTTGATCTTCGCCATCAGGGCTCCTGTCGGGCACCGTGCTCGGCGATGAGCGCGCGAGCGGCGTCGAGGTCGTCGGGGGTCTTCAGGGCCAGCGTCGCGACGCCCGGCAGGGCGCGCTTGGCGATGCCGGTCAGGGTGCCGCCGGGGCACACCTCGATGAGCGCGGTGACGCCGAGCTCCTTGAAGGTGTCCATGCACAGGTCCCAGCGGACCGGGTTGGCGACCTGCCCGGCCAGCCGCTCCAGCACCTCGGCGCCGGTCGCGACGGTCCGGCCGTCCTTGTTGGACACGTACGTGAACCTGGGGTCGCCGGGGGTCAGCTCCTTCGCCGCGCGCGCCAGCGTCTCGACCGCGGGCGCCATGTGCACGGTGTGGAAGGCGCCGGCCACCTTCAGCGGCACGACCCGGCGCACCCCCTCGGGCTTCTCCTCGGCCAGCGCGGCGAGCTGCTCCAGGGTGCCCGCGGCCACGATCTGGCCCGCGCCGTTGACGTTGGCCGGGGTCAGCCCCAGCCGCTCCAGGTGCGGGACGGTGACCTCGGGGTCGCCGCCGAGCAGTGCCGACATGCCGGTCTCGGTGCGCGCGGCGGCCTCGGCCATGGCCACGCCCCGCTTGCGCACGAGGGCCAGCGCGGTGGCGTCGTCGAACACGCCCGCCCACGCGGCCGCGGTGATCTCGCCGACGCTGTGGCCCGCGACCGCGCCCGGGGAGATGTCACCCAGTGCCGCGGCAGAGACGAGCCCCGCGGCGACCAGCAGCGGCTGGGCGACGGCGGTGTCCCGGATCTCGTCCGCGTCGGCGAGCGTCCCGTGGTGCACCAGGTCCAGGCCGATGGCCTCGGACCAGGCACGCAGACGGGCCTCGACACCGGGGAGGTCGAGCCAGGGAGTCAGGAAGCCGGGCGCCTGGGCGCCTTGGCCGGGAGCGACGAGTACGAGCACTCTCACACTCTCTCTTGGTTACGGGCACGGCCGCCCGTGGGGACAGGGACGAAGAACGGCAGGGGGATTTGTGGAGCCCCCACAAAACACTAGGCCGGTAGATCCCCATCGGCCAGACGCCCCAGGATCAGCGCGATCCGCAGCGTGAACGCCGAACGTACATCCGACGGCGACCACCCGGTGACGTCAGTCACCCGTCGGAGCCGGTAGCGCACGGTGTTCGGATGGACGAAGAGCATCCGCGCCGCGCCCTCCAGACTGCTCGCCTGTTCGAGATAGACGGCGAGGGTCTCCAGGAGCGCCGAGCCGGCCTCTTCGAGCGGTCTGTAGATCTCCTCCACCAACTGCTGGCGCGCCGCCGGATCGCCCGCGATCGCGCGCTCGGGCAGCAGATCGTCCGACAGCACCGGCCGCGGGGCGTCCTGCCAGGCGGAACACGCCTTGAGCCCGGCGGCGGCGGCCTGCGCGGAGCGGGTCGCGGCGAGCAGGTCGGGGACCACGGGCCCGGCGACCACCGGCCCGGCCGCGTACGGGCCGATCAGCGACTTGGCGACGGCCAGCGGGTTGTCGCTGCCGCCCGCGATCACCACCAGGCGGTCGCCGAGGACACCGGTGAGGACCTGGAGCTTGGCGTGCCGCGCGGCCCGCCTGATGGCCTCCACGGTCAGTTCGGAGTCGCCGTCGGGCGCGGTGCCGAGCACCACGCAGACGTGCTCGGGGGCGTGCCAGCCCAGGGCGGCGGCCCGGCTCACGGCACCCTCGTCGGCCTCGCCGCTGAGGACGGCGTTGACGACGAGCGACTCCAGACGGGCGTCCCAGGCACCGCGTGCCTCGGCGGCCTGCGCGTACACCTGGGCGGTGGCGAAGGCGATCTCCCGCGCGTAGACCAGCAGCGCCTCGCGCAGCACGTTCTCGTCGCCCGGCGCGGCCACCTCGTCGATGGCGCTCTCCATGACCTCGATGGTCGTGCGGACCATCTCCACGGTCTGGCGCAGGGTGATGGCCCGGGTCAGTTCGCGCGGCGCGGTCCCGAAGACGTCGGTGGAGATGGCCTGCGGGGCGTCGGGGTGCCGGAACCACTCGGTGAACGCGGCGATGCCCGCCTGCGCGACCAGCCCGATCCAGGACCGGTTCTCCGGCGGCATCGCCCGGTACCACGGCAGCGCCTCGTCCATGCGCGCGATGGCGTGGGCGGCGAGTCGTCCGGACGACTTCTCCAGCCGCTTCAGGGTCGCGGGGTGCGGATGGGCGCCGGGCGCGGCCGCCGCGGGCTCGTGGGCTTCTGGTTCGGGCACGTGCACAAGACTGCCTCATCGGAACGGGACCGCGCGCCGCCGGGTCTACCGTGGGGTGCGTGATGGATGTGCGGCGCGCGGCGGAACGCTATCGGGGCCAGGACCCGCCGACCGGCGTGGAGTCGTGGCACGCCCTCTCCTTCGGGCCGTACTACGACCCGGACAACCTGCGCTTCGGCGCGGTCCTCGCCTGCAACGAGGAACGGCTCGCGCCGGGCGCCGGGTTCGACGAACACCCGCACAGCCACACCGAGATCGTGACCTGGGTGGTGGCGGGGGAGCTGACCCACCAGGACTCGGCCGGGAACCGCACCACGGTCCGCCCCGGCGACGTGCAGCGGCTCAGCGCGGGCGCGGGGGTGCGGCACGTGGAGCGCAACGACGGCCCCGAGCCGCTGGTGTTCGTGCAGATGTGGCTGGCCCCGGTCAGACCGGGCGGCGACCCGGCCTACGAGATCGTGCGCGGCATCGCCGACTCCACCCCGTACGCCGTCCCGGAGGCCGCCGCGCTGCTGCACGTGCGGCGGCTGGTGCCGGGGGAGCGGACGGCGGTGCCCGGCGCGGCCCACCTGTACGCGCACGTGGTGCGCGGCGAGGTCCGCCTCGGCCCGGCCGAGCTGGGGCCGGGGGACGCGGTGCGGATCACCGGCGGCGAGGAGACCGACGCGGTCGCGCTGACGGAGGCGGAGCTGCTGCTGTGGGAGATGGCGCGCGCGGACACCGCCTAGCCGTGTCCGGGCGGGCCGCTTCCGCGCTAGCCCTGGCGCGCCTCGGCGAGGACCGCGTCCGTGAACGGGGGCCAGGACGCCGTCGCCCAGGGGCCGAAGGCGCGGTCGGTGAGGGCGACGCAGGCGAGTCCGGCGGCCGGGTCGACCCACAGGAAGGTGCCGGACTGGCCGAAGTGCCCGAAGGTGCGCGGCGAGGACGAGGCGCCCGTCCAGTGCGGGGACTTGCCGTCGCGGATCTCGAACCCGAGGCCCCAGTCGTTGGGGCTCTGGTGGCCGTAGCCGGGCAGCACGCCCTTGAGGCCCGGGTACTGCACGGTCGTCGCGGCGGCGACCGTGCGCGGGTCGAGCAGCCGGGGCGCCTGCACCTCGGCGGCGAACCGCAGCAGGTCCCCGACGGTGGAGACGCCGTCCTTCGCGGGCGAGCCCTCAAGCGAGGTGTCCGCCATGCCGAGCGGTTCGAGCACCGCCTCGCGCAGGTAGGCGCCGAACGGGATCTCGGTCGCCCGCGCGATGTGCTCGCCGAGCTGCTCGAACCCGGCGTTGGAGTACAGCCGCCGCTCGCCGGGCGGTGCGGTCGTCCGGTGCTCGTCGAAGGCCAGCCCCGAGGTGTGGGCGAGGAGGTGGCGGACGGTCGCGCCGGGCGGCCCGGCCGGTTCGTCCAGCTCGATCGCCCCCTCCTCGAACGCGACGAGCGCCGCGTAGGCGGTGAGCGGCTTGGTGACCGAGGCCAGCGGGAAGCGCCGGTCGAGCGGTCCGTGGCCGCCCAGGACCGTACCGTCGGCCCGTACGACACCCGCGGCGGCGGTGGGAACCGGCCAGTTCTCGATCAGCGCGAGGCTCTGCAACGACATGGCGTCGACCCTATGCGCTCACAGCCGCAGCTCCAGCAACGGGTCGGGCCTGGGCCGGAAACCGAGCGAGGCGTACAGCGGGGCGCCCTCCGCGCTCGCGGTCAGCCGCACCCGGCGGGCGCCCCGCCCGCGCAGCCACTCCAGGAGCGCCGTCACACAGGCGCGGGAGCAGCCGCGCCGCCGGGCGTCCGGATCGGTGGCGACGCTGAAGACGTGCCCGACGAGTCCGTCCGCGCCGTCGCCCTCCTTGCCGATCCGGTAGTCGAGGGTCCCGGCGGCCAGCGAGGCCAGCGCGCCCGGCCGTTCGGGGTGGTCGACGACGAAGGCCGCGAACGCGCCGTCCGGCTCGGCCAGCCGCGCCCGCAGCGCGGGCAGGGACGTGTCCTGCCAGCCGGTCGGCCCGGGGTCGCCCGTCATCGAGTCGATCATCACCTGCCGCAGCCGCAGCACCTCGGGCGCGTCCGCGGGCAGGGCACGTCGTGCGAGTGTCATGGCCGGCACGCTAACCGCCCGGAGGCTCGGCCGTCCTGCCGATTTATCGCCGGTTCCGCTTGCCTGGAGTGCACTCGAAGGCCATAGCGTGGACCGCATGACGGTGATGGATACCACCAGGACCAGGACCGACACCTGCGGTGCCCCGCCCCAGCCGCACCGGCTGCCCGACGGACAGGACCGCTACACGATCAGCGAGGTGGTCGCCGTCACCGGACTGTCCGCGCACACCCTGCGCTGGTACGAGCGGATCGGTCTGATGCCGCACGTGGACCGCTCCCACACCGGGCAGCGCCGCTACAGCAACCGCGACCTCGACTGGCTCGACCTGGTCGGCAAGCTGCGCCTGACCGGGATGCCGGTCGCCGACATGGTCCGGTACGCGGAGCTGGTCCGCGAGGGCGACCACACCTTCGGCGCCCGGTTCGACCTGCTGGAGTCGACCCGCCGGGACGTGCTGCACCGGATCGCGGAGCTGCGGGACACGCTGGCGGTCCTGGACCGCAAGATCAGCTTCTACGCGGACGCCGACCGGACCCGCGGCGGCGCGACCGCCGAGGAGGACTGAGCGCTCACAGCTCGGCGAGCAGTTCCGCCTTCTTCACCGAGAACTCCTCGTCGGTGACGAGTCCGGCCAGGTGCAGCTCGCCGAGGTGCCTGATCCGCTCGGCGATGTCGGCGGGGTCCCGGCGGGCCGCTCCGGCCGGTACCGGGACCGCCGTCCCCGACGCCTTCGCCGCGGCCAGCACCGCCGCGGCGAACGGCAGCGACTCGTGGACGGGGCCGTAGCCCAGCCCGAAGACGACGGCGGCCGGGTCCTGGTCGGGCTGGGCGGTGCCGCCGCCCGTCACCGGTTCCCGGCCGAGCAGCCGCAGATGCCCCTCGAACGCCTCCGGTGAGCGCCACTCGACGCCCGCCAGGTCGGCCACCGCGAAGGTCTGGTCGCCCGCCTTCCACTTCGCCGACGACGCCCCGGTCCAGAACCAGCGGAAGGAGACGGTCCGGCCGTCGAAGGACGCCTTCGCGTCGTACGCCTTGAAGTGGCGCGGGGTCTCCGGCGCGGCCACCAGGAACCGTTCGGCGGGTTCCGCCCCGTCGTCGGGCAGCACGGCGCGCAGTTCGTCGGCGTAGTACTCGGCGAGCGTCTCCCGCTCGGCGGGCAGGACCAGGCGGTAGGGGTCGCTGCTGTCCTTCAGCTGACCGGCCGCCGCCTCCATCAGGGGATCGGCGCCCGGCCTCGGCTCGGCCCGCAGCACCACGGTGCCGCGCCTGCCGGGGGCCAGCGTCACGCCGGACAGCGCGGCCAGCGGCACCCGGCGCTCCCCGAGCGCCTGGAACAGCTTGGGTGTTCGCATCCCCCGTTCGTAACGGATGAGCAGGGAGTCGGAATCGAACTCCCAGGCGGCATGAAATCCGGCCAGCACGTCACCCATGCGGCTCATCGTATGCAAGACGCGCTCCTTCGTCGCCACTCTCGGGGACCGCACTTCCTGCGCCTCTACGCGCGTCCTGCCGTCCCCGTTCCGGACAGTTCGGTGTCGCACGCCTGATCCTGCCGTGCGCAGTGCACCGAGCGGTATGCCCCGACGCCGATCTCGGCGAAGTTGCGCAGACTCTCGGTGCCGGGTTCGAAATAGCCGCTGTGTCCCCGCGCGCCGTGCGCGGAGAGCACCCGCGCGCCGAACGCGGGCGAGACCGGGTCGGCCCCGTGGCCGAAACCGCCGACCTCCAGGTACGGCACGTCCTGAATCCAGTCGTCCGCGTCCCGCATCGCCCACACCCGGGCGGAGGTCCGCAGCCGGGAGGCGTTCGCCACCCGCATCCCGGGGCTCGCCGCCACCGCGATGTCGGACACCCGGCGCGGCAGCGCGTGCGCGGCGACCCCGCACACCACGGAGCCGTAGCTGTGGCAGAACAGCGAGACGGACGCGCTGCCGGGCAGCGCGCGGACCAGGGCGTTCAGCCGGACGGCGCCGTCCTCGGCGCGCATCGCGGTCGCCGAGTCGATGCCGAGACCGGCCGGAGCCGTGTAGTCGGCCCAGGCGATCACCGCGGTGCGGGTCGCGGGGCTCGCCGCCCGCTCGGCCGCGTACAGCGACGTGGCCATGCCGACCGGGGCGGTGTAGCGGCGGGAGGTCTTCTGGAAGGTGAGCAGGTCGGTGTCGACGCCGGGCACCACGACCGAGACCCGCTCGGCCCGCGGCAGGTCCCCGAACACCTCGGCCACCCGCCCCGAACCCTGCGGGTCGAAGGCGAGGATCTGCCGGCCGGGGGCGAGCAGCGCCTCGTAGCGGTGCATCCGGCGGCCCGCCACCTGCTGTCCCGCGGGGGAGAGCCTGCTGTCGTGCGTGCGGGCGCGCTCCAGGTCGCGCTGCTCGGTGAGCGCGATCCGGTTGGCGCGGTAGCGCAGCGGGACCGGGGCGCCGTTCATGTTGCCGACCGCGAGCGGGTACCGGTGCGCGAGCGACGCCCGCTCCCGCGCCGTGAGTCCGGCGAAGAAACGGGTGAGCAGCGCGGGGGCCGCCTGCGGGTCGGGCAGCCGGTGGCCGTGCAGTCTGCCGTGCTCCCAGGAGGAGAGGGAGACCCGCAGCGGCGCGGAGTCCGGGTGGGCGCGCAGCGCCGTCCAGCCGGTGGTCGCCAGCATCACGAACACCACGGCCAGCGCGAGCAGTGCGCGCCAGACGTTCAGTTGCGGAGAGGTGTCGAAGGAAGTCACTGGGAGGACACACTAGGAGAACGGGCGGGTCTCGGACGAGTCGAGTGACGCGGATCACGTTTCGATAAAGGGGGCGTTGACCTCACGGTGTCCGCAAGTGCCTCAGTCTGTCCGCCAGTTCCCGGCGAGCGCCGGTCCCACCTGTTCGAGATACGCGATCGTCAGGGCCCGCATGCCCTCCAGGCTCAAGTCGCCGCACGCGCTCCACTGTTGCTCTGTGACCCGCATCACCGCGCCGAACACCGCCACCGCGAGCCGCGGGCGCGGGTCCGCGTCGACGTCCAGGCCCTCCCGCTCGGCCACCACCCGCGCGATGGTGTCCTCGGTCTCGGCGTTGCGCCGCAGATGGGCGGCGAGCAGCACCGGCGTCGACTCGATCACCCGGTGCATGCCCAGGTACGCCTCCACCGGGACGACGGACTCGACCACCTCGTGCAGCGTGTCCCAGCTCTCCAGCACGGCCCGGCGCAGCGCGACCACCGGCGCCTCCTCGGCGGGCCGCTCGCGCACCGCGCGCAGATAGTGCGCGACCGCCAGCTCCTGCAGCGCGAGGGCGGCCTCCTCCTTGCCCGCGAAGTAGCGGAAGAAGGTGCGCGCCGACACGTCCACGGCGTCCGCGATGTCGTCCACCGTGGTGCCGTCGTACCCCCGCGCCACGAACATCTCGACGGCGGTCCGCAGCAGGGCGTCCCGGGTGCGCTGTTTCTTGCGTTCGCGCAGCGTTTCCATAGGAGTCAGTTACTGACTTGTGAATTGGTTTGTCAATTGTCAGAGGCTGTCACTAGCCTCGAACGCATGACTAGTCAGACCACCATCGAGACCTCGGAGCCGGAGGACGGGGCCCCGGCGGCCACCCCGCCCGCCTCCGGGCTGCGCGGCCATCCCTGGTTCACCCTCATAACCGTCGCCGTCGGGGTCATGATGGTGGCCCTCGACGGCACCATCGTGGCCATCGCCAACCCGGCCATCAAGGACGACCTGAAGGCCAGCTTCGCGGACGTCCAGTGGATCACCAACGGCTACTTCCTGGCCCTCGCCGTCGCCCTGATCACCGCGGGCAAGCTCGGTGACCGCTTCGGCCACCGGCAGACGTTCCTCATCGGCGTGATCGGCTTCGCCGCCGCCTCCGGCGCCATCGGCCTCTCCGACAGCATCCCGCTGGTCGTCACCTTCCGCGTCTTCCAGGGCGTGTTCGGCGCGCTGCTGATGCCGGCCGCGCTCGGCCTGCTGCGCGCCACCTTCCCCGCCGAGCGGCTCAACACCGCGATCGGCATCTGGGGCATGGTCATCGGCGCCTCCACCGCGGGCGGCCCGATCCTCGGCGGTGTCCTCGTCGAGCACGTCAACTGGCAGTCGGTGTTCTTCATCAACGTGCCGGTCGGCCTCCTCGCCGTCCTGCTCGGCCTGGTCATCCTCGTCGACCACCGCGCCGAGAACGCCCCGCGCTCCTTCGACCTGCTGGGCATCGCCCTGCTCTCGGTCGCGATGTTCTGCCTGGTCTGGGCCCTGATCAAGGCGCCCGCCTGGGGCTGGGGCGCCGGCGGCACCTGGGCGTTCATCGCCGCCTCCGTGCTCTGCTTCGCGCTGTTCGCGTTCTGGGAGACGAAGGTCGCCGAGCCGCTGATCCCGCTCGGGCTGTTCCGCTCGGTGCCGCTGTCGGCGGGCGTGGTGCTGATGGTCCTGATGGCCATCGCGTTCATGGGCGGCCTGTTCTTCGTGACGTTCTACCTCCAGAACGTGCACGGGATGAGTCCGATCGACGCCGGTCTGCACCTGCTGCCGCTCACCGGCATGATGATCGTCGGCTCGCCGCTCGCCGCCTTCCTCATCGGCAAGCTCGGCCCGCGCGTCCCGCTGGCCGGGGGCATGGCGGCCACCGCGCTCGCCATGTACGGCATGTCGACCCTGCGCACGGACACCGGCAGCGGCGCCATGTCGCTCTGGTTCGCGCTGCTCGGCCTCGGCCTCGCGCCCGTCATGGTCGGCGCCACCGAGGTCATCGTGGGCAACGCGCCGATGGAGCTGTCCGGCGTGGCCGGCGGTCTCCAGCAGGCCGCGATGCAGATCGGCGGCAGCCTCGGCACCGCCGTCCTCGGCGCCGTGATGGTCTCCAAGGTGGACAGCGACCTCGCGGGCAACTGGAAGGACGCGGGTCTCCCGCCGCTCACCCCGGCCCAGCTCGACCAGGCGTCCGAGGCCGTGCAGGTCGGCGTGGCGCCGGTCTCCCCGGGGATGCCCGCGGCGATCGCCGCGAAGATCACCGATGTCGCGCACGACACCTTCATCTCCGGCATGAGCCTCGCCTCCCTGGTCGCCGCCGGGGTCGCGGTGGTGGCCGTCTTCGTCGCGCTGCTCACCAAGCGCGGCATCAACGCCGAGGCGGGCGCCGGGGTCGGCCACATCTGACGCGGGGTCGGCGCGCGTCCCCAATCAGGGTGAAGCCGCCGACGATCACTCGCACCCGGCCCGCGCGGCACGTCACAGTGGGCCGGGCCCCGCTCCCGGCATGTTCCACCGGCACATGCGTCCGGTGCGCGGGGTGCCCGGCGCGGCGGCGCGCTGCCGGAGGGGGGCAGCGTGCCGCGGGCCGGGAATCCGCCGCAGGATCGGGGGCACCCGCATCCCACGAACCCGAACCGACCCCGGGGACTTGGGAGTTGACGATGGCAGGCTATGGACACCGCACCCGCGGCCGAGGCCGCACCTGGCGCCGACCGCGCACCGGCGCGGGCCCCGACCGGGCGACCCTCGCGCTCATCGGCGTGATCTGCGCGGTCGCCGGACTCTTCGTGCTGGGCATCCTGCTCGGCCCCGTCGCGATCCTCTGCGGCTGGCTCGCGATGGGCCGCACCTGGGCCCGCTCCCGCCCGCTCCAGCCGATGATCGCCGTGATCCTGGGCGCCGTCGACACGGTCCTGGCCCTGATCATGCTGTAGACGCACCTCACGGCCCCCGGGCCGGTCGCCGCCGGGCGGGCCGCGATCGCCGGAGGGCCCCCGGACGCGGACCGCGCCTGACCCGGCCCCGTGCCCTGACCCGGCCCCGTGCCCTGACCCGGGCCCGGGACCTGTCCCGTGGCCCTTGCCCGGTCCCGTGGCCCCTGCCCGGACCCGTGCCCCGACCCGGCGCATGATCCCGACCCGGACCCGGCGCACGCCCGCGCCTCGGATCATCCGGAAGCGGACCCGGGCCCCGGTCCGCCGCCGCGTTCCGACAGGGCGGCCACCTCCGCGCGCAGGGCCCGGACCTCCGCCGTGAGCGCCTCGATCGCCTCCGTGCGCCGCCGCTCCTCGTCGTCGTCCTTGTCGAAGCGGGCGATGAACCAGGCGGCGATGTTCGCCGTGACCACACCGAGCAGGGCGATCCCGGAGAGCATCAGCCCGACCGCGATCATGCGGCCGAGGCCGGTCGTCGGCGCGTGGTCGCCGTACCCGACCGTCGTCATCGTGGTGAACGACCACCACACGGCGTCACCCAGGGTCCTGATGTTCCCGTGCGGCGCGTCCCGTTCCACCGAGAGCACGGCGAGCGAACCGAACATCAGCAGCCCGATCACCGACCCCGCGACGTACGTCGTCAGCCGGATCTGCGACGCCATCCGGGCCCTGCGGCCCACCAGCAGCAGCGTCGACACCAGCCGCAGCAGCCGCAGCGGCTGGAGGAGCGGCAGCACCACCGCGCACAGGTCGGGCCAGTGGTCGCGCACGAAGGCCCGGCGCCGGGGCGCGAGCGCCAGCCGCACCAGATGGTCCGCCGCGAAGCAGGCCCACACCGTCCACTCCGCCGCCGTGCACACCGCGGTCAGCGGACGGCTCGCCGAACTGTCCACGATCGGGGCCGCGTAGGCGGCGGCGAAGGCCACCGCGAGCCCCAGCAGGGGCCGCTGGGTGACGCGCTCCCAGCGGTCCGCCGCAGTCGGTGCCCCCCGCGCCCGCGGCTCTGTCATAGCCGCATGGTAGGCGGCCGCGACCGGGCCGCCGGGGGCGCGGGGAACCGTGTGAGCGGCCTCCCGCGCCCCCGGCGGCGGCGCGCGCTACGCGTCGCCGCCGGCCGCGCCCGGGTGCGCCGCCGTCACGTCGAGGAGCTGGTAGCGGTCCACCGCCTGCTTCAGCTGCGACCGGTCCACCTTCCCCTCCCGCGCCAGCTCGGTCAGCACGGACACGACGATCGACTGCGCGTCGATGTGGAAGAACCGCCGCGCCGCGCCCCGGGTGTCGGCGAACCCGAAGCCGTCCGCACCGAGCGACTGGTACGTGCCCGGCACCCAGCGCGCGATCTGGTCGGGAACCGCCCGCATCCAGTCGGACACGGCCACGAACGGACCCTCGGCGCCGCTCAGCTTCCGCGTCACATAGGGGACGCGCTGCTCCTCCTCCGGGTGCAGCAGGTTGTGCCGCTCGCACTCGACGGCCTCGCGCCGCAGCTCGTTCCAGGACGTCGCCGACCAGACGTCGGCCCGCACGTCCCAGTCCTCGGCGAGGATCCGCTGGGCCTCCAGGGCCCACGGCACCGCCACCCCGGAGGCCAGGATCTGCGCTCCGATCGAGCCCGCCGTGCCCGCGTTCAGCCGGTGGACGCCCCTGAGGATGCCCTCGACGTCCACGTCGGACGGCTCGGCCGGGTGCTGGATCGGCTCGTTGTAGACGGTCAGGTAGTAGAAGACGTCCTCGCCGTGCGGGTGCTCGTCGTCCGCGCCGTACATCCGGCGCAGGCCGTCCTGCACGATGTGCGCGATCTCGTACCCGTAGGCCGGGTCGTAGGCCACGCAGCCCGGGTTGGTGGAGGCCAGCAGCTGCGAGTGGCCGTCGGCGTGCTGGAGCCCCTCACCGGTCAGCGTCGTGCGCCCGGCGGTCGCGCCCAGCACGAAACCGCGCGAGAGCTGGTCGGCCATCTGCCAGAACTGGTCGCCCGTGCGCTGGAAACCGAACATCGAGTAGAAGACGTAGACCGGGATGAGCGGTTCGCCGTGCGTGGCGTACGCCGAACCCGCCGCGATCAGGGACGCCGTGCAGCCCGCCTCGGAGATGCCGTCGTGCAGCATCTGCCCGGTCGGCGACTCCTTGTAGGCGAGCAGCAGCTCCCGGTCGACCGACTCGTACTGCTGGCCGAGCGGGTTGTAGATCTTCGCGCTCGGGAAGAACGAGTCCATGCCGAACGTGCGGTACTCGTCCGGCGCGATCAGCACGAACCGCTTGCCGATCTCCTTGTCCCGCATGAGGTCCTTGAGGAGCCTGACGAAGGCCATGGTCGTCGCGATGGACTGCTGGCCTGAGCCCTTCTTCACGGTCGCGTACGTCTTGTCGTCGGGCAGGGCGAGGGGCTTCGCGCGCACCACCCGGGTCGGCACGTACCCGCCGAGCGACCTGCGCCGGTCGTGCATGTACTGGATCTCCTCCGAGTCCCGACCGGGGTGGTAGTAGGGCGGCAGGCCCGACTCCAGCTCCTTGTCGGCGATCGGCAGGTGCAGCCGGTCCCGGAACCGCTTCAGGTCGTCGACCGTCAGCTTCTTCATCTGGTGGGTGGCGTTGCGGCCCTCGAAGTTCGGGCCGAGCGTCCAGCCCTTGATCGTCTTGGCCAGGATGACCGTCGGCTGGCCCCGGTGCTCCTGGGCCGCCTTGAACGCCGCGTAGATCTTCCGGTGGTCGTGGCCGCCGCGCCCCAGGTGCAGGATCTGGTCGTCGGACATGCCCTCGACCATCGCGCGCAGCCGCTGGTCGTCCCCGAAGAAGTGGTCGCGGATGTAGGCGCCGGACTCGGTGGCGTACGTCTGGTACTGGCCGTCCGGGGTGGTGTTCATCCGGTTGACCAGCAGGCCGTCGCGGTCCTGGGCGAGCAGCGGGTCCCAGGAGCGGTCCCAGACCAGCTTGATCACGTTCCAGCCGGCGCCGCGGAAGACCGACTCCAGCTCCTGGATGATCTTGCCGTTGCCGCGCACCGGGCCGTCGAGCCGCTGGAGGTTGCAGTTCACGACGAAGGTCAGGTTGTCCAGGCCCTCGCGGGCGGCGATGGAGAGCTGGCCGAGCGACTCCGGCTCGTCCATCTCGCCGTCCCCGAGGAACGCCCAGACGTGCGACTTCGAGGTGTCCGCGATCCCGCGCGCCTCCATGTAGCGGTTCATCCGCGCCTGGAAGATCGCGCCGAGCGGGCCGAGGCCCATGGAGACCGTCGGGAACTCCCAGAAGTCCGGCATGGAGCGTGGGTGCGGGTAGCTGGAGAGGCCCTCGGGGTACTTCGACTTCTCCTGGCGGAAGCCGTCGAGCTGCCCCTCGGAGAGCCGGTCGAGCAGGAACGCGCGGGCGTAGATGCCGGGGGAGGCGTGGCCCTGGAAGAAGACCTGGTCGCCGCCGTCGCCCTCGTCCTTGCCGCGGAAGAAGTGGTTGAAGCCGACGTCGTAGAGGGAGGCGGAGGAGGCGAAGGTCGCGATGTGACCGCCGACCCCGATGCCCGGACGCTGGGCGCGGGAGACCATCACCGCGGCGTTCCAGCGGGTGGCGTTGAGGACCTTGCGCTCGATCTCCTCGTTGCCTGGGAAGAACGGCTCGGCCTTGGTGGGGATGGTGTTGACGTAGTCCGTGCTGCGCATCTCCGGCACGGCGACGCGCTTCTCACGGGCCCGCTCGATCAGCCGAAGCATCAGGTAGCGGGCCCGCTCCCGGCCCCGCTCGTCCACGGCGGCGTCCAGGGAGTCGAGCCACTCCTGTGTCTCTTCGGGATCGAAGTCAGGAACCTGACTCGGAAGGCCGCCAATGATGATCGGATTGCGATCGGATCCGGAAGCCACGCTGTTCCTTACCTGTCGGAGGGCTGCTGTGGGCTGTTCTGGCTTTCCCCGTTGCGCTGTCTGTCGGCACGCCGCGCGGCGTGCGTGTGCTCCTTCTGACCGCGGGTACCCGCGGCGTTCCCCATCGTGTACCTGGGAAGGTCAATCGTCATCTCTACTTAAAGGTAACCAAGCCCACTGACACTTCCGCAGGGTTCCCAAAGCGACAAAGCGGGCAGAAGGTTGTGGTGCGTGTCACCTCGGGCCGGGGCGGCATGCCGTAGGTTGCGGCGACACGGCCGGGAACGTCACCGTTTCGGCGGTCTGAACGGCCGGGTACTTGCGCGATCCGCCCCGCCCGTGTGGACTACGGCCAATGCTTCGCGCACGCGCGTGGCTGAGACTCCCCCGGGCCCAGGACGGGCCAGGGGGTACCCCCCGTACCGAAACATGATCAGGAGGCAACCCGTGAGCGCGACCGCGGACCACGCGGAGGAGCGGACGAACCCTGCCGGCAGGCTGGGGTTCCAGCCCGAGCAGGTGGTCCAGGAGATCGGCTACGACGACGACGTAGACCAGGAACTCCGCGAGGCCATTGAGGAAGTCATCGGCAGCGACCTGGTGGACGAGGACTACGACGACGTCGCCGATGCCGTGGTGCTGTGGTTCCGCGACGACGACGGTGACCTCACCGACGTGCTGGTCGACGCCATCACGTACATCGAGGAGGGCGGCTCCATCCTGCTGCTCACGCCGAAGACCGGCCGTGACGGCTACGTCGAGCCCAGCGACATCTCCGAAGCCGCGACGACGGCCGGCCTGTCAGCCGCCAAGAGCGTCAGCGTCGGCAAGGACTGGAGTGGCAGCCGGCTGGTGACGCCGAAGGGGGCCAAGACCAAGCGCTGACCTCCCCGGCACCCCGGGCGGGTCGGCGCGTCCGGCCCGTCCGACGGTCCCCGGTGCGCGCTGCGTAGGGTGGTCCCACCACCCGAACAGCCTCACCGAAGGGACGTACGGCCATGGCGATCCAGGTCGGCGACAAGGCCCCCGACTTCGAGCTCAAGGACAACCACGGCGCGACCGTGCGCCTGTCCGACTTCCGGGGCGAGAAGAACGTCGTACTGCTGTTCTATCCGTTCGCCTTCACCGGTGTGTGCACCGGGGAGCTGTGCGAGCTGCGTGACAACCTGCCGCAGTTCGCCGACCGCGACACCCGGCTGCTCGCCGTCTCCAACGACTCCATCCACACCCTGCGCGTCTTCGGCGAGCAGGAGGGTCTTGAGTACCCGCTGCTCAGCGACTTCTGGCCGCACGGCGAGGTCTCCCGCGCCTACGGCGTCTTCGCCGAGGACAAGGGCTGCGCGGTGCGCGGCACCTTCGTCATCGACAAGGAGGGCACCGTGCGCTGGACCGTCGTCAACGCCCTGCCGGACGCGCGCGACCTCAACGAGTACGTGAAGGCGCTCGACACCCTGTGATTCTTCGGTTCCAGGGCATGCGAGGTTCGGGAACCCGTCACTAGGATCGGATCGTTGATCCGACGACAGACGCACAACGGGGCACACCGCCCCTGATACCAAGGGAGGACTCGTGGGAGTCAGCCTCAGCAAGGGCGGCAACGTATCGCTGACCAAGGAGGCCCCGGGCCTGACCGCGGTCATCGTCGGTCTGGGGTGGGACGTCCGTACCACGACCGGCACCGACTTCGACCTGGACGCCAGCGCCCTGCTGCTGAACAACGCGGGCAAGGTCCAGAGCGACGCCAACTTCGTCTTCTTCAACAACCTCAAGAGCCCGGACGGCTCCGTCGAGCACACCGGCGACAACACCACCGGTGAGGGCGAGGGCGACGACGAGGCGATCAAGGTCAACCTGGCCGCGGTCCCCGCGGACGTCGACAAGATCGTCTTCCCGGTCTCGATCTACGACGCCGAGAACCGCCAGCAGTCCTTCGGCCAGGTGCGCAACGCGTTCATCCGCGTGGTGAACCAGTCGGGCAACACCGAGATCGCCCGCTACGACCTCTCCGAGGACGCCTCCACGGAGACCGCGATGGTCTTCGGCGAGCTGTACCGCAACGGCGCCGAGTGGAAGTTCCGCGCCATCGGCCAGGGCTACGCCTCCGGTCTGCGCGGCATCGCGCAGGACTTCGGCGTGAACGTCTGAGCCGGTCCGCCTCGGCGACACGGCTCCTCCCCGGCGCCGCGCACACCGTGCGCGGCGCCGGGGACGCAGCACTTTCAGAGAAGCACCATTCGGGGAGGGAAAGCATCATGGGCGTCACACTCGCCAAGGGGGGAAACGTCTCCCTGTCCAAGGCCGCACCCAACCTCACGCAGGTCATGGTCGGCCTCGGCTGGGACGCGCGCTCCACCACGGGGGCCCCGTTCGACCTCGACGCCAGCGCGCTGCTGTGCAACAGCGGGCGGGTGCTGGGCGACGAGTGGTTCGTCTTCTACAACCAGCTCAAGAGCCCCGACGGCTCGGTCGAGCACACCGGCGACAACCTCACCGGTGAGGGCGAGGGCGACGACGAGTCGATCCTGGTCGACCTCTCCAAGGTGCCCGCCCAGTGCGACAAGATCGTCTTCCCGGTCTCCATCCACGACGCCGACAACCGCGGCCAGACCTTCGGACAGGTCAGCAACGCCTTCATCCGCGTCGTCGACCAGGCCGACGGGATGGAGCTGGCCCGCTACGACCTGAGCGAGGACGCCTCGTCGGAGACGGCCATGATCTTCGGCGAGCTCTACCGTCACCAGGGGGAGTGGAAGTTCCGCGCCGTCGGCCAGGGGTACGCATCGGGCCTGCGGGGCATCGCGCTCGATTTCGGGGTCAACGTCTCCTAGCGCCCCCTCCGGGTATGAGCTGCTTTACCGTCTTTGACCTGCGTCTTCTCCGGCCGGAAACCCCTCCTGGTCCGGCCGGAGGGCCAAGCCCTAGACTTCGTGGTCAACAGTAAGTAAAGACGAGTGCGGCGCGGGGGAGACCCGTACCTAGAGGATTGGGTAGCCAGTGCTTCTGAAAACCTTCGGCTGGTCGTTCGCGGTGACCGCGCTCGGCCTGGTCGCTGCGGTCTTCTACGGGGGGTGGGAGGCCTTCGGCATCGTGGCGATCCTCTCCGTCCTGGAGATCTCGCTGTCGTTCGACAACGCGGTGGTCAACGCCGGAATCCTGAAGAAGATGAACGCCTTCTGGCAGAAGATCTTCCTCACCGTCGGCGTCCTCATCGCCGTCTTCGGCATGCGCCTGGTCTTCCCGGTCGTGATCGTCGCGGTCACCGCCAAGATGGGCCCCATCGAGGCCGTCGACCTCGCGCTCAACAACAAGGACCAGTACCAGCAGCTCGTCACCGACGCCCACCCGGCGATCGCCGCGTTCGGTGGCATGTTCCTGCTGATGATCTTCCTCGACTTCATCTTCGAGGAGCGGGACATCCAGTGGCTGCGCTGGATCGAGCGGCCGCTCGCCAAGCTCGGCAAGGTCGACATGCTGTCGGTCTGCATCGCGCTGGCCGTCCTGCTGATCTCCGCGTTCACCTTCGCCACCCACGCCCACCAGCACGGCGGCGCCCACGTCGACAAGGCGCAGACGGTCCTGATCGCCGGGATCGCCGGTCTGATCACGTACATGGTCGTCGGCGGCCTCTCCGGCTACTTCGAGGAGAAGCTGGAGGAGGACGAGGAACGCGAGCAGGAGGAGGAAGAGGAGGCCAGGCGCACCGGCAAGAAGCGCTCGGCCGTGGCGCTGGCGGGCAAGGCCGCCTTCTTCATGTTCCTCTACCTGGAGGTCCTGGACGCGTCGTTCTCCTTCGACGGCGTGATCGGCGCCTTCGCGATCACGAACGACATCGTCCTGATGGCGCTCGGCCTCGGCATCGGCGCGATGTACGTCCGTTCCCTGACGGTCTACCTGGTCCGCCAGGGCACCCTGGACGACTACGTCTACCTGGAGCACGGCGCGCACTACGCGATCGGCGCCCTCGCCGTGATCCTCATGGTGACCATCCAGTTCCAGATCAACGAGGTCATCACCGGCCTGGTCGGTGTCGTCCTGATCGGCTGGTCCTTCTGGTCGTCCGTGCTGCGCAACCGCAGGCTCGCGGCCGAAGAGGGAGACACGCCCGGCTCCGACGAGAAGACTGAGGTCTCCTCCGGGGTGTGACACCCCCCGGCGTGAGGAACGCTCTGTGCGGGGCGGCCGGTCCTCCGGCCGCCCCGCCTGGTCTTTCTGTGCATTCGGGTGACTGTGGGGGCGGGAATGGGCTTCTTGGACGGCATCTGGCGGGGCCGCGAGACCGAGTTCGACTCGGGCAGCGCCGCCAGCAACGCGATCGAGCTGACCAAACGGCACCACCAGGTGTCCCTGAACAAGCAGGGGGCCGCCACCGGCAACCTCCGGGTCAACCTCACCTGGCGGATGCGGACCTCCGACTTCGGGACCATGCCGCGCGAGAGCCTGCTGCGCCACCCCTTCAAGGCGCTGAAGCCGCCGGAGGTCGTCGGGCACAGCCAGAGCATGGTCAACGTCGACCTCGACCTCGGCTGCCTCTACGAGCTCCAGGACGGCACCCGCGGCGTCGTGCAGCCGCTCGGCAACTACCTCGGCGACGTCAACGAACCGCCCTACGTGAAGCTCAGCGGCGACGACCGGTTCGGCTCCGCGTCCGGCGAGACGATGTACATCAACCTCGACCACCGCGACGCCATCAAGCGGCTGCTGGTCTTCGTCTACATCTACGACCAGACCCCGGCCTTCGACCGCACCCACGCGATCGTCACCCTGTACCCGAGCAACGGACCCCGCATCGAGATCGGCCTCGACGAACGCCATCCGCAGGCCCGCTCCTGCGCGGTGGTGCTCATCGAGAACGTCAAGGGCGAACTGCTCGTCCGCCGCGAGGTGCGCTTCGTCTACGGCTTCCAGGCCGAGCTGGACCGCCTCTACGGCTGGGGCCTGCAGTGGGGCCGCGGCTACAAGAGCAAGTCGGAGAAGGCCTGACCAGGTCCCCGGGAGGGTTCCGCACCGCCCTAGGAACGGATGAACTGCGGCCCCTGCGGGGGCAGCCGGAAGTCCGGGTCCAGGGGCGCGGGGACCGGCGGCGGATAGCCGTAGCCCGACTGCTGCTGCGGATAGCCGTACGTCGGCGCGGGCTGCGGGGCCGGCTGGGGATAGCCGTAGGCGGGCTGCGCCGGGAAGGCCGGAGGCTGCTCGGGAGGCAGCGGGTGGGAGGTCTCGGGGGCCGCCGCGCCGTCCGACTCGTCCACCGTGATGCCGTAGTCCGTCGCCAGGCCCTTCAGACCGTTGCTGTAGCCCTCGCCGAGCGCGCGGAACTTCCAGCCGTCGCCGCGCCGGTACAGCTCGCCGCAGATCAGCGCCGTCTCCTGGCCGGTCTGCGGCTCGACGTCGAAGTACGCCAGCGGTTCCGCGTCCGCGACCGACGCGTCGTAGAGCAGGATGCGCAGCCCGGGGACGCGGTCGAAGACGACGTCCTCCGCCGAGGCGACCAGCAGGATCTGGCTCACCTCCGGTTCGACCCCGGCCAGATCTGTCTGGATCGTGTCGGTGGGGCCCTCCGCGACCCGCTTCTTGCCCAGCCACCAGACCTTCCCGGAGGGGTGCCGGGGCTGGTTGTAGAAGACGAAGTCCTCGTCGGAACGCACACGACCGTCGGCACCGAGCAGCAGCGCGGAGGCGTCCACGTCCGGAACCCCCTGCCCCGGCGTCCAGCGCAGCACGGCACGGACCGTGGTCGCGTCGAGCGGGACGTTCGACCCTTTCAGCATCGCGTGCGTCATGCGGTCATCCTGCCCTCTCCGACCTGGCCACGACAACGTGGGGTGGGACAGTCGCGGGCCCGGACGCGACCGGCCGCACGGGCGCCGACACAGCCGGGTTACCAGAAATTCATGCCCTGCGGGAACTGAGGACACGGGTCCCTACGTACTATTACCGGCCACCTATCACACGATCCACAGACCCACCGCGCACCACAGGGGAGCCTCATGCGTCATTTCGGGCACATCGCCCCTGAGGTCAGACAACGCCTCTTCCACCGGGAACCGTGCGAGTTCGGCACCGGTTCCCCCGCCCGGCTGCTGGCCGCCGCCCTGGGCGCCACCCTCTACAGCCCCGCCACCCGCCCCCGGCTCGCCGACGACATCGTCCGGCAGGCGGAGCTGGGCGTGGTGTCGATGGTGCTCTGCCTGGAGGACTCGATAGACGACGCGGACGTGCCCGCGGGCGAGGAGAACCTCGTCCGCCAGTTCGCCGACCTCGCCGCCCGCCCCGGCGCCGACCTCCCGCTGCTGTTCATCCGGGTCCGCACCCCCGAGCAGATCCCCGACCTGGTCGCCCGCCTCGGCGACGACGTCCGGCTGCTGTCCGGGTTCGTCTTCCCGAAGTTCACCGAGGAGCGCGGCATCCCGTTCCTCGAGGCCCTCGCCTGCGCCGAGAACTCCTCGGGCCAGCGCCTCTTCGGCATGCCCGTCCTGGAGTCCCCGGAGCTGCTCTACCGCGAGTCCCGGGTGGAGACCCTGGAGGGCATCGCCCGCGCCGTCGACAAGTACCGCGACCGGGTCCTCGCGCTGCGCCTGGGCGTCACCGACTTCTGCTCCTCCTACGGCCTGCGCCGCGCCCCCGACATGACGGCGTACGACGTCCAGATCGTCGCCTCCGTCATCGCCGACGTGGTGAACATGCTCGGCCGCGCCGACGGCACCGGCTTCACCGTCACCGGGCCCGTCTGGGAGTACTTCCGGGTCCCCGAACGCATGTTCAAGCCGATGCTCCGCAACAGCCCCTTCCTGGAGGGGCAGGCCGTCGAGCTGCGGATGAAGCTCATCGAGCACGCCATGGACGGCCTGCTGCGGGAGATCTCCCTCGACCAGGCCAACGGCCTCAGCGGCAAGACCTGCATCCACCCCTCCCACGTCCTGCCCGTCCACGCGCTCTCCGTCGTCAGCCACGAGGAGTTCTGCGACGCGGCGGACATCCTGCGGCCCGAGCGTGGCGGCGGGGGTGTGCTCAGGTCGGCGTACACGAACAAGATGAACGAGGTGAAGCCGCACCGGGCGTGGGCCGAGCGGACCATGCTGCGCGCCGAGGTCTTCGGCGTGGCACGCGAGGACGTCAGCTTCGTCGACCTGCTCGCCGCCGGCATACCCGGCTGAGCCTCATCTCCTAGGGACGCATGAACATCGCAGGAACCAACCGGGTCTGGTCCGGCAGCTGGGTCGCCGAGCGCCTCGGCGTCGAGCTGCTGGGCGACGACCGGCTCACCGAGCTGCTCGGCCTCGCCCTCCGCCGCAACCCCAAGCGCGCGCACCTGCTGGTGTCGAACGTGCTGGGCAAGCACGTGCCGCAGGCGCCGTCCGTGGTCTACGGCTCCGGGTTCACCCTCGGCCGCCGGGTGCGGGAGCTGCTCGGCGACGAGGCCGCGGCCGCCGTCGTCCTCGGCTACGCGGAGACGGCGACCGGCCTCGGACACTCGGTCGCCGACGGCCTCGGCGTCGCCCCCTACCTCCACTCCACCCGGCGCCCGGTGCCCGGGGTGGCCCCGGCGGGCGGCTTCGAGGAGGCCCACTCGCACGCCACCTCCCACCTGCTCCTGCCCGAGGACCCGGCGCTGCTGGTCGGCGAGGGGCCGCTGGTCCTGGTCGACGACGAGTTCTCCACCGGCAACACCGTCCTGAACACCGTCCGCGACCTGCACGAGCGCTATCCGCGCCGCCGCTACGTGGTGGTCGCGCTGGTCGACATGCGCTCACCCGGCGACGCGGGCAGGCTCGACGCGTTCGCCCGGGAGATCGGCGCGCGGGTCGACCTGGTGGCCGCCGCCTCGGGCACCGTCCGCCTCCCCGACGGGGTGCTGGAGCGGGGCCGCCGCCTGGTCGCCGAGCACGAGGAGCGGGTGCCGGGCACCGGCCGGGCGACCGCGTCCGCCGACGCCGTCCGGTCCGAGTCCGCGTCGCCCGTCGATGGCGTCCGGTCCGAGTCCGCGCTGCCCGTCGATGGCGTCCGGCCTGACTCCGTGTCGCCCGTCGATGCCGTCAGGTCCGAGGGCCCGTCGCCCGCCGACGCCGTCCTGCCCGAGTCCGAGTCCGTGCCCCGTGCGACCGGTCGGGTGGACCGTGTCGACCTGCGGTGGCCGCAGGGGCTCCCGGACGGTGGCAGGCACGGCTTCACGCCCGCCCACCGCGCCCGCCTGGAGAGCGCCCTGCCCGCCATGGCGGCCCGCCTCGCCGAGGCGCTGCCCGCCGACGCCCGCCGCGTCCTCGTCCTCGGCTTCGAGGAGCTGATGTACGCCCCGCTGCGGCTCGCCCGTGAGCTGGAGCAGGTCGTCGAGGCGGAGGTGCGCTACTCCACCACCACCCGCTCGCCCGTCCTCGCCGTCGACGACCCCGGCTACGCGATCCGCACCCGCCTCGTCTTCCCGGCCCACGACGACCCGGCCGACGGGCCCGGCGAGCGGTACGCCTACAACGTCGCGGGCGCCGGGTTCGACGCCGTCGTGGCCGTCGTCGACTCCGCCGCCGACACCCCCGCCCTGCGCGCGCCCGACGGGCTGCCCGCGCGGCTCGCCGAGCACACCCCGCACGTCCTGCTCGCGGTCGTGCCCTCGTACGTCCCCGCGCCCCTGTACGTCGCCGCTCCCCCTGGAGAGAGACCCGCCATGCTGCCCGAGCCCCTCCGCGGCCCCGCCTTCTCCTCCTACCCGCCCGACGACGTCGGCTGGCTCCTCCAGGACCTCTCGGACATCACCCTGGAGGCGCCCACCGAGGAGCGCGAGGAGGCCGTGCAGAGCGGCGGCGCCCACTACGCCGAGTCGCTGCCGGTCGAGTACCAGCCGAGCGAGCACTACCAGCAGCTGTTCCACGCCGCCCTGCGCTCCTCCGCCGACCGGCTCGCGCGGGCCGTCGGCGCCGTCACCGAGATCGTCCTCGCCGAACGCTCCCCGCGCCCGGTGCTGGTCTCCCTGGCCCGCGCGGGCACCCCCGTCGGCGTCCTGATGCGCCGCTGGGCCCGCTTCCGGCACGGCCTCGACCTGCCGCACTACGCGGTCTCCATCGTGCGCGGCCGGGGCATCGACGCCAACGCGCTGCGCTGGCTGGCCGCCCACCACGACCCGGCCGACGTCGTGTTCGTCGACGGCTGGACCGGGAAGGGCGCCATCACCCGCGAACTCCGCGACGCCCTCGCGGAGTTCGAGGCCGCCGAGGGCATCACCGGCTTCGACCCGGAGATCGCGGTGCTCGCCGACCCCGGCGCCTGCGTGCGCACCTACGGCACCCGCGAGGACTTCCTCATCCCCTCCGCCTGCCTCAACTCCACGGTGTCCGGGCTGATCTCGCGCACCGTCCTGCGCGCCGACCTGGTCGGCCCGCACGACTTCCACGGCGCCAAGTTCTACCGCGAACTCGCGGGCGCCGACGTCTCCTCGGACTTCCTGGACGCCGTCGCCGCCCGCTTCGGCGAGGTCGCGGACGCCGTCGACACCCAGGTGAAGGCGCTCCTCGCCGGGGACCGCGCCCCGACCTGGGAGGGCTGGGCCGCGGTGGAACGTATCAGCGAGGAGTACGGCATCCACGACGTCAACCTCGTCAAGCCCGGCGTCGGCGAGACCACCCGGGTGCTGCTGCGCCGGGTCCCCTGGAAGATCCTCGCGCGGGCCGGTGCCGGGGCCGACCTCGACCATGTCAGGCTGCTCGCCGAGCAGCGCGGGGTGCCCGTCGAGGAGGTCGACGAACTCCCGTACACCTGCGTGGGGTTGATCCACCCCCGGTTCACCCGGGGCGCGACCGGCGCCGACGGCCGGGCGGTGGCGGTCTGATGGCGGTGGTGGTGGCGAGCGACCTCGACCGGACGCTCATCTACTCGGCGGCGGCCCTCGCGCTGACCATGCCCGACGCGCGGGCGCCCCGGCTGCTCTGCGTCGAGGTGCACGAGAGCCGACCGCTCTCCTTCATGACGGAGACGTCGGCCGCCCTGCTCACCGAACTCGGCGAACGGGCCGTCTTCGTGCCGACGACGACCAGGACCCGCAAGCAGTACCAGCGCATCAGCCTGCCGGGCCCCGAGCCCGTCTACGCGATCTGCGCCAACGGCGGCCACCTGCTGGTGGACGGCGTCTCCGACCCCGACTGGCACGCCTCCGTGACCGAGCGCCTCGCCGCGCAATGCGCCCCGCTCGCCGAGGTCGGGGAGCACCTGCAGGCCACCGCCGACCCGGCCTGGGTGCGCAAGCACCGGGTCGCCGAGGACCTGTTCGCCTACCTCGTCGTGGAGCGCGAACTGCTCCCCGACGCCTGGGTGAAGGACCTCGCGGCGTGGGCGGAGGAGCGCGGCTGGGCCGTCTCGCTCCAGGGCCGCAAGATCTACGCCGTCCCGAAGCCGCTGACCAAGAGCGCCGCGATGCGGGAGGTCGCCGACCGCACCGGCGCCCGTCTCACCCTCTCCGCGGGCGACTCCCTGCTCGATGCCGATCTGCTGGCGGCCACCGACCGCGCCTGGCGTCCCGGCCACGGCGAACTCGCCGAGGCGGAGTGGACCGCCCGCGGGGTGACCGCCCTCGCCGAACGCGGCGTGCTGGCGGGGGAGGGCATCCTGCGCGCCTTCCTGGCCCAGGTCCGCGCGGAGGCCGACGAAGCCCAACTCCCCGCGAGGTGACGGGCGGAGGCACCACGGGCTGATCGGCGGGGACACCGAGTCGGCAGGTGGAGACGGGCCCGAGTCGATCGGCGGAGACGGCCCCGAGTCGGCAGGCGGAGGCGTCCCGCGTCGACCGGCCGAGGCGTCCCGCGCTGACCGGCGGAGGCGTCCCCAGCCGACCGGCCGGGATGCCCCGCGCCGACCGGCCCCGACCCCGGTGAGCCCATGGAGAAGGCCCCCCACCGTCCGGTGAGGGGCCTCTTCGGTGGTGGGCGCGGACGGGTTCGAACCGTCGGCGTCCTGCTCGGCAGGGGGCCGGTCGAGACAGGGCCGAACGCTGTGATCCGCTCACGGCACCCGGATGCGGCCGGTCCACGCCGCCGCCTCCGCGGTCGACCGGCGGTTGCCCGCGATGCGCGGCAGCGAGGAGTTCGACGGCTCAGCCCAGCCGGGTGGGCACCTCGTTCGCGGGCCCGCCGCCGACGAGACCGGTGGTCGCGAGGAGCACGCGGCGGCGGGCGGCCTGTTCGTCGTCGCCGAAGCGGTCGACGGCCCACGAGACGGCGGTGACCAGTTCGAAGATCTCTCCGGCCGCGATGTCCGGTCGCGCCGCACCGACGGCCTGCGCACCCTCCAGCAGGACCTGTGTCTGGGTGACAAGCGCCGCTGTCGAGGGGGCGACGGGGGAGCTCTGGTCCATGTGCGCGTCGGCGAGGCAGTACGGGAGGTCGTGCCAGATGCGCAGGAGCCACGCCAGATGCACCAGCCACTGGAGCAGGGCCTCGCCGGGTTCCTGTGTGCGGGCCAGGTTCTCCCCGTCCGCCACGGCCTCCGCGATGCCGGCCTCCATCACCGCGGAGAGCAGGTCCTCCCGGGTGGGGAAGTTCCGGTAGAGCGTCGCGTTGCCCACCCCGGCACGCACCGCGATCGCGTCCAGTGGCGCGAGCACGCCCTCTTCGGCGAACACCTCTCGCGCGGCGCCCAAGATCGCGTCGCGGTTGCGCTGCGCGTCAGCCCTCAGCCGCCGCCCGGACCCCGCCGCGGCCCCCGAACCTGCGCTCATGGCACTCTCTCCTTGCAAAAAGTGGGGACAGTCCCCATATACTCTTTGTGGGGGCAGTCCCCACTTAGGGTTGGAGTATAGATGAGCGCCACATCACTGACGGGACGGACCGTCTTCGTCACCGGGGCCAACGGCGGACTCGGCCAGGAGTTCGTCGCGGGCGCCCTCGCCCGCGGAGCGTCGAAGGTGTACGCCGCCACGCGGACGCCGAGGACGTGGGAGAGCCCCCTCGTCCAGTCCGTCCACCTGGACCTGACCAGCTCCGAGACCATCGCGGCCGCGGCGACACGGGCAGGCGATGTCGACCTCCTGATCAACAACGCCGCCATCGCGCCGGAGGGCGACACGATCACCGGATCCATCGAGGACGTCCGCCGCGTCTTCGAGACCAACTTCTTCGGAACGCTTCAGGTGGCCAACGCCTTCGCGCCGACGCTCGCCTCGCACGGCGGCGGCACGATGCTGAACGTGATCTCGTCCGCGGCCTGGGTCAGTGTTCCCACCGCGTACGGAGCCACGAAGGCGGCCATGTGGTCGGCCTCCAACGGGCTTCGCCTGGCGCTGCAGGCCCAGGGGACGCAGGTGACCAGCCTGTTGGTGGGAATGGTCGACACCCCGATGTCCGCGCGGTGGGACGTGCCCAAGGTCAGCGCGGAGTCGGTGGTCGAGCAGGCCTACGACGGCATCGCCGACGGCGCTCTCGAGATCCTTGCCGACGACGAGACCCGCGTGCTCAAGGCGCGGCTGAACACCCCCGCTGAGGAGTTCTACCCCTGGATCCACGGGCTGCTCGGCGACTTCGCGGCCTGAACGTCGGCGCACCGCACGCGCTCTCCGGGGAGGCACGGTCGTGGGGGGAGCCCCGGCGCGAAAGCCGGGGTTCCCTCCGGTCCCGCCCATCGACGATGGGCTCGGGCACACCGGCCTCGCACCCGCTTGCGGCGGTCCGGTCCCCGGCGGCAGGCGGCACGGCCGGGACCGGAGAGTGGGGGACGCGCCCCCGGGGTAGGGAGCAGACCGGCCCGGCACGCATGCCGGTCGAGGCCGATCCGACAGGCCCACAGAAAAGGCTCCACCTCATACCCTGGCAGTGCGACCTGGACAGAGATTGGGGCGAGACCGTGCCATCTGATGCCACCCCCGACCCGTACACCGACCCGCTCGTCTTCGGTCAGCGGCTCCAGCTTCTCCGCACCCGCGGCGGACTCACCCGACACCAGCTCGGCGGACTCGCCGGCCGCTCCGGCTCCTGGGTCAAGGGTGTGGAGACCGGTCGCCTGAAGACCCCCAAGCTGGAGATCATCCTCCGCCTCGCTGAGATCCTCCGCGTCCGCGACCTCGCCGACCTCACCGGGGACCAGTCCATGCACGTCAACCTCTTCACCGGCCCCGGACACCCGCGCCTCCCCGCGGTCAAGGCCGCAGTCGACGCCGTCACCCTCCCCGCCCGCGAAGCACCACCTGTCGAGCACCTCACCGCCCGACTGGCCCGTGCCTGGGCAGCCCGCCACTCCGCTCCCGACCACCGCGACGTCATCGGAGCCCTCCTCCCCGACCTGATCCGCGACGCGCAGCTCGTCGTCCGTCAGGCCGACAGCAGCGCCGACCGCCGCACAGCACAGGCCCGCCTCGCGGAGGTCTACTCCCTGTGCCAGTTCTTCGTCGCCTTCCAGCCCGACTCCGCCCTCCTGTGGCGCGTCGCGGAACGCGGTCTCGTCGCCGCGCAGGAGTCTGAGGACCCGCACGCCCTGGGCGTCGCCGCGTGGCTGGCCGCGCAGGCGCACCGGGACGCCGGGCCCGCGCACTTCGACGCGGCCGACGCGGTGAACATCGGCACACTGGAACTGCTGACGCCGCTCCTGCCCGACGTGAGCGACGACGTCCTCGCCGTCACGGGCGCCCTCACCTTCGAAGCCGGGTACACGGCGGCCCGCCGCGGGGAGACAGGCACGGCCTGGAGGTACTGGGACGAGGCGCGCGCCATGGCGGACCGCCTTCCGGCTGACTACTACCACCCCGTCACCAGCTTCTCCCGGGCCATCATGGGCGCCCACGCGGTGACTGTGGCGGTGGAACTCCACCACGGCGGCGAGTCGGTGCGGCAGGCCGCGGCAGCGGACGCCGTCGTGATCCCCTCCCGGCCGCGCCGCGCCCGTCACCGGATCGAAGAGGCACGCGGATTCCATCTGGACGGGCAGCCGGACGTGGCGCTGGCGACACTGGCACAGGCGCACGAAGCGGCGCCAGAGACGATCCGTTACAACGGGTTCGCGAAGCGGATCGTGCTGGAGGAGGCGGAGTCGAGGAGTCCGGCGCGGCGCCGTCGGGCGTCGGAGCTGGCGGTGAAGCTGGGGCTGCTCGCCGCGTGAGCTGTCCGGGTGAGGGCACAATCTGTGCCCCTGCCCGGCGGACGACGGGCCTACGGTCGCTGGTGCGAGACGGATCACCGAGACCACGGAGGCGTGCGCCATGCGCGACACCACGACGACCAACCACGACGTGCTCGCGGCGCTCGCCCTGCTCCACGTCCCCCACCCGGACCGGCTGACCGATCGTCAACGTGCAGGCAGCGCCTGTGTGTTCTCCGGGATCCCGCTCACCGTCACCGGCGCCACGGACCTCGGGCCCCGCGCGACGACCACCCGGCACGGCGATCCGGTCTCCTGGTACCCGCGCGCCCACCGCGGGGAGATCCCCCGGGCCGCCCTCGCCGCGCTCCACGCGCACGCGCCCGGGTGCGCGCCGTGCCGGGACCGGGCGACGCTGGACGACTGCCCGACGGGGGCCGCGCTGCGCAGGCTGATGAAGGAGTACCGGTGACCTGCGACCCCCGCGACCGGCCCGTCGTCCCAGCGCTGCGGCGAGGGGGACCCGAGACGGACTCCCGCAACGGCGAGAGCCCCGGCGGGAGTTGCCCGCCAGGGCTCTGACCTGTCTGCTCGACGATGTGGGCGCGGACGGTTTCGAACCGCCGACATCCTGCTTGTAAGGCAGGCGCTCTACCCCTGAGCTACGCACCCCCGACCGGGCTCAGCGCCCAGGTCGAGTGGACAGCCTACCCTGCCCCGGCGAGGGCCCGGCACATCCGTCGCGGCACCTGTGCGGGGGTTTTCCCCACCCCCGATCCGCCAGCGGTCCGGATGCCCCGGCGGGCGCGCGATCCGTAGCGTCGACGCCATCGCATCAGCCGCACGTCCTGTCCCTGGGGGAGATCGTCATGGCCCGTTCCGTCACCTTCCGCGCCGTCCTCGCCGCCGGCGCCGTCGTCCTGTTCATGGGGGCGGGCACCGCGTGCGGCGCCTCGGCGGCCGACGACGAGCACCCCGACCACCGCTCCTTCGCGTTCACCGGCACCACCCTCACCGTCGACACCGACGACTCCGACCTGGACGTCGTCGCCACCGACGCGGCCCCGGCGGGCCAGGTCCGCGTCACCCGGTGGTTCCAGGGCTCCGTCGTCCTCGGCTCCGACCCCGAGCCCGGCTGGTCGATGAAGGACGGCAGGCTGGCCCTGCGGGTGCGCTGCACGGGGTTCATCGCCGACTGCGCGGCCAGGCACCGGGTCGAGGTGCCGCGCGGCACCACCGTCCGGATCACCAGCGACGACGGCAGCGTGCGGGCCAGCGGCTTCACCGCGCCGCTCAGCATCCACACCCAGGACGGCTCCGTGCGCGTCACCGACACCAGCGGCCCGCTCGACCTGCGCGGCGACGACGGGTCGCTGCACGCCGAGGTCTCCTCCCGGCAGGTCACCGCCCGCACCCAGGACGGCTCGGTCGACCTGCGCCTGACCGCCGTCCCCGACCGGGTCTCCGCCGACAGCGACGACGGCTCCGTCACCGTGACCCTGCCGCGCGCCCCGTACCGGGTCACCACCAGGACCGACGACGGCTCGGTGAAGGTGACCGTCCCCCGCGACGAGCGCAGCGCCCACAGGGTCTCGGCGACCAGCAAGGACGGCAGCGTCACCGTGCGCGCCGCCGACTGAGACCGCCCGGCGCGCTGGACGCCGTCCCCGGACGGACCCGATCGAGATCGCGGCGCCTTTCGCGAACTGATCGGCCCGTGTGTTCGTTCTCTACCGGTGGGAGAATGGCACGACACCCGCCGGGACGGACGACAGCACGGGAGAGGGATGTGACGGCGACACCACGAGAGCCGAACTCGCCGTTGGAGCCGCGCGCACCTCGTCCCGTCCGGGACACGCTCAGCCTCCTCGCGCTGCCGCTGCTGGTGGCGCTCGCCCTGCCGGGCGCGTTCGCGGGCGGCGGCACCAGACGCTGGTTCGGCGGCGGCGCCGAGAACCGGCGCGCCGAGGCGCAGGCCGCCAAGGACGCGGCCGCCGCCGCCTTCTACGAGCTGGACACCGCCCAGCGCGATCTGCGCATCTCCATCGAGGCCATCACCGCCGTCGACGACTCGCCCGCCGCGCGCCGCGCCGTCGCCGACTTCGACGCGCTGGGCCGCCGGATCGACGAGGCCAGCCACCGCTACATCGAGGCGGTCGACTCCTACGACCTCGAACGCGACGACCTGGAGGCGTCCGTCGCCGCCCGCGCGCGCACCGATCTGAGCGCCGCCAAGGACGAGTTGGGCCGGGTCAAGCAGGACCTGGACCGGTTCGCCGACGGCCTCGGACCGCTCCTCGGCAAGGCCGAGACCCAGCTCGCCCGCCTCGCGCCCGCCGTGGAGCGGGCCCGGCAGGCGCTGCTCGCCGCGTCCAACGCGCTCGACGCGGTACGGGCCGCCGGGCTGCGCGCGGACGACCTCGCCGCCCGCCTCGCCGCCCTCGCGCCCGAGCTGACGAAGCTCAACCAGGGCGCGGGGCAGCACGGCGTCCCGCAGACCCTGGAGCGCGCCGAGCAGGTCGCGCGGGCCGCCGAGGCGGTCCGCGCCGAGGCCCACGACCTGCCCGAGAAGGCGGCGGGCATCGACCACCGGCTGGTGTCGCTGCGCACCCGCGCGCAGGCCCTCACCACCCGCGCCGGGCAGGTCGACCCGGTCCTGAGCGAGCTGCGCCGCCGGTTCGCCGCGGCCTGCTGGCAGGACCTCCAGCAGGTGCCCGACCAGGCCGTCGAGAACGTCCGGCAGGCCGAGCTGAAGCTGCGGGAGGCGCAGGCCGCGCGGGACGCCCAGCGCTGGCCGGACGCCACCGCCCTGCTGTCGACCGTGCGGGCCCTGCTGACCGCGACCGACGAGTCGGTGTCGGCCGCGGGCGACCGGCTGGCCCGGCTGAACGCCGTGCAGAAGGACTCCCAGCAGGAGATCGACCGCACCCGTTTCGCCATCCGGGACGCCCAGCGGCTCGCCATGTCCGGCCGCACCACCCCCGACCCGCGCCACGCCCGTCCCCTCGACGAGGCGGTGGCCCGCCTCGACCGGGCGATCGGCACGCTGGAGGGCCGCCACCCCGACTACTGGCACTTCCTGACGGAGACGGAGGAGGTCCGCGAGGCGGTGGCCCGGGTCGTCGGGCAGATCCGGGACGAGCGCGGCGGCGGCCAGTGAGCCCGCGCCCCTGGGGAGTTCGGGCCGGGGCCGCTAGCCTGTGCGCATGCCTCGCTACGAGTACCGCTGCCGGACCTGCGGCGACACCTTCGAACTGAGCCGCCCGATGGCGGAGTCCGCCGAGCCCGCCGCC
>NZ_FMCI01000385.1 GCF_900091845.1 Streptomyces sp. SolWspMP-5a-2
CGCGCGCGCCGACGTCGCGTTGGTGATGGTCTCGATCGTGGTGAACGTCTTGGACGCGACGATGAACAGGGTCTCCGCGGGATCCAGGTCCCGGACGGCCTCGTGCATGTCCGCCCCGTCCACGTTCGACACGAAGCGGACGGTGAGGTCGCGGTCGGTGAAGGCGCGCAGCGTCTCGTAGGCCATGGCGGGGCCGAGGTCGGAGCCGCCGATGCCGATGTTGACGACGTTCCTGACGCGGCGGCCGGTGTGCCCGGTCCACGCGCCCGAACGCACCTGGTCGGCGAAGGCGGCCATCCGGTCCAGGACCGCGTGCACGGCCGGGACCACGTTCTCGCCGTCGACCTCGATCACGGCGTCACGCGGGGCACGCAGCGCGGTGTGCAGGACGGCGCGGTCCTCGGTGGTGTTGATCCGCTCCCCGCGGAACATGGCGTCCCGCAGCCCGAACACATCGGTGGCCGCGGCCAGTTCACGCAGCAGCCGCAGGGTCTCGTCGGTGACCAGGTGCTTGGAGTAGTCGATGTACAGGTCGCCGACCTGGAGCGTGTAGCCGGTGCCGCGGCCCTGGTCGGCCGCGAACAGCTCCCGCAGCCGGGTGCCTGCGAGGTCGTCGCGGTGCGCGGTCAGCGCGGTCCACTCGGGCGTCTGGTCGAGCCTGGTGCGGCCGTCTGCGTTCATTCGGACTTCAGCCTTCTTTCGTACCTGTCCTGGGGCCTGTCCCGCTGCCGTCCCCAACCTAATTGATCAACCCGGGGCACGGGTCGCGGCGGTGTCGGCGGGCGGTGCGTCCACTGGTACGTGCCGGGAGAGCGCGGGTATCAGCGCGGCGACGGACAGGACGAAGAACCCGGCCGCGAGGAGCGGCGGGGTGCGCGCTCCCCGGGCGGCGGCCACCGCTCCGCCGAGCAGGGCGCCCAGCGGGCCCCCGGCGACGGCGAGGGTGCGGAAGGCGGAGGCGACCCGGCCGAGCACGGCGGCGGGGGTGCGCCGCTGCATGAGCGTCGTGGTGTTGACGTTCCACACCATGCCCATGAACCCGAAGACGGCCATCGCGGCGACCAGGGTGCCCAGGCCGCCCGCGGTGCCCATGACGACGAGCGCCGCGGTCTGCGCGGTCCCGGCGCACAGCACCGCGCGGGTCCGGCCGATCCGGGCGACCAGCCGGCGGTTGGCCGCTCCCCCGGCCAGCCCGCCGACGGAGAAGCCGGTGAGGGCGGCCGCGTACCCGGCGGAGCCCGCGCCGAGGCCGTCGGTCACCAGCAGGACCAGGGTGGCGACGAGCGCGCCGACGCCCACGTTGCACAGGGCGGTCGCGGCGCACAGCCCGCGCAGGACCCGGTCGGCGGCGAGGACGCGCAGCCCCTCGGCGATCTCCCGGCGCAGGGTGCTGCCGGTCGGCCGGGGCGGCCGCTCGGGGGCGGCGGTGCGCAGGGAGGTGATCAGCGCGGCGGCGGCCAGGAACGTCAGCGCGTCGACCGCGAAGGGCACGGCGGCGCCGGACGCGAGGAGCAGCGGCACGAGCGGGGCGCCCAGCAGTCCGCCGGCGATCCGCTGCCCGGTCATCAGGCGGGCGTTGGCGCTGCCGAGCCGTTCTCCGGGGACCAGCGCGGGCAGCAGGGCGGTGGCCGCGTTGTCGAAGAGGGTCTGGAGGGTGGTGAGCGCGAGGGCCAGTGCGATCAGCAGGCCGACGGAGGCGTGGCCGAGGGCGACGGCCACCGCGAAGGCGGCCGTGAGCAGAGCGCGCAGCGCGTCCACGGCGCCCATGGCGCGGCGCTGGTCGACCCGGTCGGCGACGGCCCCGCCGAGCAGGCCGAAGACGATCCAGGGCAGGTAGCCGCAGGCGGTGACCGAGGCGATGAGCAGGGGGTCGTCGGTCAGCGCGGCGGCGGTCAGGGGCAGCGCGGCCGTGCGCAGCGCGTCGCCGAAGCTGGAGAGCACGGCGGCGCCCCACAGCCGTCCGAAACCGCCGCGCCACGCGGGCGCGCTCGCCCCGCTCTCCCCACCGCTCACCCCGGCCCCCTCATGGTCGGCTCATGGAAGAACCGTAGAGGGCACCACTGACAACGGGTCCTCGGTGCGGCGGTGGTACGGGTCCGGCCGGGCCCTTCGCGGGTGCCCGGCCGGTGTTCTCCAGTGCCGTGACCGGAAAGGTTCACCGGAAGGCTCACGGTGTCCGGTGCGGTGCACCGCGCGGCGGAGCGTCGCCCGCGTACCGGACGTACCCGGGTGATGCGACGACGCGGCGAGGTGCCGTGCCGGGCATCGCGAGCCGGTGGACCTCTCCGGTCAGGGCACTAGATCTCGCCCCGCAGTTTCGCGAGCGCCTCGGCGAGGATCGCCTCGCCGTCCGCGTCGCTGCGCCGCTCGCGGACGTACGCGAGGTGCGTCTTGTAGGGCTCGGTGCGCGGGGGGTCCGGGGGGTTGTCCGGGTCCTGTCCGGCCGGGAAGCCGCAGCGCGGGCAGTCCCAGGTATCGGGCACCTGCGCGTCGCTGGCGAAGCTGGGCTGCGTCTCGTGCCCGTTGGAGCACCAGAAGGAGATGCGCAGACGCGGCGCGGACTCGCCGCGCTCGGCCTCGCCCATCGGCCCCGCCCCGACCCGGCTTCCTCGGATCGCGTTGCCACTTGCCACGGTCGTAACTCCCTGCGTGATGGTGCCGCGGAGCGAGTCGGCGTTTCGCTCCGTTGCGAGCGCCTCAGTCTACGTAAGGCCCAACGCGCGTCCAGTGGTTGGAGTTACAGCCCTCACACACAGACGCAAGCCCCATGATAGGCCGCGCTCAGCTGCGCGTACCGAACATGGGGCCTTAGGTGCGGAATGCGTGAGGGAATGCCCGCCAGGGTCAGGTGCTCGACTTCATGATGATGGCGAGGACGATGATGCACGCGAACCAGAGCAGACCGATCACGACGGTGATCCGGTCGAGGTTGCGCTCGGCGACCGAGGAGCCGCCGACGGACGACTGCATGCCGCCGCCGAACATGTCGGAGAGGCCGCCGCCCTTCCCCTTGTGCATCAGCACCAGCAGCATCATCAGCAGGCTGAAGACGATCAGGGCGATCGAGAACCCCAGAACCACGGCTGGACCAACTTCCTCGGATACGGATGGACTGCGGGGTCACAGCACCGGTGCTGTGACCCCGCAAGGGTACGACGGATCGCCGCTAGCGCATACTCACTGCTCGCGTCACTGGTCGCGGAAGCGCACGATCTTGACGAACTCGTCGGTGTCCAGCGAGGCGCCGCCGACGAGGGCGCCGTCGATGTCGGCCTGCGCCATGATCTCGGCGACGTTGCCGGACTTCACGGAGCCGCCGTACTGGATGCGGACCTTGTCGGCCAGCTCCTGCGTGTACAGCTCGGCGACCTTGCCGCGGATGGCGGCGCAGACCTCCTGCGCGTCCTCGGCGCCGCAGACCTCGCCGGTGCCGATGGCCCAGACCGGCTCGTAGGCGATCACCACGGTCTCGGCCTGCTCGGCGGGCAGGTCCTGGAGGCCGCCCACGACCTGGGCGAGGGTGTGGGTGACGTGCTCGCCCGCCTTGCGGACGTCCAGCTCCTCACCGACGCAGAGGATCGGGGTGAGGCCGTGCTTGAAGGCGGCCTTCGCCTTGGCGTTGACGATCTCGTCGGTCTCGTGGTGGTACTGGCGGCGCTCGGAGTGGCCGACGACCACGTACGTGCACTTCAGCTTGGCGAGCATGGGGCCCGAGATCTCGCCGGTGTAGGCACCGGAGTCCTGCGCCGAGACGTCCTGGGCGCCGTACTTGATCCTGAGCTTGTCGCCGTCGACCAGCGTCTGCACGGAGCGCAGGTCGGTGAAGGGCGGCAGGACGGCGACCTCGACGGCCTCGTAGTCCTTGTCGGCCAGGGCGAAGGCGAGCTTCTGGACGTGGGCGATGGCCTCAAGGTGGTTGAGGTTCATCTTCCAGTTGCCCGCCATGATCGGCGTGCGGGTGCTCATCGAGGTCAGTCCTCCAGTGCGGCGAGGCCGGGGAGCGTCTTGCCCTCGAGGTATTCGAGGGAGGCGCCGCCGCCGGTCGAGATGTGTCCGAACGCCGTCTCGTCGAAGCCGAGCAGGCGCACGGCGGCGGCGGAGTCGCCACCGCCGACGACCGTGAAGGCCGGCGAGTCGAGGAGGCCCTGGGCGACGGCCCGGGTGCCCTCGGCGTAGTCGGGGTGTTCGAAGACGCCCATCGGGCCGTTCCAGAAGACGGTGGCCGCGTCGGCGAGCTTCGAGGCGTACAGCTTGCGGGACTCAGGGCCGATGTCCAGGCCCATGCTGTCGGCGGGGATCGCGTCCGCGGCGACGGTGGTGGGGTTCGCCGGGGCCTTGGTCTTCAGGTCCGGGAACTCCGGCGCCACCAGTACGTCGGTGGGCAGGACCAGCTCGACGCCGGTCCTGGCGGCCCGCTCGATGTACTCGGTGACGGCCGGGATCTGGTCCTCCTGAAGGAGGGAGACGCCGATCTCGTGGCCCTGGGCCTTGAGGAAGGTGTAGGCCATGCCGCCGCCGATCAGCAGGCGGTCGGCCTTGCCGAGCAGTTCGTCGATGACGGCGAGCTTGTCGGAGACCTTGGCGCCGCCGAGGGCGACGACGTAGGGCCGCCGGACGTCCTCGGTGAGCCTCTTCAGGACGCCGACCTCGGTGGCGATGAGGTGTCCGGCGTAGTGCGGGAGCCGGGCCGGGAGGTCGAAGACGGAGGCGTGCTTGCGGTGCACCGCGCCGAAGCCGTCCCCGACGTAGACGTCGGCGAGGGCGGCGAGGCGGTCCGCGAACTCGCCGCGCTCGACGTCGTCCTTGGCGGTCTCGCCCGCGTTGAAGCGCAGGTTCTCGATGACCGCGACCTGGCCGGGTTCGAGGCCGTTCACCGCGTCGTGGGCGGCGGGGCCGACGGTGTCCTGGGCGAACGCGACGGGGGCGCCGAGGAGTTCACCGAGCCGCTCGGCGGCCTGGAGCAGGGAGAAGGCGGGGTCGGGCGCGCCCTTGGGGCGTCCGAGGTGCGAGGCGACGACCACCTTGGCGCCCGCGTCGGCGAGGGCCTCGACGGTCGGCAGGACGGCGCGGATGCGGCCGTCGTCGGTGATGAGGCCGTCCGCCATCGGGACGTTGAGGTCGGCGCGGACGAAGACCCGCTTGCCGTCGACGCCTTCGGCGAGGAGTTCGTCGATCGTCTTCATGGAATGGGACTCCTGGGGAGAAGCTCGTGATCGTACGAGGGCTGTACACGCGCGTGAGGGCTCGGACGGCGCGGCGTGCGCTGCCCGAGCCCTGCACTCACATCGAGGTGCCGTCCGGTGTGGCGATCAGAGCTGGCCGCCGACGAAGACCGTGAGGTCGACGAGGCGGTTGGAGTAGCCCCACTCGTTGTCGTACCAGCCGATGACCTTCACGTTCTTGCCGTCCTGGACCATGGTCAGGAGGGAGTCGAAGGTGCAGGACGCCGGGGAGTTGACGATGTCCGAGGAGACGATCGGGTCCTCGGTGTACTCCAGGATGCCCTTGAGCTGGCCCTCGGCGGCCTTCTGGAAGGCGGCGTTGATCTCTTCCTTGGTGGTCTCGCGACCGAGTTCGAGGACGAGGTCGGTGACCGAGCCGGTGGGGACCGGGACGCGCATGGCGATGCCGTCCAGCTTGCCCTTGAGCTGCGGGAGGACCAGCGCGGTGGCCTTGGCGGCACCGGTGGTGGTGGGGATGATGTTCTCGGCGGCGGCGCGGGCGCGGCGCAGGTCCGAGTGCGGGAAGTCCAGGATCCGCTGGTCGTTGGTGTACGCGTGGACCGTCGTCATCAGGCCCTTGACGATGCCGAAGTTCTCGTCGAGGACCTTGGCCAGCGGCGCCACACAGTTGGTGGTGCAGGAGGCGTTGGAGATGACGTGGTGGTTGGCCGCGTCGTACTTGTCCTGGTTGACGCCCATCACGATGGTGATGTCCTCATCCTTGGCCGGAGCCGAGATGATGACCTTCTTGGCACCGCCGGCGATGTGCTTCGCGGCGTCGGCCTTCTTCGTGAAGATGCCGGTCGACTCGATGACGATGTCGACGCCCAGCTCCCCCCAGGGGAGGTTGGCGGGGTCGCGCTCGGACAGCACCTTGATGGTGTGCCCGTCGACCGTGATGGTGTCCTCGGTGTGCGACACGTCGGCCTTGAGGCGGCCCAGGATGGTGTCGTACTTCAGCAGATGCGCGGTGGTCGCGGTGTCACCCAGGTCGTTGACTGCCACGATCTCGATGTCCGCACCCTGCTCCAGCAGCGCGCGGAAGTAGTTACGACCGATGCGGCCAAAGCCGTTGATGCCTACGCGGATCGTCACGAACCGATCTCCTCGTTGGTACGCCGGCTTTCCCGCCGGCGAGCTGTATGGGATGTCCCCGACCAACCCCGACCCTACCTCCCTGTGGCCGCGGCGGTGACATCGAGACGGCGCTTACGCGGCAGGGCGGCCCATACCCACCAGTAGGGGTACGGACCGCCCTGGTCCCGCGGGTCTTTCGCTCGATCCGACTACGGACGGTCAGCGGTTGACGACACCGCCGTCAGCCGTGCAGGGCCGCCATCGCCTTCCTGACGAGGTCGGTGCGGTCGGCCGCCGAGGTGAGGTGCTCGAGACCGAAGCCGAGCAGGACGGTGCGGTCGGTGGTGACGGCGCCGTAGGTGGTGAACAGGGCGCCGGTGCGGGCCCAGTCCCTGAGGACGGCGGGGCTGCCCGGGGGCGGTCCCGGCGCGCGCCAGGCACCGAGCGAGGTCTCGAAGCCCTCGTTCTGGGTGGCCGTGCCGCCGACGACGAGCGCGGTGTCGTCGACGAGGACGCCCCGGCCGCCGCTGCCCGGGTCGGTGACGTAGCTGATCGACACCTCGACGGACCTGCCCGCCCAGCCGCTGAGGTCGAAGCCGACCTGCCGCCATCCCGCGGAGGAGCCGGTGAGGCTGTGCCAGGAGCCGCTGGTGCCGGTGGTCGCGCAGCCGTCGGCGGCGACGGTCAGGTAGTGGGTGAGCCAGGGGTGTTCGTCGACGAGGAAGCCCGCCCCGCACTCGTCGGGCGCGGCGGAGGTCCCGGCGCCGCCCGCCTCGGGGAGCGTCGTCCAGTCGTCGCCGCCCGCGGTGCGGGCCTCCACGACGACGTGGTCGTAGCCCGGCTCGGTGTCCCAGAGCATCCGGGCGCGCAGGGTGGGGGTGTCGGCGGCGGCGACCTGGGTGAGGTCGACGGTGCGGGTCAGCCGCTTGTAGCCGTCGTCGGTGTGGACGGCGGCCGCCATCCAGGAACCGGCGTACGGGCCGTACGGGTTGGTGGTGCCGGCGAACCGGCCCGCGCCCGCGGAGGCGAACTGCGGGTAGGTGTCGGGGGAGAGCTGGTCGGAGGTGACGCCGAAGGTGCCCGCGCGGTCGAGCGGGCCGCCGCCCGGGGCGCCGAGCGGCCCGCCGGTGCCGTCGAGGGCGCCGGATCCGGCGAATCCCGCCGCGCCGGGGGTGGAGGTGCGCGAGTAGGCGCCCAGGTAGTACTGGCTGAAGTCGTCGGAGGGGGTGCCGTCGCCGAGGTCGACGCTGCCTCCGGCGAGCTGCCCGGCCTCGATCAGCCTGCCGCCCTCGTTGAGGAAGGCGCGGAGCTGGAGCTGGGTGGCGTTGCCGGGGGCGGCGGCGCCGGTGTAGTGGACGACGGTGCGGAAGTGCGCGAGCACGCCGAGCGCGTCGGGCGCGCCCCGGTCGGCGACGTCCCAGACGACGGCCTTGTGCCCGGCGGCCTTCAGCGCGTCCGTGTAGATCGCGGCCCGGGTCGCGGTCGCGCCCTCCTCGGCGACGACGAGGGTGTCGGCCGCGGCCCGCCGGGCGACGGTGTAGGTGAAGTGCGGGGAGGCGACCTTCCTGCCGCTCGCGGTCTCGGCGGTCGACCAGACCTCGACGGTGTCGCCCGGCACGCCGTCCGCGACGCGGGCCCGGTACGCGTCGAAGTACAGGTTGTCCTCGCCGCCGTACGTGCGGCCGCCCTTCCACGGCCTGAGCGCCATGTCGAGGGTGCGGCCGCCGTTGACGCGGTACTTCAGCTCCTTGTCTCGCAGCGCCTTGCGGGCGACGACGGAGACCTCCTGGGCGGCGCCGCGCGCGTAGGAGGTGGTGAACGGCGCCGGGGTGAGGTCGGCGGCGGTCAGGCCGAGCGACGAGGAGGGGGTGTCGGGGTGCGCGGCGGTCTCGGCGACCGAGAGCGCGAACGGCACGTTCTTCGCGAACTCCTGCTGGATCAGGTGTTCGTCGTCGGGGAAGGTGAAGACGGACCGGCAGTCGGACGCCTGCCACCGGTCGTCGGGATCGGCGTTCGAGGCGGTCTGGCAGGTCGACATCTCGGGGGTGAACATCGACATGCCGTTGACGTTGGAGGCGTGTCCGTCGGCCTCGCCGTTGGTGGTGTACAGCTCCGAGGAGACCTGCGGCCGGTAGCCGGGGATCGCGGAGTCGCCCGGGGTGCCCGCCAGCGCCCGGTAGACGGTGTCGTCGGGGGTGGGGGTGGCCACCTGCCAGCCGACGCCGTAGAGGAGGAGCTGCGCGGCGGAGTGGTAGTTGACGCCGTAGGTGAAACCGACGCGCTTCTCCAAGGCGTCGATCGCCCGCGTCTCGGGCTCGGACCCGGGGCTCGCGCCGCGGTAGGTCTCGCTGGTGGGGTTGGGGGACGAACCCTCGTCGTCGTAGCCCCACTTGTAGGGGAAGTTGCGGTTGAGGTCGACGCCGTCGCCGGTGGAGATGACGCCGTCGCCGTTGACGTCCCGCAGGTTCTTGCGCCACATGCGGGTGGCGGGGCTCCGGAAGGTGTAGTCGTAGCCGTCGGGGTTGGCGGAGAGCACGAACCAGAGTTCGGTGGAGTCGACGATCTTCTTGATCCGCCGGTCGGTCCGGTAGTTGTCCAGGTAGTGGTGCATCATCCGCCGGGTCATCTCGGGGGTGATCCACTCACGGGCGTGCTGGTTGGACAGGTAGAGGACCGACGGCTTCGAACCGTCCGGCGTGCTGCGGGCGCCCTTGGTCAGCCTGAGCGCGAGGATGTCCTGCCCGCCGACGGTCCGGCCGATGGAGACGACCTTGGTGAGGCCGGGGTTCTCCTGGCCGGTGCGGACGATCTCCTCCTTGAGGCCGCCGGGGCCGCCGTAGGGGCGGAAGACGCCCTCGGCCGCGGCCCCGACGCGCTCGCGGGCGGCGGCGGAGAGGGTGTGCTCGGTGAGGTCGACGCCCTGGCGGCGCAGTTTCCGCGCCTGCCGGTCGGTGAGGTACACCTCGACGGCGCCGGTGCCCCGGTCGGGGACCTGCTCGCCCAGTTCACGGGCGTCCTGCCCCGCGGTCAGCAGCAGGGGCACCTGCTGCCGGGTGACGTCGGCGCGGAAGACCTTGACCTCGTCAGGGCCGGGCCCGGCCGGGCCGTCCTGGCGCGCCTGGGCGACGGGCGCGAGGCTCGCCCCGGCGACGAGCAGGGCACCGACGGCGAGGATCGATCTCGCTCTGCGTCTCATGAACCCCCCTTGTGACGGTCCGCCACCGCGGCGGCCCGTTTGCCAGGCTCATGTCAGTCCTTGATCGAGTCAAGAGCGGCCCGGGGAAAGCCGAACGCCGGCACCGGACGCCCAACAGGGCGCCGGTACCGGCGAGTTGACGTCTTCAGCCGACGAGGTTGTCGGCCATCTCCTCGGTGATGCTGGACTCGGTGCCCGGGATGCCGAGGTCCGAGGCGCGCTTGTCGGCCATCGCGAGCAGCCGCCGGATCCGCCCGGCGACCGCGTCCTTGGTCAGCGGCGGGTCGGCGAGCGCGCCCAGCTCCTCCAGGGACGCCTGCTTGTGGTCCATCCGCAGCCGCCCGGCGGCGGCCAGGTGCTCGGGGACCTCCTCGCCGAGGATCTCCAGCGCCCGCTGCACCCGGGCACCGGCGGCGACCGCGGCGCGGGCGGAGCGGCGCAGGTTGGCGTCGTCGAAGTTGGCCAGCCGGTTCGCCGTGGCGCGCACCTCGCGGCGCATCCGGCGCTCCTCCCAGGCCAGCACCGACTCGTGCGCGCCGAGCCGGGTGAGCAGGGCGCCGATGGCGTCGCCGTCACGCACCACCACCCGGTCCACACCGCGCACCTCGCGGGCCTTCGCGGCGATCGACAGCCGCCGGGCGGCGCCGACCAGCGCGAGCGCCGCCTCGGGACCGGGGCAGGTCACTTCGAGGGAGGAGGAGCGACCGGGCTCGGTGAGCGAACCGTGGGCGAGGAAGGCACCCCGCCAGGCGGCCTCCGCGTCGCAGGTGGCACCGGAGACGACCTGCGGGGGCAGCCCCCGGATCGGGCGGCCGCGGCCGTCGACCAGGCCGGTCTGACGGGCGAGCTGGTCACCGCCCGCCACCACCCGCACCACGTAGCGCGAGCCGCGCCGCAGCCCGCCGGGGGCCATCACGATCAGCTCCGAGCTGTGGCCGAAGATCTCCAGGATGTCCCGCTTGAGGCGCCGGGCCGCCATCGCGGTGTCCAGCTCCGCCTCGATCACGATGCGCCCGCTCACCAGATGGAGGCCGCCGGCGAACCGCAGAATGGCGGAGACCTCCGCCTTTCTACAGCAGGTCCGGGTGACGGGGAGCCGGGAGATCTCATCCTTCACCGCTGCCGTCATCGCCATGGGCCGATCCTTCCATGCATCCGAAAAATACGGTCGTACGCGGCGGCCAACAGCTCCGGGTCGTGCCGGGGGGTTCCGTCCCTTCGGGCGACCGGGGCCAGCTCGACCGCGGCTCCGAGTCGCTTGGCGGCCTCGGTGAGCACATCACGGTCGGGCACGGCGGCCTCGTCGGCCAGCACCACGTCCAGGGCGAGTTTAGGGGCGTGTCGTCCCAAAACCTCCAAATGACGTTGCGGTGAGAAGCCCTCGGTTTCTCCGGGTTGCGGAACGAGGTTCAGGGAGAGCACCCGGCGGGCCTTCGTCTGGGTGAGCGCGTCCAGCAGTTCGGGCACCAGCAGATGCGGGATGACGGACGAGAACCAGGACCCGGGACCGAGGACGACCCAGTCCGCGTCCAGCACCGCGTCGACGGCCTCCGGGACGGCGGGCGGGTCGTGCGGCACCAGGTGCACGGACTGCACCTCGCCGGGGGTGAGCGCCACCGTCGCCTGCCCGCGGACCGTGTCGACCGCCTCGGGGCGCCCCGGGTCGTGCCCCCTGACCAGGGCCTGGAGCTCCAGCGGCACGGCGGACATGGGCAGCACGCGCCCGTGCGCGCCGAGCAGCTTGCCGACCAGGTCGAGAGCCTGGACATGATCGCCGAGCTGTTCCCACAGGGCGACGATCAGGACGTTGCCGACGGCGTGGTCGTGCAGGTCGCCCTGGGACTGGAAGCGGTGCTGGATGACCCGGGACCAGGTCTGGCCCCAGTCGTCGTCGCCGCAGAGCGCGGCCAGCGCCTTGCGCAGGTCGCCGGGGGGCAGGACGCCCAGTTCGTCCCGCAGACGGCCGCTGGAGCCGCCGTCGTCGGCCACGGTGACGACGGCGGTGAGGTCACCGGTGATCCGGCGCAGCGCGGCGAGCGAGGCGGACAGGCCCATGCCCCCGCCGAGCGCGACGACCTTGGGCTGGGCGCCGCGCCTGCGCGGGCGGGCGCCCCGGGGCTCGACGGGCCGCACCGCGCGCCCCTCGGGCACCGCCCTGCGCAGCCGGCCCAGCCGCGAGGTACGTCCGGTCATTCCCGTCCCATGTCCCGGTGCACGACCACCGTCTCCACGCCCTCGGCGGCGAGCCGGGCGGCGAGCTTCTCCGACATGGCGACCGAGCGGTGCTTGCCGCCGGTGCAGCCGATGGCGATCGTCACGTACCGCTTGCCCTCGCGGCGGTACCCGGCCGCGATCAGCCGCAGCAGCTCGGCGTAGCGGTCGAGGAACTCCTTGGCGCCCGGCTGGTTGAAGACGTACGCGGCGACCTCCTCGTTGACGCCGCTGAAGGGGCGCAGCTCCGGGACCCAGTGCGGGTTGGGCAGGAACCGCATGTCGGCGACGAGGTCGGCGTCGACCGGCAGGCCGTACTTGAAGCCGAAGGACATCACGGTGGCCCGCAGCTCGGGCTCCTCCTCACCGGCGAACTGGGCGTCCATCTTGGCGCGCAGTTCGTGGACGTTGAGGCTGGAGGTGTCGATCACCAGGTCGGCGTCGCCGCGCAGCTCGCGCAGCAGTTCGCGCTCGGCGTCGATGCCGTCGACGATGCGGCCGTCGCCCTGGAGGGGGTGCGGGCGGCGCACCGACTCGAAGCGGCGCACCAGGGCCTCGTCGGAGGACTCCAGGAAGACGATCCGCCGGGTGACGCCCCGGGTGTCGAGGTCGGCGAGGGACTCGCGGAGGTTGTCGAAGAAGCGCCGTCCGCGGACGTCGACGACGACCGCGATCCGCGCCACGTTGCCCTGCGAGCGGGCGCCCAGCTCCACCATGGTGGGGATCAGCGCGGGCGGCAGGTTGTCGACGACGAACCAGCCGAGGTCCTCCAGGCACTTGGCCGCGGTCGACCGGCCGGCTCCGGACATCCCGGAGATGATCACCAGCTCGGGGATGGCCTCGGGGGCCCCGGCTGTCTCGCTGCCCGTACTCACCTGTGCTCCGTCTTCCTGGCGGGGTTCGCTCTGCGCGTGATCCTCGCCGGTCTCCTTGTGCGTGCGATCTCGGCCTGCTGTGGGCCGCTCGTGCTCGGTCATCTCTCCTGCCCCCGTCGTTCGTCCGCGGCGCCCGCGGTCACGGGCTCCTCCGGGGCGTCCGGCGTCGTCCCGGGCGTCCCGTCCTGTTCGTCCTCTTCCATGATCTCTCCGGTCGCCGTGTTGACGGCGGGACCGGCCGGGGTCGCCCCGGCGAGGGCCGCGACGATGGTCTCGGCCGTCTTGCGGCCTATGCCCGGGATCTCGCAGATCTGGTCGATCGTCGCGGACCGCAGCCGCTTGACCGAGCCGAAGTGTTTGATCAGCGCCTGTTTGCGGGTGTCGCCGAGGCCCGGGACGTCGTCCAGGGGTCCGGAGCGGAAGCGCTTGGCGCGTTTGGCGCGCTGGTAGGTGATGGCGAAGCGGTGGGCCTCGTCACGCACGCGTTGCAGCAGGTAGAGGCCCTCGCTGGTGCGGGGCAGGACGATCGGGTCGTCGTCGTCCGGCACCCAGACCTCCTCCAGCCGCTTGGCGAGGCCGCAGACCGCGATGTCGTCGATCCCCAGCTCGTCCAGGGCCCGCTTGGCCGCCGCGACCTGCGGCTGACCGCCGTCGACGACGACGAGCTGGGGCGGGTAGGCGAACTTGCGCGGGCGGCCGTCCTCGTCGGTGAGGCCGTTCGTCTCGGCCCGGCCGTTCGCGTCGATGACGTCGGTCGCCGCGGGGGACGCGGTCGCCGCGAGGGACGTGGGGGGCGCGGAGGGGGCGGGGGACGCGGGGGACGCGGGGGCGTCCGTGCGGGTGTCCGCGGGATGGTGCGTGTCGCCGGGGCCCTCGCCGCCGTCGGCCCACTCCCCCGTGCGCTCCTTCTCGGCGAGGTAGCGGCGGAAGCGGCGGGTGATCACCTCGTGCATCGAGCGGACGTCGTCCTGGCCCTCGAAGCCCCTGATCTGGAAGCGGCGGTACTCGCTCTTGCGCTGCAGGCCGTCCTCGAAGACGACCATGGAGGCCACCACGTCGTCGCCTTGGAGGTGGGAGATGTCGTAGCACTCGATGCGCAGCGGCGCGCTGTCCAGGTCGAGGGCCTCGGCGATCTCCTCCAGGGCACGGGAGCGGGTGGTGAGGTCGGAGGCGCGCTTCGTCTTGTGCAGGACGAGGGCCTGCTGCGCGTTGCGCGCGACGGTCTCCATGAGGGCCTTCTTGTCGCCGCGCTGCGGGACGCGCAGCGAGACGCCCGCGCCGCGGCGGTCGGTGAGCCACTCCTGGACCGGCTCGACCGGGTCGGGCAGCGCGGGGACGAGGACCTCCTTGGGGACCGCGTCGCCCTTCTCCTCGCCGTAGAGCTGCTGGAGCGCGTGTTCGACCAGGGCGCCGGTGGTGATCTCCTCGACCTTGTCGGTGACCCAGCCGCGCTGGCCGCGCACCCGCCCGCCGCGCACGTGGAAGATCTGGACGGCGGCCTCCAGCTCGTCCTCCGCGACGGCGACGAGGTCCGCGTCGGTCGCGTCGGCGAGCACGACCGCGCTCTTCTCCATGGCCTTGCGCAGGGCCTCGATGTCGTCGCGCAGCCGGGCCGCCCGCTCGTACTCCATGTCCTCGGCGGCTTCGGTCATGCTCCGTTCGAGGCGGCGGATGTAGGTGCCGGTGCGGCCTGCCATGAAGTCGCAGAACTCGTCGGCGAGTTCGTGGTGCTCCTCGGGGGTGACGCGGCCGACGCAGGGGGCCGAGCACTTGCCGATGTAGCCGAGCAGGCAGGGGCGGCCGGTCCTGGCCGCGTTCTTGAAGACGCCGGCCGAGCAGGTGCGGACCGGGAAGACGCGCAGCAGCAGGTCGACGGTGTCGCGGATGGCCCAGGCGTGCCCGTAGGGCCCGAAGTAGCGCACGCCCTTGCGCTTCTGACCGCGCATCACCTGGACGCGGGGGAACTCCTCGTTCATCGTGACGGCGAGGTACGGGTAGCTCTTGTCGTCGCGGTACTTGACGTTGAAGCGGGGGTCGTACTCCTTGATCCAGGAGTACTCCAGCTGGAGCGCCTCCACCTCGGTGGAGACCACGGTCCACTCCACGGACGCGGCGGTGGTGACCATCGTCCGGGTGCGCGGGTGCAGGTTCGCCAGGTCCTGGAAGTAGCTCGCCAGGCGCTGGCGCAGGCTTTTCGCCTTCCCGACGTAGATCACCCGGCGGTGCTCGTCGCGGAACCGGTAGACCCCGGGAGAGTCCGGGATCGATCCCGGCCTGGGGCGGTAGCTGGAGGGGTCGGCCATGTCTCACACCCTACTGGCGAGGGCTGACAGAGCGCGGGCCCGCGGGCGGCGGCGGGAGGGGCCGCGCCCTCCCTAGCGTGACTCCAGGAAGGTCAGCACCGCCAGTACCCGGCGGTGGTCCTCGGTGTCCTCCGGGAGGCGGAGTTTGCCCAGGATGCTGCGGACGTGCTTCTCGACGGTGCCCTCGGTGACCCACAGCCGTCGGCCGATGCCCGCGTTGGAGCGGCCCTCCGCCATCAGGGCGAGGACCTCGCGCTCCCGGGCGCTGAGCAGGGCGAGCGGGTCGTCGCGGCGGCGGGCCGAGAACAGCTCCCGCACCAGGGAGGGGTCGACGACGGGACCGCCGCCGCGCACCCGCTCCAGGGCGTCGAGGAACTCGTCGACGACCGTGATGCGGCTCTTGAGCAGGTAGCCGACCTGGCGACCGCTGGCCAGCAGCTCCAGCGCCTCCTCGACCTCGACGAACGCCGACAGGACGAGGATGCCCGTGCCGGGGTGGCGCTCCCGGATGGCGCGGGCCGCCCTCAGCCCCTCGGTGGCGTGGTCGGGCGGCATCCTGATGTCGACCACCGCGAGGTCGGGGCGTTCGGCCGCGACCAGTTCCAGCAGGGCCTCGGCGTCCCCGGCCTGCCCCGCCACCTCGTACCCGACGCGTTCGCAGAGGCTGGCCAGACCCTCCCTGAGCAGCACGTCGTCGTCGGCGAGAACGACGCGTCCCCGCGCCCGCCGCCGCGCTCCGTCCTGGTCCATGGCCCCGGCTCCCCCTGCCCCGAGCGACGCGTGCGTACCCGCCGACAGCCTGCCGCACCGGGGCGGTTCCGGCTAGCAGGAAGGGAGATTGGGTGCCTGCCAGGACGACGGGCGGGGCGTGCGCGGGCGATCCTCGAAGCAGGCCGGAGACGGGACGGAGGCCCGCGCCGGAGGCCGAGGACAGGCGCCGTACCGCGTTCCGGCGGTGCGGCCGGCGCCGACCCGCCGGCTCGGGCGAGAGCCGGCGGGTCGTGGGGCGGAGACCGCGGGAGTCGCGGCGGACGCGGGCCGGGGTACCGACGGCGGTCGGCCCGGGTCCGCCGGACCACGCCCCGCCCCTGCCCGCCCGGACGTACGCACCTGGAGTTCACGGCTCCCCCTGCCGGACGGCTCCCCTCACGCGTGCGTCCGGGCGGTCATCCGTGCGGCGGCCCCTCCAGCGGCGCCGTGACCCGCAGGGTGGTGCCCTGGCCTGGCGGGCTGCGCAGGTCCAGCCGTCCGCCGATCGCCTCGACCCGGTCGACGAGCCCGATCAGACCGGAGCCCCGGCCCGGCTCGGCGCCGCCCGCGCCGTCGTCGCGGACGGTCAGCTCCAGGACGTCCCCGCGCGCGTGGGCGTCGACGGTCACCACGCGTGCGTGCGCGTGCTTCACGGCGTTGGTGAGGCACTCCGAGACGACGTAGTAGGCGGCCACCTCGAGCCGCTCGGGGAGCCGCCGCGCGGGCAGCGCGAGATCCAGCTCGACGAGGACCGGGCAGCGCCGGGCCAGCGAGCGCAGCGCGGGCCCGAGACCACCCTTCGAAAGAATCGCCGGATGGATGCCCCGGGCCACCTGGAGGAGGTCGTACGAGGCGTCCTCCAGGCCCTTGGCGACATGCGCGAGCTGCCGCCCCAGTTCGGACGACGGGTCGGCGACGAGGGACTCGGCGAGCCGCAGGTCCAGTTGCAGGGCGACGAGCCGCTGCTGGACACCGTCGTGCAGGTCCCGCTCGATCCGCCGCCGCGACGCGTCCCCGGCGGCGACCACCCGCGCGCGTGAGGCGCTCAGCTGGGCCCGGCTGTCGGCGTTGGCGACGGCGGCGGCGACCAACTCGGTGAAGTCGGCGAGCCGGGAGGCGTCGGGAGGCACCGGCTCGGGCGTCGCCTTAGACGCGGGATCGGGCGTCGGCTGGGACGCGGGCTCGGGCGTGGGCTGAGGCGCTGGTTCGGGTACCGGCCCGGACGCGGGATCGGGCGGCGGCCGGAGCGCCGGTTCAAGTACCGGTCCGGACGCGGGATCGGGCATGGACCGGGGCGCTGGTTCGGGTACCGCCCCGGACACCGGCTCGGGCGTCGGGTCGGGTGCGGGGCGTGGTGTCCGCCGGGTCGTGGCGACCACCGCGCCCCACAGCCGTCCGTCGACGGCTATCGGCGCGGCCACCGACCGTCCCACCCGCGCGGGCGCCCGCGTGCGGAGCACCTCGCGGGCCGCGGCCTCGCCCTCCCGTCCGGTCCCGTGCGCGGTGCCGAGGACGGTCAGCGTGCCGTCGGACTCGTGCCGCAGCACCGCCGCGACCTCGGCACCGAGCAGGTCCTCCACCTCCGCGGCCACCGCCCCGAACACCCGTTCAGGTGTGGCGCCGCGGGCGACCAGGGTGGCGACCCGGCGCAGCGCCGACTGCTCGCGGGCGGCGCGGCGCCGCTCGGTGACGTCCCGGGCGGCGGCGTACACCAGGCCCTCCTCGGGCACCGGGCGGGCGCTCCACTGGAGCCAGCACTCGGTGCCGTCCTCGCGCACGTACCGGTTCTCGAACCCGGCCAGTTCCGCGCCGCCCGCGAGGAGTTCCAGGGCGGCCCTGGTCCGCTCCCGGTCCTCCTCGTGCACGAGGTCGACGGGGTGCCGGGCGAGCAGCGTCGCGCGCGGGTAGCCGAGGGTGCGTTCGAACGCCGGGTTGACGCGCCGGAAGGAGCCGTCGACGCCGAGGATGCAGAGCAGGTCGAGGGAGAGGTTGAAGATGTCCTCCAGCTCCCGTTCGGCCTTCCGGCGCCGTCCGTGGGCCGCGGCGAACGACGCCATCGTGCCGTTCATGCCGCCGAGGAGCTGCGCCCAGGTGCCGTCGAACCGGCCGACGTCCACCCGGTGTTCGAGCCGGTTGTCGTCGACCGCGGAGTTCATGGAACGAATCTCGGCGGCCAGTCGTTCAGTGGTCACCCGCAGTTCGCGGAAGGTGTCCGCGACATCGCCGAGTTCGTCGTGGCCCGCGTAGTGGACGGCGAAGGAGAGGTCGCCCGCGGAGAGGGCGCGGGCGCCCGCGGTGACCTCCCGGAGCGGGCGGGTGATGGAGCGTGCGAGGACGAACGCGAGGAGGGCGACCCCGGTGAGGACGGCGAGGGAGACGGTGAGATCGCGCGCGGCCCGGTTCCGGGCGCCCTCCAGATCGGCGGCGGCCGTGTCCGCGAGGTCGCGCGCGGCTTCGTCCTGGATACCGCGCAGCGCGGCGATCCGGGCCGTGGAGTCGGCGAGCCAGCCGCCGTACGAGGGCCAGCGGGCGGTCGGCGGGTCGGGGTCGGCGAGCAGGTCGCGGACGGCGCGCACGGCCCGGCCCGGCACCTCGAACTGCGCCTGGTAGAGGGCGGCCCGCAGCCGGTCCGAGGTGGTCCGGCGGAACTCCCGCAGCTGCGCCTCCTCCAGGGCGGACCAGCGGCCCGCGGCGGCCGGACGGCGTCCGGTGGGGGTGTCGAGCAGGACGGCCAGCTCGACGCGCTCGCGTTCGGCGGCCTCGACGGCCTCCAGGATCGCGACGTGGGCGTCGGCGGCCCGGCCCGCGGCCCGGGTGGGACGGCCGGTCTCCAGCGCGGTCGCGGTGTCGAGCAGGGTGTCCTGGATCTCCTGGTACTGCTGGGCGATCGCCCGCGCGGTGAGCGCCCCGAGCCCGGCCTGCACCCGCACGGCGCTCAACTGCCTGCTGACGGCGTCGAGTTCGCCGCCGGTGCGGGCGGTGGGCCAGGAGTCGGCGCGGCGGACGGCGCCGTCCAGGGCGCGGTCGGTCGCCTGTCGCGAGGCGGACCGCGCCGTGAGGGTGGCCGTGTCGGGGCGCAGCCGCGCCCGGACGGCGTCGACGCGCTCCGTCGCGACGGCGTCGGAGACCCCGGAGGTCGCGAAGGACACGTCGATCGCGGAGCGGAACCGCTCCAGGGTGCGCGCCTCCTCCCACTGGGCGAGGGCGCCGAAGGCGGTGAGCGCCACCAGCCCGGTGACCGGCAGCAGCACGAGCAGCAGCAACTTGTGGCCGACCCGGAGCCGGGAGAGCAGGGGCGCACGGCGCCGCCCCGGCCCCTGACGACGTCGCGCCGCCACCCCAAGGAACCGAGGGCCGCTCGCCACGGCCCCGGATCACCTACGGCCCCTCGCCCCGGTGGCTGTGTGCCGTCCCGCCACCGTTCCGGGGCCCCGGTGCCGTCCCGCCGCCGACCCGGGCGCTGCGCGCTGCCCCGCCGCCCTTCCGGAGGCTGCGCGCTGTCCCGGCACCGACCCGGGGGCTGCGCGCCGGTTCTCCGGTGGGCCGCGGGGTCCGTCGGGTCCAGGTGCCGTGGCGTCGGCCCCTCGGCGTCCCGTCGGTCACGCGCCGCCGGTTCGTCGGGGCCCGTCCGCCGTCGTCCCGGCGGATCCCCGGGCTTCCGTTCCCGCACCGGCGGGCCCTCGTCCGGGTGCTCGGGTGCTTCCCCTCCGTCCGCTGCGCCTCCGGGGCCGCGTGGTCCGGGGCGGGGGCGGCGCGTAGGGGGTCTCATCGTCCGGCCGACGGCCCGCGGACCGGGCCGTACGCGTCGGCGAGGACGCTCGTCGTGCCGGACGGCGCCTTCATGGCGTACCCCCACTCGACCAGGTGTCCCGGCCTCCCCCGGGGCTCCCTCATGCTATCGGCGGTGACCTGCCGGCGCTCCGCGCCGACGCGAACTGCGCGATCCGGCACAGGACTTCAGCACATTCCAGCTACCCGGTACCCGGCGCCGCCGCATCTTTCCGGCTAGCCGGAAGGCGCAATCACCCGGCGGTGGGCACGCTGTGCGCATGACCACGCGCTGTCTTCTCGTCGATGACAGCGTCCGGTTCCTGGAGGCGGCCCGCACGCTGCTGGAGCGTGACGGGACGACCGTGGTCGGTGTCGCCTCGACGGGCGCGCAGGCGCTGGCCCGCGCGTCGCTCCTCGCCCCTGACGTCGCCCTGGTCGACCTCGACCTCGCCGGGGAGAGCGGTCTTGACGTCGCCGCTGCGCTCGTCCGCGCCGTGCCCTGCGCGGTCATCCTGATCTCCACGCACCCGTACGAGGACGTCGCGGAGTTGGTGGCGGCCAGCCCCGCGCGCGGTTTCCTGCACAAGGCCGACCTGTCGGGCCGGGCGATCCGGGAGGTGCTCGGCGGGCCGGAAGCGGTCGGCGCGACCTGACCGCGGCGTGCCCGTCTCGGCCAGGAGTACCGCGCTGTTGGGCGTCAGGTGTTGTCGGGACTAGGTCAACACGCTTCAATGCGGGGGAACTCGGGGCGCTGCACGCGCGCGTATGGATGTGAAGGCGTCCCGGTGGCACCGGGGTCGACCCGGCGCCGGCGCGGAACCGGTCTGACCAGCCGTAGCGAGCTTCCAGAGAAAGGCCCCCGCATGCCGCACGCCACACAGCACGCTGACGTCGCCTCCGCCACCACCGCGGAACTGGACGCGGCCCTGCGGGGCGGCCCCTTCCATGTGGCGCTGCGTGCCGCGATCGCCGCCAGGGGGCTGCCGTTGCAGCGGGTGCAGCACCATCTGTCGCGGCGCGGGGTCAAGGTCGGCGTGACGAGCCTGAGTTACTGGCAGCAGGGGGCGAGGCGCCCGCAGCGTCCGGAGTCGCTGCGGGCCGTGCGCGCGCTGGAGGAGATCCTCCAGTTGCCCGAGGAGTCCCTGATCAGGCTGCTCGCGGAGAACGACGCGCACGCCTGCGCGCAGCGACCGGCCGCGCGCTCGTACCGCTCCCTGGTGGAGGCGTCCGGGGTCCTGGAGCGGCTGCTGGACGAGCTGAGCCTGCCGCCGGACGGCGGTCTGCTCACTCTGGGCCACCACGAGCGGGTCAGGATCGGCGCCCGCCGCGAGCTGGCGGGGCGTGAGTCCCACCACATCGTGCGCGCCCACAAGGACGGCGTGGACCGGTTCGTCGCCGTCCACCACGGCGACCCGGAGTGCGCACCGGAGCGGATGCGGCTGCACGCCCTGGACAACTGCCGCACGGGGCGGACCCGGGTGCACCACGACACCGGTGTGCTGGTCGCGGAGCTGCTGTTCGACACCCGGCTGCGGGCCGGTGACACCTTCCTGTTCCGGTACGGGGTGGAGGACGGCACGGCCGGTGAGTCCCGCGAGTACGTGCGCGGCTTCGGGCCCGCGGGCGGGCAGTACGCGCTCCAGGTCAGCTTCGACGGCCGGGCCCTGCCGACCCGCTGCCACCGCTTCACCCAGCACTCGGCGGCGGCACCGCGCGGCGGTCGGCTGGAGCTGCCGATCAGCGCCCGCCACCACTCGGTCCACCTGGTGGAACCACGGGTGCGGACGGGAGTACTGGGCATCGGCTGGGACTGGGAGTAGGAAGACTCCCGGCACGCGCGGGGTGGGGAAACCGGGGGCCGAGCACTCCCAGGCACGCGCGACGCTGGGAACCGGAGCCGGGACACCCCGGGCCCGCACGGACACCGGGAACCGGGCCGGGCACTCCCAGGCACGCGCGACGCCGGGAACCGGAGCCGGGACACCCCGGGCCCGCTCGGGCGCCGGGAACCGGAGCCAGGACATCTAGGGCCCGCTCGGACGGCGGGAAACCGGGCCGGGAACGCCCCCGCGCACGCCCCCGGGGACCGGGAATAGGGATGCCCTCAGCGCACATATGGTAGGAAGATCGGCGCCCCGGCGGCGCGGTCGCGTCCAGGGCGCTCTGCTCCGTTCCCGGAAGGAACCTCTCGTGATCGTCGTCGCCGGTGAAGCCCTGATCGACCTGGTGCCGCAGGGCACGGGCGCCCTCGCGGCGCTGACCCCGGCGCTCGGCGGCGGCCCGTACAACACGGCCGTGGCCCTCGGCCGCCTCGGCTCCGCCTCCGCGTTCTGCTCCCGCACCTCGCGGGACGCCTTCGGTGAGGCCCTGCTCGACGGGCTGCGCTCCGCGGGCGTCGACGTCTCGGCGGTGCAGCGCGGCGCGGAGCCGACGACGCTGGCGGTCGCCACCCTCGACGCGGGCGGCTCGGCCTCCTACTCGTTCTACGTGGAGGGCACCGCCGACCGGCTGTTCTCGGCGCCCGAGACGCTCCCCGCCGGGACCCGCGCGATCTCCTTCGGCACCTGCTCCCTGGTCCTCGAACCCGGCGCGACCGCCTACGAACGGCTGCTGCGGACCGCCGCTGAGCAGGGCGTCTTCACCGCGCTCGACCCGAACGTCCGGGCCGGGCTGATCCCGGACGCCGACGCCTACCGGGCCCGCTTCCTGAGCTGGCTGCCCTCGGTGTCGCTGCTCAAGCTCTCCGAGGAGGACGCCGAGTGGCTGGGCGGCTCGCCCCGCGAGTGGCTGGCCGCCGGACCGTCGGCGGTCGTGATCACACGGGGCGGCGACGGCCTCACGGCGTTCACCCGGGACGGCGGGGAGTACACGGTGGCGGGCGAGAAGGTCGACGTCGTCGACACGATCGGCGCGGGCGACACGGTGAACGCGGCGCTGCTGCACGGCCTCGCCGTCACCGACGCGCTCTCCCCCGAGGGAGTGGCGGCGCTGGGCGACCAGGGGTGGGCCCGGCTGCTGGGGTTCGCGGCGCGCGCGGCGGCGATCACCTGCTCCCGGGCGGGCGCGGAGCCGCCGTTCGCCTCCGAGGTCGGCGAGGTCTAGGCCCGACGACGGACCGGGCGGGGGCACAGGTGAGGTGCCTGCACCCACCCGAGGACGGAACGCCCGTGTCCGGGCAGATGACGCGGCGCCCCGTGGAGAGTTCCCACGGGGCGCCGCGTCGTCAGGGGTACGTCCCGCACGTCCAACCACCGAACGGGCATCCCGTCCGGAGCCGAGCCGGTATCCGCCACCGGACAACCCGCCCGGCGAGAGAAGCACGCCTCCCCCACCAAACAGCCCGCCCAGCCACCCGGTAACCCGGCCTCGCGGACACCGACTCGTCGCCGTCCATGAGCGTGCGGCGGGGTTCGCCCCCGCCCGCACCGACCACAGCCCCACGGACGCCTGGACCCTCACCGCGCGAGGGGGCTCGCCGCCGCCCGCACCGACCCCGGAGGGTCGGCCCGGCCGGCCGGGTCCGGCCTCAGCTCTTGCGGGTCCTGGCGGACGCCGCCTTCTTCGCCGCCGTCTTCTTGGCGGCGCCGCCGGACGCCTTGGTCGCGGCGGGCTCCTTCTTCGCCGCCACGGCCGTCTTCCCCGCGGCCGCCGTCGCCGTCTTCTTCACGGCCGCCTTCTTCGCCGTCGTCGTCCGGCGCGGGGCCTTCGACGGGGGCGCGTCGCTGATGCGGTCCGCGTCGAGGATGTCCCGCAGGAACTTGCCGGTGTGGCTGGCCGGTACCCCGGCGACCTCCTCGGGCGTGCCCTCGGCGACGACGAGTCCACCGCCCGCGCCGCCTTCGGGGCCCATGTCGACGACCCAGTCGGCGGTCTTGATCACGTCGAGGTTGTGCTCGATGACGATGACCGTGTTGCCCTTGTCGACCAGACCGGAGAGGACCGTCAGCAGCTTGCTGATGTCCTCGAAGTGCAGACCCGTCGTCGGCTCGTCCAGGACGTAGACGGTGCTGCCGGTGGAGCGCCGCTGCAACTCGCTGGCGAGCTTGACCCGCTGCGCCTCGCCACCCGAGAGGGTGGTCGCGGACTGCCCGAGCCTGACGTAGCCGAGACCCACGTCGTTGAGGGTGCCGAGGTGGCGGGAGATCGCGGGGACGGCCTCGAAGAAGTCGCGCGCCTCCTCGATCGGCATGTTCAGGACCTCGGCGATGGACTTGCCCTTGTAGTGGACCTCCAGCGTCTCCCGGTTGTACCGGGCGCCGTGGCAGACCTCGCACGGGACGTAGACGTCCGGGAGGAAGTTCATCTCGATCTTGATGGTGCCGTCGCCCGCGCAGTTCTCGCAGCGGCCGCCCTTGACGTTGAACGAGAAGCGGCCCGGCAGGTAGCCGCGCACCTTCGCCTCGGTGGTCTCGGCGAACAGCTTGCGGATGTGGTCGAAGACACCGGTGTAGGTGGCCGGGTTGGAGCGCGGGGTGCGGCCGATGGGCGACTGGTCGACGTGCACGACCTTGTCGACGAGGTCGTCGCCCGCCACGCGCGTATGGCGCCCGGGGACGCTCCTCGCGCCGTTCAGCTCGCGCGCCAGGTGCGTGTACAGGATGTCGTTGACCAGGGTGGACTTGCCCGAGCCCGAGACGCCCGTGACGGCCGTGAAGACGCCGAGCGGGAAGGAGACGTCGATGTCCTGGAGGTTGTTCTCGCGGGCGCCGTGCACCGTGAGGCGGCGGGACGGGTCCTGCGGGCGGCGGACGTCGGGCAGCGGGATCGCCTTCTTGCCCGCCAGGTAGAGCCCGGTCTGCGACTCGGCGTTGTCGAGCAGCTCCTTGTAGGAGCCGCTGTGCACGACCTTGCCGCCGTGCTCACCGGCGCCGGGGCCGATGTCGACGATCCAGTCGGCGATCTTGATGGTGTCCTCGTCGTGCTCGACGACGATGAGCGTGTTGCCCATGTCACGGAGCCGGACCAGGGTCTCGATCAGCCGGTGGTTGTCCCGCTGGTGCAGACCGATGGAGGGCTCGTCGAGGACGTAGAGCACGCCGACGAGTCCGGAGCCGATCTGGGTCGCAAGCCGGATGCGCTGGGCCTCGCCGCCGGAGAGGCTGCCGGCCGCACGGTTCAGCGAGAGGTAGTCGAGGCCGACGTCGACCAGGAACCGCAGCCGTTCGTTGACCTCCTTGAGGACCCGCTCGGCGATCCGCTTGTCGCGGGCGTTGAGCCGCAGCTCGCCCAGGAAGTCCGCGCAGTCGCTGATGGACATGCCGGAGACCTCGGCGATCGACTTCCCCATGACCGTGACGGCCAGGACGATCGGCTTCAGCCGGGTGCCCTCGCAGGTGGGGCAGGGCACCTCGCGCATGTACCCCTCGAAGCGCTCCCGGCTGGCGTCGCTGTCGGCCTCGCTGTGGCGGCGCTTCACGAACGGGACGGCACCCTCGAAGGGCGTCGTGTACACGCGCTCGCGGCCGTACCGGTTGCGGTAGCGGACCTCGATCTGCGTCTTGTGCCCCTGCAGGAGGGCCTTCCTGGCGCGCAGCGGCAGCCCGGCGAAGGGGATGTCGGTGCGGAAGCCGAGCGCGTCCGCGAGGGCGCCGACCAGCCGCCCGAAGTAGTCCTTGGTGTGGCCGTGGGACCAGGGGTGGATGGCGCCCTCGTCCAGGGACTTGTCCTCGTCCGGGACGATCAGCTCGGGGTCGACCTCCATGCGGGTGCCGATGCCGGAGCAGTCGGGGCAGGCGCCGAAGGGCGAGTTGAAGGAGAAGGAGCGGGGCTCCAGCTCCTCGAAGGACAGGTCGTCGTACGGGCAGTACAGGTGCTCCGAGTACATGCGCTCGCGCTCGGGGTCGTCCTCGGGGAGGTCGACGAAGTCGAGCACGACCATGCCGCCGGAGAGGCCGAGGGCGGTCTCCACGGAGTCGGTGAGACGGCGCTTGGCGGTGTCCTTCACCGTGAGGCGGTCGACGACCACCTCGATGGTGTGCTTCTCCTGCTTCTTCAGCGTCGGCGGCTCGGCGAGCTGGATGGTGGCGCCGTCGACGCGGGCGCGGCTGTAGCCCTTGGTCTGGAGGTCGGCGAAGAGGTCGACGAACTCGCCCTTGCGCTCGCGCACCAGCGGGGAGAGCACCTGGAAGCGGCTGCCCTCGGGAAGCTCCAGCACGCGGTCGACGATGGCCTGCGGCGACTGGCGGGAGATCGGGCGGCCGCACTCGGGACAGTGCGGCTTGCCGATGCGCGCGAAGAGCAGCCGGAGGTAGTCGTAGACCTCGGTGATGGTGCCGACCGTGGAGCGCGGGTTGCGCGAGGTCGACTTCTGGTCGATGGAGACCGCGGGCGACAGACCCTCGATGAAGTCGACGTCCGGCTTGTCCATCTGGCCGAGGAACTGCCGGGCGTACGAGGAGAGCGACTCCACGTACCGGCGCTGGCCCTCGGCGAAGATGGTGTCGAAGGCCAGCGAGGACTTGCCCGAACCGGACAGGCCCGTGAAGACGATGAGCGAGTCCCTGGGCAGGTCGAGCGAGACGTTCTTCAGGTTGTGCTCGCGCGCGCCACGGACGATGAGACGGTCGGCCACGCCGGTCCGCACCTTTCTTGAGAGAAGTGACAGGGGCCGGAGCCCCCGTGCTTCTTCAGACTAGGGGGAGCCACTGACAACGCCGGTCGGATTCCTGGTTGCCTTAACAATCCCCGGCCCTCCAGCATGCCCGACGCCGCCCCCGACCATATAGCACGTGCATTCGATTTACGGCCGGTCTTCACCACCTTCACCCGAAGGTGTGGCGAGGCTAATGTCAGCAGCATGATTGATCACGCTCGTGACCTGGCGTCTGTACGTGACGCCACCGACCGGCTGCTCAGCGCGGCCGCCGCACTGGACAACGCTTCGGCGGCCGAGGCGTCACGGCTGCCCGGCTGGAGCCGCGGCCACGTCCTGGCCCACCTCGCCCGCAACGCCGACGCCCTGGTGAACGTCTTCGAGGGCCGCCCGATGTACCCGTCGGCGTCGGACCGGGACGCCGACATCGAGCGGGACGCCCCGCGCGCGCTGGACGTCCAGCTCACCGACGTCCGCGAGTCGGCCGACCGCTTCCGGGCCGCGGGGGCGGTGCCCGCGGACTGGTCGCGCACGGTGGAGCTGCGCAACGGCGTCACCGACGCGGCGGCCCGGGTGCCGTTCCGGCGCTGGGCCGAGGTGGAGCTGCACCACGTGGACCTCGGTATCGGGTACGAGCTGGAGGACCTCCCCGAGGATTTCACGGAGCGGGAGATCGCGTTCCTCGCGGCCCGTTTCGCGGGGCACCCCGAGGTGCCGCCGACCCGTCTCACGGACTCCACGCGCGCGTGGAGCACCGGCCGGGACGCCGACGCCCCCTCGGTCACCGTCACGGGCCCGGCGCCCGACCTGCTCGGCTGGCTCGCGGGACGGCGTGACGGCGCGGCCCTGACCGTCACGGGCGGCCCGCTGCCCGCGCTGCCCCCGCTCTGAGCGCACGCCCCGCCGCGGGGGAGGCCGCCGCGCTCCCCCGCTATAGGCTGGCGTCCATGACCTACAGCGGACAGGTGACGGTCGGCGGACCGGCGGACGTGCACGAGCTCAGGGACCTGATGATCACCAAGATCGCGGTCGGCCCGATGGACAACAACGCCTATCTGCTGCGCTGCCGGGCCACGGACGAGCAGCTCCTGATCGACGCGGCGAACGACGCGGAGACCCTGCTGGGCACGATCGGCGCCGACGGCATCGCCACTGTCGTCACCACGCACCAGCACGGCGACCACTGGCAGGCGCTGGCCCAGGTGGTGGCCGCCACCGGAGCCCGCACCTGCGCGGGCCGCGAGGACGCCTCCGGCATCCCGGTGCCCACCGACACCCTGGTCGACGACGGCGACACCCTGCGCGTCGGCCGGGTCACCCTCACCGCGCGCCACCTGGTCGGCCACACCCCGGGCTCGATCGCCCTCGTCTACGACGACCCGCACGGCCACCCCCATGTCTTCACCGGGGACTGCCTGTTCCCCGGCGGCGTCGGCAACACCCGCAAGGATCCCGAGGCGTTCGCGAGCCTGATCCACGACGTCGAGACGAAGATCTTCGACGCCCTCCCGGACGAGACCTGGGTCTACCCGGGCCACGGCGGCGACACCACGCTCGGCGCCGAGCGTCCGCACCTGCCGGAGTGGCACGCGCGGGGGTGGTGAGCCCAGCGGCAACAGGGGGTGCGCGAAAGACGAACGCGCGCCCCGTGTGCAGTGTTCGCACACGCCGGTGGTGTTCGCGCGCTCCCGTCGCGGGCCGGTGACACGGTGAACTGGTGACGGCCCCGCACGGGAAGACGGCTCCTGCGCGGCGCGGGCCGCCGGTCTCTCCATCCCGCCCTCGACCGGCGGCCCCGGCCCCGTTCACAGGGACGCAACACCCGTTCCCACCATGCGGACACATCTGGTCGTGACCTCGACAAACCGAAGGCCGGACTGCCACTCTCCCGCCATGCACCCTGCCCCTCGCCTCCTGCGCCACGCGATCGCCGTCGCGACCACAGCCCTGCTCGCCACCGCCGTCGGCTGTGCTCCGCAGCCGGAGGAGAAGGCGTCGGCGTCACCGTCCGGCGCGGCGTGCGCCCGGGGCGAGTTGGCGACCAGGACGGCCGGGAAGCTGACGATCGCCACGGACGAACCGGCCTACGCACCCTGGTTCAAGGACGACAAGCCCGCCAACGGCGAGGGCTACGAGTCGGCGGTCGCCTACGCGGTGGCGAAGCGGCTCGGCTACGCCGAGGACGCCGTCGTCTGGCAGAGCGTGCCCTTCAACAAGGCGTTCGCGCCCGGCGAGAAGACCTTCGACTTCGACATCAACCAGGTGTCGATCAGCGACGAGCGCAAGAAGGCGGTGGACTTCTCCTCCGGCTACTACGACGTCCGCCAGGCGGTCCTCGCGCTCAGGGGCGGCAAGGCGGCCGACGCGACGACCATCGCGAAGCTGCGCCAGCTCAGGCTCGGCGCCCAGGTCGGCACCACCAGCCTCGACTACCTCACCGACGTGGTGAAGCCGAAGCGGCAGCCCGCCGTCTACGCCAAGAACGACCAGGCCAAGTCCGCGCTGAAGAACGGCCAGGTCGACGCGATCGTCGCCGACCTGCCCACCGCGTTCTACATCACCGCGGCCGAGGTCACGAACGCCACGATCGTGGGGCAGTTCGCCAACCAGGGCGACACTCCTGAGCAGTTCGGCCTGGTGCTCGACAAGGGCAGCGCCCTGACGTCGTGCGTGACGGACGCCGTCGACGCGCTGCGCGGGGACGGCACCCTGGCGAAGATCGAGAAGCGGTGGCTCTCGGACGCCGTCGACGTCCCGGTCGTCAAGTGACCCTCGCCAAGACGGAGTCGGGGCCGGACGGCGCGGACGACGACGGCGGCACCGCGGGCCGCGACGGCGCCCCCACCGGACCGGACGACGGCTACACGCCGTCCGCGCGCCGGATCGAGCGCGAGCGCCACCGGCGCGCGCGGGCCCGCCGCGCGACCGCGATCGCCGCCCTCTCCACCCTCGTGACGGGCGTCGTCCTCTACCTGCTCGTCGTCCACGCGCCCGGCTGGCCGCGCACCAAGGAGACGTTCTTCAGCGCGCGGTACGCGCGCGAGGCGTTCCCCAAGGTCCTCGAAGGGCTCTGGCTCAACGTCCGGCTGCTGTTCGTGTGCGGCGCGGCCGTCCTGGTCCTCGGCATGCTGATCGCCGTCGCGCGGACCCTGCGCGGCCCGGTGTTCTTCCCGCTGCGCGCGCTGGCCGCCGCGTACACCGACTTCTTCCGCGGACTGCCGCTCATCATCAACTTGATGATCGTCGTCCTCGGGGTGCCCGCGCTGCGCCTCCAGGGCGTCACGGTCGACCCGGTGCTGCTCGGCGGCACCGCGCTGACGCTCACGTACTCGGCGTACGTGGCCGAGGTGTTCCGCGCGGGCATCGAGTCCGTGCACCCCTCGCAGCGCGCCGCGGCCCGCTCCCTCGGCCTCACCAACCGGCAGGCGCTGCGCCACGTGGTGCTCCCGCAGGCCGTGCGCCGCCAGGTGCCGCCGCTCCTCAACGACCTGGTGTCGCTCCAGAAGGACACCGGGCTGGTCTCGATCGGCGGCGCGATCGACGCCGTGCGGGCGGCCGACATCATCGTGGGCCGGAGCCTCAACTACACGCCTTACATCGTCGCGGGCCTGGTCTTCGTGGCGCTGACGATCCCGATGACCCGGTTCACGGACTGGGTGACGGCCCGGATGGACCGCCGCCGGGCCCAGGGAGGAGCGCTGTGAGCGACACGCCCGTGCTGCGCATGGAGTCGGTCCGCAAGACGTTCGGCGGCTCGGTGGTGCTGCGCGACGTCGACCTGGAGGTCGCCCCGCACACGGTGACCGCGCTGATCGGCGCGTCCGGCTCCGGCAAGTCGACGCTGCTGCGCTGCGCCAACCTCCTGGAGGAGATCGACGACGGCGCGATCTGGCTGGACGACGAGGAGATCACCGACCCGCGCGCCGACCAGGACGCGGTGCGCCGCCGGATCGGCGTCGTCTTCCAGGCGTACAACCTGTTCCCGCACATGACGGTGCTGGAGAACATCACGCTCGCCCCGCGCCGGGTCCACGGCGTGCCCCGCGCGGAGGCCGAGGAACGGGCCCGGGAGCTGCTGGAGCGGCTCGGGCTCGGGGCCAGGGCGGGCGAGTACCCGGACCGGCTCAGCGGCGGCCAGCAGCAGCGCGTGGCGATCGTGCGCGCCCTCGCGGTGCGCCCGCGGCTGCTGCTGCTCGACGAGGTCACCGCCGCGCTCGACCCGGAGCTGGTCGGCGAGGTCCTCACCGTCGTCCGCGGCCTCAAGGAGGACGGGATGACGATGGTGCTGGCCACGCACGAGATGGCCTTCGCCCGGGACGTCGCCGACCAGGTCTGTTTCCTCGACGGCGGGGTCGTCCTGGAACGCGGCAGCGCCGAGCAGGTGTTCGGCGAGCCGGTGGAGGAGCGCACGCGGCGCTTCCTGCGGCGCGCGACCGCGCCCTCCGCCTCCTGAAGCGCCAGCCTCGCGACGGCCTCACCGTGAGGCGGGTGAATGCGGCCGGGGCGTCGGCTTGCCGTCCGGTGACGCACGGCGGTCGGGCACTACGCTCGGTCACCGATGGTGCAGCGGGCGGACGCGGAGATCGCGGCGGAGCGAGGCGGCTGATGGATCGTGAGTCGGTGGGCGCGGGCGGGGCGAGGGAGGGGCACCGGGCCCCCGACGTCGTGCAGGCGTGGCAGGTCCTCGCCCTCGTCGACGACGCGGCCAAGCACTCGGACGCCAAGGCGGGCGTCATGCTGGCGGCCACCGGGCTGATCGGTTCGGCGCTGTACCGGGTGGTGGGTTCCTGGGGCCGCCCCGGACCGATCCCCGTGACGTGCGTCGCGGTGGGCACGGTGCTGCTGCTGTGCACCGGCGTCTGCGCGGGGCTGTGCATCCTGCCCCGCACGCGGTACGGCCGTTGTGCGCCGTCCGCCAGTTCGATCCACTTCGAGCAGATCGCCCGGTGCCATCCGAGTGCCGCGAGCTACGTGGGCGAGCTGGCGGCGCTCACCGTCAACCGGGACGCGCTCTTCCGCGACGTCGCCTCGCAGGCGTGGGGCATGGCGCACGTCGTCTCCCGCAAGTTCCGCTGGTGCCACCGGGCCATCCGCAGCCTGCTCCTGGCGCTCCTCTTCGTCGCCATGTCGGTCCTGACCCACGGCTTCTGACGGCGCCCGCGGGCCCTAGGTGTCGGCCCGCCCCTCCCCCGCCAGCGCGGCGATCCGCTCCACCGCGAACGCGTACCCCTGCACCCCGCACCCCGCGATGACACCGTCGGCGCGCAGCGAGACGTAGGAGTGGTGCCGGAAGGACTCGCGCTGGTGGATGTTGGAGATGTGCACCTCGATCACGGGCAGCCCGTCGCAGGTGTTGAGGGCGTCCAGGAGGGCGACCGAGGTGTGCGAGTAGGCGCCGGGGTTGATGACGATGCCGCAGTGGTCCGCGCGGGCCTCGTGGATCCAGTCGATCAGTTCGCCCTCGTGGTTGGACTGCCGCGCGTCCACCGTGCCGCCGTGCGCCGCCGCCGTCCGCGCGCAGAGCGCCTCGACGTCGGCGAGCGTGTCGGATCCGTAGATCTCCGGCTGGCGCTGCCCGAGCAGGTTCAGGTTGGGGCCGTTGAGAATCATGATCGGGGCGTGGGCCAGGGTGCGGGGCACGGTTCCTCCGGTCCGGTCGGATGATGCGATCCGCGAGGGACCGCTGCTCGGACCCGGTCTATCACGGTGGGCGGGCGCCGGGGCGGCCCCCGCGGGTCGGTGCCGCGCCCCCGCGCGCCCCCGTAACGCGCGATCACCATGGGTAGTTGACGCGGCATGCACGATGCACGCACCGTAAGGGCGCCCTCCATGAAACGGGTCGCCGCGGCCTCGCTCGCCGGCACCGCCATCGAGTTCTACGACTTCTTCGCCTACGGGACGGCGGCCGCACTGGTCCTGGGGCCGCTGTTCTTCCCGACCTTCTCGCCCGTCGCCGGGATACTGGCCGCCTTCGGCACGTTCGGGGTGGGCTTCGTCGCCCGGCCGCTCGGCGCGGCGCTCTTCGGGCACCTCGGCGACCGGCGCGGGCGGCGACCGGTGCTGGTGGTGTCCCTGGTGCTGACGGGGGTGTCGACGGTCGCCGTCGGCTTCGTCCCCACCTACGCGTCGATCGGGGCGGCCGCGCCGGTGCTGCTGCTGGTCCTGCGGTTCGCGCAGGGGCTCGGGGTCGGCGGGGAGTGGGGCGGGGCGGTGCTGCTGGCCACGGAGCACGCGCCGCCCGAGCGCCGCGTGCTGTGGGCGAGCTTCCCGCAGATCGGACCGTCCGTGGGGTTCCTGCTCGCCAACGGTGTGGTGCTGGGGCTGTCGGCGACCCTGTCCGACGCGCAGTTCGCCTCGTGGGGGTGGCGGGTGCCGTTCTGGGCGGCCGGGGTGCTGGCCACGGCGGGGCTGTGGCTGCGCTCGTCGCTCACCGAGAGCCCGCGCTTCCTGGAGATCGACGACCACGCGCGGGTGCCGTTCGCGGAGGTCGTGCGCGACCACTGGCGGACGGTCCTGCTGACGGCGGGCGCGCTCGCCGTCGGGTACGCGGTCTTCTACGCCGTGACGACGTGGTCGCTGGCGTACGGCACCGAACGGCTCGGGGTGAGCCGGACCGTCATGCTGACCTGTGTGATGGCCGCCGTGGCGGTGAAGGGCTCGCTGACGCCGGTGACGGCGTTGCTCGGGGACCGCTACGGGCGGCGTCCGCTCTGTCTGATCGGGTGCGGTGCCGCCGCGCTGTGGATGTTCCCGATGGTCGCGCTGCTGTCGACGGGACAGCCGCTGCCGATGTTCGTGGGGTTCCTGGGGGCGCTGCTGTCGTTCGTCACCATGTTCGGGGTGGTCGCCGCGTATCTGCCGGAGCTGTACGAGCCGCGGGTGCGCTGCACGGGGGCGGCCGTGGGCTACAACCTGGGCGGGGTGCTCGGGGGCGCGCTGACGCCGATCGCGGCGACGGCGCTGGCCGAGCACGGCGGACGGGTGCCGTGGGGTGTGGGCGCCTATCTGACCGGGGTCGCGCTGCTGAGCCTGGGGTGTTTCGCGCTGCTGCCCGAGACCCGTCCGGTGCGGGTGGCGGCCGGGCGGCCGGTCATGGATTGATCGCCAGTTCCAGATAGGCCGCGAACAGCACCAGGTGGACTCCGCCCTGGAGGGGGGTGGCGCGGCCCGGGACCACGGTCAGCGAGCTGACCACGACGGTGAGCACGAGCAGCACCAGGTGGGTGGAGCCGAGGCCGAGGACGAGCGGCCCGGAGAGCCAGATCGACGCGAGGGCGACGGCGGGGATGGTCAGGCCGATGCTGGCCATGGCGGAGCCGAGGGCGAGGTTGAGGCTGGTCTGTACCCGGTCGCGCCGGGCGGAGCGGACCGCGGCGATCGTCTCGGGCAGCAGCACCAGCAGGGCGATGATCACACCGACGACGGCGTGGTGGAGCCCGGCCGCCTCCACTCCGGACTCGATGGTGGGCGACACGCCCTTCGCCAGGCCGACCACGCCGATCAGGGCGAGGCCGAGCAGTCCGAGGCTGATCAGGGCGGTCCGGCCGGAGGGCGCGTCGGCGTGGTCGTCCTGGGTGATCGGCTCTCCCAGCCGGGTGAGCGGGAGGAAGTAGTCCCGGTGCCGCACGGTCTGGGTCGCGACGAACAGGCCGTAGAGGATCAGCGAGGAGATCGCCGCGAAGGTGAGCTGGACGCCGGAGAACTCCGGGCCCGGCTTGCTCGTGGTGAACGTCGGCAGCACCAGGCTGAGGGTGGCCAGGGTGGCGACGGTCGCCAACGCCGCTCCGGTGCCCTCGGGGTTGAAGACTGCGGTGCCGTGGCGCAGCGAGGCGACCAGCAGGCAGAGGCCGACGATGCCGTTGCAGGTGATCATCACGGCGGCGAAGACGGTGTCGCGGGCCAAGGTCGTGCTCTTGTCGCCGCCGTCGATCATGAGGGTGACGATGAGGGCGACCTCGATGATCGTCACGGCGACGGCGAGGACGAGGGAGCCGAAGGGTTCACCGACCCGGTGGGCGACCACCTCGGCGTGGTGCACGGCCGCGAGGACGGCGCCCGCCAGGACCAGGGTGACCAGCGCGACGATGACGCCGGGCAGATCGCGGCCCCAGGTGAGGATCAGCAGGACGACCGCGAGCACCGGCACACCGGACGTCCACCGCGCGAGCGACCTGAGCGTAGCGATCATGCAGCGATCGTCGCAGAGCGGTCGGTGCGCCGCATGTCCTGCGACGGGGTCGAGCACCGGGAGCGGTGCCCGGCCCGCGCCGCGCGCCGCTCCCGGTGGTGGTGTCCGTGTGTCACGTGCGTCAGGCCCCGACGCTGTCCTTCGGGGCGCCGTCGCCCTCGGCCCGCCGCGCCTCGGCCGCCGCCTGCTTCTTGGAGGCGCGGAGGCTGGTGATCGTGGTGACGATCAGGACGCCGCAGATCACCCCGAGCGAGACGGGTATGGAGATCACCGGGACGTGGACACCGGCCTCGTGCAGCGCGTGCAGCACGAGCTTGACGCCGATGAAGCCCAGGATGATCGACAGGCCGTAGCTGAGGTGGACCAGCTTCTTGAGCAGCCCGCCGATGAGGAAGTACAGCTGCCGCAGGCCCATCAGCGCGAACGCGTTGGCCGTGAAGACGATGTACGGGTCCTGGGTCAGACCGAAGATCGCGGGGATGGAGTCCAGCGCGAAGAGGACGTCGGTGGTGCCGATGGCGAGCATCACGACCAGCATCGGGGTCATGACCCGCTTGCCGTTCTGCTCGATCCACAGCTTGGTGCCGTGGTAGCGGTCGGCGACTCCGAAGCGGCGCTCGGCGGCCTTGAGGAGCTTGTTCTCCTGGAACTCCTCGTCCTCCTCGTCGGCCCGCGCCTCCTGGACGAGCTTCCAGGCGGTCCAGATCAGGAAGGCGCCGAAGAGGAAGAAGACCCAGGAGAAGCTGGCGAGGATGGCGGCGCCCGCGGCGATGAAGACCGCGCGCAGCACCAGGGCTATCAGGACGCCGATGAGCAGGACCCGCTGCTGGTACTGCGAGGGGACCGCGAACTTCGCCATGATCAGGACGAAGACGAAGAGGTTGTCGACGCTCAGGGACTTCTCGGTGATGAAGCCGGCGAAGAACTCACCCGCGGGCTGTCCGCCCCCGAAGACGAGCAGGCCGAGCCCGAACAGCGCGGCGAGGGTGATCCAGACGACGGTCCAGATCCCCGCCTCCTTGATGGAGACGTCGTGCGGCTTGCGGCCGATGAAGAAATCGACCGAGATCAGGGCGGCGAGGCCCACGATGGTCAGGACCCACAGGGTCAGGGAAACATCCACTGCGCCTCCGGCAGTACGTAACGGCAAGGTCAGCGTCGTCGCTGCCGGAGGTCTCTTCCACCCGTGACGGGCCGACGCCCCGGGATCCGTTCGGATCCGTATTGACGGGTACGCCGCAATTGGTAGGGAGTACTCCCCTCCGTACGGAAAACAGTACCCCAATCACCAAGGATTGGTAAAGCGCTTGGCAAAGAAAATACCAAGCTTGCAGGTCAGAGCCTTTTACTAGTACTTGGTGCGCGCTTCGGCCACCCGCGCGAGCACCTGCTGGAGGATCTCGCTGCCGGGCGGCACCAGCGCCGGCTCGTACGTCCAGGCGTGCCCGACCCAGGGGTCGGCGAGATGGTCGTCGGCCACCGGCGTCAGCCGCATCAGCGAACGCCACAGCGGGTCGAGCAGCGGCCCGTACCCGTCGGCCTCCTCCCGGTCGGCGACCATCAGCAGGTGCACCCCGACCGCCGGACCCTCGTCCGCGAGGTAGCGCAGCTGGGTCACGGCACGGTCGTCGAAGCCGTGCGGGAAGTCGTTGACGATCAGCAGGTGCTCGGCGGTGTCCACGTCGGGCGGCAGGGAGTCGGCCGCGCCGCCGCGCACCGCCATCTGCACCAGGTCGACGCGCCGGGTGAGGCGGCCCAGGACCTCGGCCACACCCCCGGCGCCCAGCGCGGGCCCGGCGGCGAGGGCGCCGGTGCGCACCAGCGGCGCGAGCGCGTCGGTGCCGCCGCCCGCCGGGTCGATGACGTGCACGGCGAACTCGTGCGCCGGGTACACCGCGAGCAGCCGCGCCGCGACCGCCACCGCCGTGTCGAGCGCGAGCCTGCCCATCCGGTCGGGGTCGGCGAACGTCTCGTCGAGCAGCCCGGTGCGTCCGCTGTCGATCCACAGGCCGCGCTCCAGCGGCAGCCTGACCAGCATCGGTATGCGCAGCGGGCCGCTCTCGGGCAGGTGCAGATCGCCCAGCCGCAGGGCCATGGGCATCTCCATGGGGACCCGGTAGCCGTGCCACACGGGGTTGTCCCAGCGGGCGAAGGCGGGCGGCAGCGCGGGCTCCACGACGTCGGACTCGGCGGCGAGCTGCGCGAGGTCCCGGTCGAGGACGGCCCTGGCGCGGTCGACGAGTTCGGCGTGCTTGGCGCGGGCCGCCTCCCGCACGGCGTCGCCCTGACCGCCGATCCTGCTGCGCGGGTCGGACAGGACCTGGTCCAGCTCCTTGTCCCGGCGGGAGTCGGCGAAGTCGACCGCGCTGCGGTAGGCGGCGGTGGTCCTGGCCAGGTCCTCGAACATGCCCCAGACCTGGTTGTAGAGCCGCTCGTCCATGGACCAGCCGTTGGCGTCGCCCGCGACGGGCCCGGCGGGCTGTCCCGGCGGCGGGGCCGGGGACGCCG
>NZ_FMCI01000330.1 GCF_900091845.1 Streptomyces sp. SolWspMP-5a-2
TCGGCGACCTGGTGCCCGCCGACGCGGCGCGCGAGCACGCCCGCGCCCTGCTCGCCCCGCTGGCGGGCTCCCCCGCGCTCACCGAGACGCTGCGCGCCTGGCTGTCCCTGCACGGGAGCTGGGACCGCACGGCGGTGGCGCTCTCCGTGCACCGCAACACCGTCCGGCAGCGGGTCGCCCGCTCGGCCGCGCTGCTCGGCGCCGACCTGGACGACCCCGACGTGCGGATGGAGCTGTGGTTCGCGCTGCGGCGGGACGAGTGACCCGTGTCCCAGCGGACCGGAGGGCGGGTGTCCGCGCGGCGGCCTGCCTCACAATGGGAATCATGCCGATACCCGGGACACCCAGCCGCGCCGAGCTCGTCGACCACCTCGTGAGAACCAGAATCGCGGGCGAGGTGGCCACCCCGCGCGAGAACAACCTCTCCCACTACCGCCAGCTCGCCAACGGCTCGCGCCACTACTGGCTCGGGCTCGAACTGGGCGACCGCTGGAGCGACGAGCAGGACGTCCTCGCGGTGATGGCGGAGCGGGCGGGTGTCAACGACGACCCGGAGCACCGGTACGGCCAGGACACGATCGACCCGGAGCTGACCGTCGACGCGCTGGAGCGGATGGCGGAGCGGCTGCGGGAGGCGGCCGAGGGGCGGCAGAGCGTGCTGTTCGCGACCGGGCACCCGGGCGGGCTGCTGGACGTGCACCGGGCGACGGCCGCCGCGCTGCGGGCCGCGGGGTGCGAGATCGTCGTCATCCCGGAGGGGCTGCAGACGGAGGAGGGGTACGTCGTGCAGTTCGCGGACGTGGCCGTCCTCGAACACGGGGCGAGCCTGTGGCACACGCACTCGGGCGAGCCGATGAAGGCCGTCCTGACGGGACTGGAGCGGGCCGGGCGCCCGCTGCCTGACCTGGTCGTCGCCGACCACGGCTGGGCGGGCTGCGCGGGCCAGCACGGCGTGGACGCGATGGGGTACGCCGACTGCAACGACCCGGCGCTGTTCCTCGCGGAGGCCGAGGGGACCGTGCGGGTGACGGTCCCGCTCGACGACCATGTGGTCAGCCCGCGCTACTACGACCCGATGACGGCGTACCTGCTGAACCAGGCGAAGCTCGGCTAGCGGGAGTCCCGGCGCAGGTCCTCGCGGGGGACGCGCACGACGCCCTCCTGGACGACGGAGACGGCGAGCCGTCCGTCCTGCGTGTACATGCGGGCCTGGCCGAGGCCGCGCCCGCCGTACGCGGACGGCGACTCCTGGTCGTACAGGAGCCATTCGTCGGCGCGGAAGGGCCGGTGGAACCACATGGCGTGGTCGAGGGAGGCCCCGACGACGTCGCCGACGGCCCAGCCGCCCCGGCCGTGCGCGAGCAGCACCGAGTCCAGCAGGGTCATGTCGGAGACGTAGGTGGCGAGCACGACGTGCAGCAGCGGGTCGTCCTGCTCCAGCTTGCCGTTGGTGCGGAACCAGACCGGGGAGTGCGGCGGGCGCGGTGCGCCGAACAGCCCGTAGGGCGGTTCCTCGACGTAGCGCAGGTCGACGGCCTCGCGGGCCTCCAGGAACTTCTCGACGACGTCGGGCGGCAGGTGGTCGTAGCCGCGCAGGCGCTCCCGGGAGGTGGGCAGGGTGGCCGGGTCGGGCGCGGGCGGCATCGGAGCCTGGTGGTCGAGTCCGTCCTCGTACGTCTGGAAGGACGCCGACAGGGCGAAGATCGGGCGGCCGTGCTGGACGCCGACCGCGCGCCGGGTGGTGAAGGAGCGGCCGTCCCGGATGCGTTCGACCGTGTAGACGATGGGCGCTCCGGGGTCGCCGGGGCGCAGGAAGTACGCGTGCAGGGAGTGCGCGTGCCGGTCGGCGGGGACCGTGCGTCCGGCGGCGACCAGCGCCTGGGCCGCGACCTGTCCGCCGAAGACGCGCGGGACGACGGCGGACCGTGACCGGCCGCGGAAGATGTCCTCCTCGATCTGCTCCAGGTCGAGCAGGTCGAGGAGGTCCTGCAGTGCCTCGCTCATGGCACCTTTTCTACTGTCAGTGAATTTCGGGCGCCTTACAGGCCCATGTCCTTCGCGATGATCGTCTTCATGATCTCGTTGGTGCCGCCGTAGATGCGGTTCACCCGGTTGTCCGCGTACAGGCGGGCGATCGGGTACTCGTTCATGAAGCCGTAGCCGCCGTGGAGCTGGAGGCAGCGGTCGATCACGCGGTGGGCGACCTCGGTGCAGAACAGCTTGGCGCTGGCGGCCTCGGCGGGGGTCAGCTCGCCCGCGTCGAGGGCTTCGAGGGCGCGGTCGGCGACGGCCTCGGCGGCGTCCACCTCGGCCTGGCAGGCGGCCAGTTCGAACTTGGTGTTCTGGAACGAGGCGACGGTCTTGCCGAAGACGGTGCGGTCCTGGACGTACTCCTTGGCGAACCGGACGGCGGCCTTGGCCTGCGCGTAGGCGCCGTAGGCGATGCCCCAGCGCTCGGAGGCGAGGTTGTGGCCGAGGTAGGAGAAGCCCTTGTTCTCCTCGCCGAGCAGGTCCTCGACGGGGACCTTCACGTCGACGAAGGCGAGTTCGGCGGTGTCGGAGACCTTGAGGCCGAGCTTGTCGAGCTTGCGGCCGACGGTGTAGCCCTCGGACTTCGTGTCGACGGCGAAGAGGGAGATGCCGAAGCGGCGGTCCTCGGCGGTCGGCGCGGAGGTGCGGGCGCAGACGACGACGCGGTCGGCGTGGACGCCGCCGGTGATGAAGGTCTTGGCGCCGTTGAGGACGTAGTGGGTGCCGTCCTCGGAGAGCCGGGCGGTGGTCTTCATGCCCGCGAGGTCGGAGCCGGTGCCCGGCTCGGTCATGGCGAGCGCCCACATCTCCTCGCCGGAGACGAACTTGGGCAGGTAGCGCTTCTTCTGCTCGTCGGTGGCGAGCATCTTGATGTAGGGCAGGCCGAGCAGCACGTGCACGCCCGAGCCGCCGAAGGAGACGCCCGCGCGCGCGGTCTCCTCGTACATCACGGCCTCGAACTTGTAGGAGTCGATGCCGGCGCCGCCGTACTCCTCGGCGACGCTGATGCCGAAGACGCCGAGTTCGGCGAGCTTGTAGTAGAAGTCGCGCGGGGCCTGCCCGGCGGCGAACCACTCGTCGTAGACGGGGACGACCTCGGCCTCGATGAAGGCGCGCAGGGTCTCCCGGAACGCCTCGTGGTCCTCGTTGAACACCGTACGGCGCACCGCCGCCACCTCCGCCTTGTCGGCCGAACTATTTCTAAGCGCTTGCTCAGACAACCGTACCGGCGAGTACGGACAGCGTCCAGCCGTCCGGGCGGGTAACCCTCGTCACTCCTGCCCGGCCGCCGCGAAGGCACCCCCGGCCATCCGGTGCAGCAGCGCGGCCGTGGCGGCGCGGCCCGGCAGCGCGCCGGGGCGCGGCAGGTGCGGGGTGGAGTTCAGCAGGCCGAAGACGGAGTGCACGGCCGCGCGCGCGGCGGGCTCGGCGAGCGCCGGGTGGACCCGGCGCACGACCTCGACCCACAGCTCGACGTACTGCCGCTGGAGCTGGCGCACCAGCTTACGGTCGCTGTCCCTGAGCCGGTCGAGCTCGCGGTCGTGCAGGGTGATCAGCGGCCGGTCGTCCAGGGCGAAGTCGATGTGGCCCTCGATCAGCGAGTCGAGGAGCGCCGCGGGGTCGCCGTCGGCCTCGGCGACCCGGCGCCTGCCGCCGTTCAGGAGCCGGCCGCTGATGCCGACCAGCAGCTCGGCGAGCATCGCGTCCTTGCCCGCGAAGTGCCGGTAAAGGCCGGGGCCGCTGATACCGACCGCGGCGCCTATCTCGTCCACCCCGACCCCGTGGAAGCCGCGCTCGGCGAAGAGCCGGGCGGCCTCCCGGAGGATCTGCTCGCGACGGGTGGGAGCGTCGGTTCTGGTGGTCATGCGAACAATTCTAGACAGGAAGGTTAGCGGTCGTTAACCTGAGAGAAATGGTTAACGCTCATTAACAGTCCGACCACTGGGTGAGGGGACCGCAGGATGCAGGAGGCACCGGAGCTGACGAGCGCGGCAGACCCCGCGTCGGAGGCCTGGCAGGCCAACGAGACGGCGCACCGGGCGCTCGCCGGGGAGCTGCGCGGCAAGCTGGCCGCGGCCCGCCTCGGCGGCGGTGAGAAGGCCCGCGCCCGGCACACCGCGCGCGGCAAGCTGCTGCCCAGGGACCGGGTGGACACCCTGCTCGACCCGGGCTCGCCCTTCCTCGAACTGGCCCCGCTCGCGGCCGACGGGATGTACGAGGGGCAGGCCCCGGCGGCCGGGGTGATCGCCGGGATCGGCCGGGTCGCGGGCCGCACCTGCGTGATCGTCGCGAACGACGCGACGGTCAAGGGCGGCACCTACTACCCGATGACCGTCAAGAAGCACCTGCGCGCCCAGGAGGTGGCCCTGGAGAACCGGCTGCCGTGCGTGTACCTGGTCGACTCGGGGGGCGCCTTCCTGCCGATGCAGGACGAGGTCTTCCCGGACCGCGAGCACTTCGGGCGGATCTTCTACAACCAGGCCCGGATGTCCGGCGCCGGGATCCCGCAGATCGCGGCGGTCCTCGGCTCCTGCACGGCGGGCGGCGCCTACGTGCCCGCGATGAGCGACGAGGCGGTGATCGTGCGCGGCCAGGGCACGATCTTCCTGGGCGGCCCGCCGCTGGTGAAGGCGGCGACGGGCGAGGTGGTGACCGCCGAGGAGCTGGGCGGCGGCGAGGTCCACGCGCGCGTGTCGGGCGTCACCGACCACCTCGCCGAGGACGACGCGCACGCGCTGCGGATCGTCCGCGACATCGTGGCGACGCTGCCCGCGCCCGCGGCGGCCCCCTGGGAGGTCCTCCCGGCCACCGAGCCGAAGGTCGACCCGTACGGCCTCTACGGCGCCGTCCCGGTCGACTCGCGCACCCCCTACGACGTGCGGGAGATCATCGCGCGCGTGGTCGACGGCTCGCGGTTCGCCGAGTTCAAGTCGGAGTTCGGGCAGACCCTGGTCACCGGGTTCGCCAGGATCCACGGGCACCCGGTGGGGATCGTCGGCAACAACGGCATCCTGTTCTCCGAGTCCGCCCAGAAGGGCGCCCACTTCGTCGAGCTGTGCGACCAGCGCGGCATCCCGCTCCTCTTCCTCCAGAACATCTCCGGCTTCATGGTCGGCAAGGACTACGAGGCGGGCGGCATCGCCAAGCACGGCGCCAAGATGGTGACGGCGGTCGCCTGCACGCGCGTGCCGAAGCTGACGGTCGTCGTCGGCGGCTCCTACGGCGCGGGCAACTACTCGATGTGCGGGCGGGCCTACTCCCCCCGCTTCCTGTGGATGTGGCCCAACGCCAAGATCTCCGTGATGGGCGGCGAGCAGGCCGCGTCGGTCCTCGCGACCGTCAAGCGGGACCAGTTGGAGGCGCGCGGCGAGCAGTGGCCCGCGGCCGCCGAGGAGTCCTTCAAGGCGCCGGTCAGGGAGCAGTACGAGCGGCAGGGCAGCGCCTACTACGCCACCGCCCGGCTCTGGGACGACGGCGTCATCGACCCGCTGGAGACCCGGCAGGTGCTGGGCCTGGCACTGACCGCCTGTGGCAACGCCCCGCTGGGAGACCCCCAGTTCGGCGTCTTCCGGATGTGAGGAGGGGACCCGTGTTCGACACCGTGCTCGTGGCCAACCGGGGCGAGATCGCCGTCCGGGTGGTGCGCACCCTGCGCGCGCTCGGCGTGCGCTCGGTGGCCGTCTTCTCGGACGCGGACGCCGACGCCCGGCACGTCCGCGAGGCCGACACCGCCGTCCGGATCGGACCGGCGCCCGCGGCCGAGAGCTACCTCTCGGTGGAGCGGATCCTGGAGGCCGCGGCCCGCACCGGCGCCCAGGCCGTCCACCCCGGCTACGGCTTCCTCGCCGAGAACGCGGCCTTCGCGCGCGCCTGCGCCGACGCGGGACTGGTCTTCGTGGGGCCGCCCGCCGACGCCATCGCCCTGATGGGCGACAAGATCCGCGCCAAGGAGACGGTCGCGGCGGCCGGGGTGCCGGTGGTGCCCGGCGGCCGCGACCCCGACCTCGCCGAGGCCGCCCGCGCGCTGGGCGCCCCGGTGCTGCTGAAGCCGTCGGCGGGCGGCGGCGGCAAGGGCATGCGGCTGGTGCGGGACCTGTCCGCGCTGGACGAGGAGATCGCCGCGGCCCGCCGGGAGGCCCGCTCCTCCTTCGGCGACGACACCCTCCTGGTGGAGCGGTGGGTCGACGGCCCCCGGCACATCGAGATCCAGGTCCTGGCCGACGCCCACGGGAACGTGGTGCACCTCGGCGAGCGGGAGTGCTCGCTGCAACGGCGCCACCAGAAGGTGATCGAGGAGGCGCCGAGCGTCCTGCTGGACGAGGCGACGCGCGCCGCGATGGGCGAGGCGGCCGTGCAGGCGGCCCGCTCCTGCGGCTACCGGGGCGCGGGCACCGTGGAGTTCATCGTGCCGGGGGACGATCCGGCGGCGTACTGCTTCATGGAGATGAACACCCGCCTCCAGGTGGAGCACCCGGTCACCGAGCTGGTCACCGGGCTCGACCTGGTGGAGTGGCAGCTGCGGGTGGCGGCCGGTGAGCGGCTCTCCTTCGGGCAGGAGGACGTCCGGCTCACCGGGCACGCGGTGGAGGCGCGGCTGTGCGCCGAGACGGTGTCGGTGAAGGAGGGCGCGCGCGGGTTCCTGCCGTCCGGCGGCACGGTCCTGCGGCTGCGCGAGCCCGCCGGGGACGGCGTGCGCACCGACTCCGGGCTCGACGAGGGCACCGAGGTGGGCAGCCGGTACGACCCGATGCTGGCCAAGGTGATCGCCTACGGCCCCGACCGGGAGACGGCGCTGCGCAAGCTGCGGGCCGCCCTCGCCGGGACGGTCACCCTGGGGGTGCCGACCAACGCCGGGTTCCTGCGCCGGCTGCTCGGCCACCCGGCGGTGGTGGCGGGCGAGCTGGACACCGGTCTGGTGGAGCGGGTGATGGACGACCTGGTCGACACCGAGGTGCCGGAGGAGGTGTACGAGGCGGCGGCGGCCGTCCGGCTCGACGCGCTGCGGCCGTCCGGCGGCGGCTGGACCGACCCGTTCTCGGTGCCCGACGGCTGGCGGCTCGGCGGCGCGCCGCACCCGGTCGCCTTCCCGCTGCGGGTGCCCGGCCTCGACCCGGTCACCCGGACGGTCGGCGGCGCCCACACCGTCACCCCCGACCGGGTCACCGTCACCCTGGACGGCGTCCGGCACACCTTCGACCGGGCCGCCGACTGGCTCGGCCGGGACGGCGACGCCTGGCAGGTGCGCGACCACGACCCGGTCGCCGCGTCGCTGACCGGCGCGGGCCGCGCGGGCGCGGACTCGCTGACCGCGCCGATGCCCGGCACCGTCACGGTGGTCAAGGTCGCCGTCGGCGACGAGGTGGCCGCCGGGCAGAGCCTGCTGGTCGTGGAGGCGATGAAGATGGAGCACGTCATCTCCGCCCCGCACGCGGGCACCGTCGCCGAGCTGGACGTGGCGCCGGGCAGCACCGTCGCGATGGACCAGGTGCTGGCCGTCGTCACCCCCGCGGAGGCGGCCCGATGACCGGCGAGCGGCTGCCCATGACGGTACCGGCCCAGGACCTGCCGATGCGGGTGCGCATCCACGAGGTCGGCGCCCGCGACGGCCTGCAGAACGAGAAGACGGCCGTGCCGACGGAGGTGAAGGCGGAGTTCGTGCGGCGGCTGGCCGACGCGGGCCTCACCACCATCGAGGCGACCAGCTTCGTGCGCCCCGAGTGGGTGCCCCAACTGGCCGACGCCGAGGAGCTGTTCCCGCTGGTGCGGGACCTCGAAGGGGTCAGGCTGCCGGTCCTGGTGCCCAACCGGCGCGGACTCGACCGGGCGCTGGCGCTCGGCGCCGACCGGATCGCCGTCTTCGCCAGCGCCACCGAGACCTTCGCCAAGGCCAACCTCAACCGCACCCTGGACGAGTCGCTGGCCCTGTTCGAGCCGGTGGTGCGGCGGGCGAAGGACGAGGGCGCGCACGTGCGCGGCTACGTCTCGATGTGCTTCGGCGACCCCTGGGAGGGCGCCGTCCCGCTCCACCAGGTCGTGCGGGTCTGCACGGCGCTGCGCGAGATGGGCTGCGACGAGCTGAGCCTGGGCGACACCATCGGCGTCGCCACCCCCGGCCATGTGCTGGAGCTGCTCTCCTCGCTGAACGAACAGGGCGTGCCGACGAACGTCATCGGCGTCCACTTCCACGACACCTACGGCCAGGCGCTCGCCAACACCTACGCGGCCCTGGAACACGGCGTGACCACCGTCGACGCCTCCGCGGGCGGCCTGGGCGGCTGCCCGTACGCCAAGTCGGCCACCGGCAACCTCGCCACCGAGGACCTCGTCTGGATGCTCCAGGGTCTCGGCGTGGAGACCGGTGTCGACCTCGGCCGACTCGTCGCCACCAGCGCGTGGATGGCCGAACAGCTGGGCCGACCCAGCCCTTCCCGCACCGTCCGGGCCCTCTCCCACAAGGACCAGTGATCACTCATGGACTTCCGGCTCTCCCCCGAACTCGAGGAACTGCGCCGCACCGTCGAGGCGTTCGCGCACGACGTGGTGGCGCCGAAGATCGGCGACTTCTACGAGCGGCACGAGTTCCCGTACGAGATCGTCCGCGAGATGGGCCGCATGGGCCTGTTCGGGCTGCCGTTCCCGGAGGAGTACGGCGGCATGGGCGGTGACTACCTGGCGCTCGGCGTGGCCCTTGAGGAGCTGGCCCGGGTCGACTCCTCGGTGGCCATCACCCTGGAGGCCGGGGTGTCGCTGGGCGCGATGCCCCTGCACCTGTTCGGCACCGAGGAGCAGAAGCGCGCCTGGCTGCCCCGGCTGTGCGCGGGCGAGATCCTCGGCGCGTTCGGCCTGACCGAGCCGGACGGCGGCTCGGACGCGGGCTCCACCCGCACCACGGCCCGCCTCGACCCGGACACCGACGAGTGGGTGATCAACGGCTCCAAGTGCTTCATCACCAACTCGGGCACCGACATCACGGCCCTGGTGACGGTGACGGCCGTCACCGGCCGCAAGCCCGACGGCAGGCCGCTGATCTCCGCGATCATCGTGCCGTCCGGCACCCCGGGCTTCACCGTCGCGGCGCCCTACTCCAAGGTCGGCTGGAACGCCTCGGACACCCGGGAGCTGTCCTTCGCGGACGTCCGCGTCCCGGCCGCCAACCTGCTGGGCGAACCGGGCCGCGGCTACGCCCAGTTCCTGCGCATCCTGGACGAGGGCCGGATCGCCATCGCCGCGCTGGGCACCGGGCTGGCCCAGGGCTGCGTCGACGAGTCGGTGCGCTACGCGAAGGAGCGGCACGCGTTCGGCCGTCCGATCGGCGCCAACCAGGCGATCCAGTTCAAGATCGCGGACATGGAGATGAAGGCCCACACCGCCCGCCTCGCCTGGCGGGACGCGGCGGCCCGGCTGGTGAGCGGCGCCCCCTTCAAGAAGCAGGCGGCCCTCGCCAAGCTGCACTCCTCGACGGTCGCGGTGGACAACGCCCGGGACGCCACCCAGATCCACGGCGGCTACGGCTTCATGAACGAGTACCCGGTGGCCCGCATGTGGCGCGACTCCAAGATCCTGGAGATCGGCGAGGGCACGAGCGAGGTGCAGCGGATGCTGATCGCGCGGGATCTGGGCCTGCCGGGCTGACGGCGGCGGGCGCCGTCCGGTGTGTGCGGGGGCACCATCACCCCCTGCGGAGCATAAGGTTAGGCTACCCTAAGCCTGATCACGGTCACCGCAGGAGCGGACCCCACTGACCCCGCACGCACCGAAAGCAGACCTCATCCATGTCGAACGCCACCATCGCCACCCTCTCCCGCCGCGGGCTGCTCGCCACCGGCGGCGCGCTCGGCCTCGGCGCTCTCCTGGCCGCGTGCGGTGACAGCGACGCGAAGGGCGGCGGCGACAAGGACGCCACCGGCGCCGCCGCGTCCGGCCCGTGGTCCTTCAAGGACGACCGCGGCAAGACCGTGAAGCTGGACGAGGTGCCCACCAAGCTCGTCGCCTTCACCGGTGTCGCCGCCGCGCTGTACGACTACGGGATCCAGGTCGACGCGGTCTTCGGCCCGACCACGGTCAAGGGCGGCAAGGCCGATGTGCAGGCCGGCGACATGGACGTCAGCAAGCTGAAGGTCCTCGGCAACGAGTACGGCCAGTTCAACGTGGAGCAGTACGCGGCCTACGGCCCCCAGGTGCTGATCTCCACCACCTTCGACAGCGCCGGCTCCCTCTGGTACGTCCCCGAGGAGTCGGCCAAGAAGATAGCCGCGCTCGCCCCCAGCGTCGCCGTCTCCGTCTACGACCGGCAGATGACCGAGCCGCTCCAGCGGGTGTGGGCGCTGGCCGAGTCGCTCGGCGCGGACATGAAGGCCGCGAAGGTCACCGACGCGAAGAAGCGTTTCGAGGAGGCGTCCGAGCGGCTGCGCAAGGCCGCCAAGGCCCGCCCCGAGATCAAGGTGATGGCCGGTTCCGCGGCCGACACGATCTTCTACGTCTCCGGCAGCAACCTCTCCATCGACCTGGAGTACTTCAAGGCGCTCGGCGTGAACTTCGTGGAGCCGCCCGCCAAGGCGATGGCCGAGGGCGGCGGTTGGTACGAGAGCCTCAGCTGGGAGAACGCCGACAAGTACGCGGCCGACGTCATCATGATGGACGACCGCTCCTCGACCATCCAGCCGGCCGACATCACCAAGCCGACCTGGAAGAAGCTCCCGGCCGTCAAGGCGGGCCAGGTCATCTCCCGTTCGCCGGAGCCGATCCTGTCCTACGACAAGTGCACCCCGCTGCTGACCACGCTCGCCGAGGCCCTGGAGAAGGCCAAGAAGGTCAGCTGACCCCGCGCGCCAGCGCTTCCCACCGCCGTACACCCGGAGGCCAACTCCCCGGTGTGCGGCGGTGGTTGCCGTGCGTCCGGGAGAGGGCGGGCGGAGTGACGGTCGTCACCGGTGGCACCCCGTGCGCCGTGCGTTACTTAGGTTAGGCTAACCTAAGTAACGATCAAGCGACCCCGTCCCACCCCCCGCACGGCCCCGTCCCCTACCGGAGGACCCCCACATGCGCTCGCACCTGCTCAACGACTCGACCGCGGAGCACTACCGCCGCTCCGTGACCGAAGGGATCGAGCGGGTGGCCGCCAAACTCGCCGCCACCGACCGTCCGTTCACCGGCGTCTCCGTCGACGCCCTCGCTCCCCGCATCGACGGCATCGACCTGGACCGCCCGCTGCACGACACCGCGGCCGTCCTGGACGAGTTGGAGGAGGTCTACCTCCGTGACGCCGTCTACTTCCACCACCCCCGCTACCTCGCCCACCTCAACTGCCCGGTGGTCATCCCGGCCGTGGTCGGCGAGGCGGTGCTCTCCGCCGTCAACTCCTCCCTCGACACCTGGGACCAGTCGGCGGGCGGCACCCTGATCGAGCGGAAACTGATCGACTGGACCACCGGGCGGATCGGCCTCGGCCCCGCCGCGGACGGCGTCTTCACCTCCGGCGGCACCCAGTCCAACCTCCAGGCGCTGCTGCTCGCCCGCGAGGAGGCCAAAGCGGAGAACCTGGCCGACCTGCGGATCTTCGCCTCCGAGGCCAGCCACTTCAGCGTGAAGAAGTCCGCGAAACTGCTCGGCCTCGGCCCGGACGCGGTCGTGTCGATCCCCGTCGACCACGACAAGCGGATGCAGACCGTCGCGCTCGCCCACGCGCTGGAGCGCTGCGCGCGGGACGGCCTGACCCCGATGGCCGTCGTCGCCACCGCGGGCACCACCGACTTCGGCTCCATCGACCCGCTGCCGGAGATCGCCGGACTCTGCGCGCAGTACGGCACCTGGATGCACGTCGACGCCGCCTACGGCTGCGGCCTGCTCGCCTCGGTGAAGTACCGGGACCGCGTCGACGGCATCGAGCGCGCCGACTCGGTCACCGTCGACTACCACAAGTCCTTCTTCCAGCCGGTGAGTTCGTCCGCCGTGCTGGTCCGGGACGCGGCCACGCTGCGGCACGCCACCTATCACGCGGAGTACCTCAACCCGCGCCGCATGGTCACCGAGCGCATCCCCAACCAGGTCGACAAGTCCCTCCAGACCACCCGCCGTTTCGACGCCCTGAAGCTGTGGATGACCCTGCGCACGATGGGCGCCGACGGCGTCGGCCGCCTCTTCGACGAGGTCTGCGACCTGACCGCCGAGGGCTGGGAGCTGCTCGCCGCCGACCCGCGCTTCGACGTCGTCGTCCGGCCGTCGCTGTCCACGCTGGTCTTCCGCTACATACCGGCGGCGGTCACCGACCCGTCCGAGATCGACCGCGCCAACCTGTACGCCCGCAAGGCGCTGTTCGCCTCCGGCGACGCGGTGGTCGCGGGCACCAAGGTCGGCGCCCGCCACTACCTGAAGTTCACCCTGCTCAACCCCGAGACCACGACGGACGATCTCACCGCCGTCCTCGACCTGATCGCCGGCCACGCCGAGCAGTACCTGGGAGAGTCCCTTGACCGCGCTTCCTGACACCGCGCAGAAGATCCACGACTTCGTGGGCATCGGGCTCGGCCCGTTCAACCTCGGGCTGGCCTGCCTGACCGAGCCGATCGCCGAACTCGACGGCCTCTTCCTGGAGTCGAAGCCCGACTTCGAGTGGCACGCGGGGATGTTCCTCGAAGGCGCCCATCTCCAGACGCCGTTCATGTCGGACCTGGTCACCCTCGCCGACCCGACGTCCCCGTACTCCTTCCTCAACTACCTGAAAGAGCGCGGCAGGCTCTACTCGTTCTACATCCGGGAGAACTTCTACCCGCTGCGCGTCGAGTACGACGACTACTGCCGCTGGGCCGCGAACAGGCTGACCAGCGTCCGCTTCGGCACCACCGTCGAGACGGTCACCTGGGACGAGGGCGAGGAGCTGTACGCCGTCACGACCACGGCGGGCGACGTCCACCGCGCCCGCCACCTGGTCCTCGGCACCGGCACCCCGCCGTACGTCCCCGAGCCCTGCCGGGACCTGGGCGGCGACTTCCTGCACAACTCCCGCTACGTGCAGCACCGCGCGGAGCTGGTGAAGAAGGAGTCGATCACGCTGGTCGGCAGCGGCCAGTCGGCGGCCGAGATCTACCAGGACCTGCTGAGCGAGATCGACGTCCACGGCTACCGGCTCAACTGGGTCACCCGCTCACCCCGGTTCTTCCCGCTGGAGTACACCAAACTCACGCTGGAGATGACCTCCCCCGAGTACGTCGACTACTTCCGCGAACTGCCCGAGGAGACCCGCTACCGGCTGACGGCGGAGCAGAAGGGCCTCTTCAAGGGCATCGACGGCGACCTCGTCGACGACATCTTCGACCTGCTGTACCAGAAGAACCTGGGCGGCCCGGTGCCCACCAGGCTGCTCACCAACTCCGCGCTGACCGGGGCACGGTACGAGAACGGCACGTACACCCTCTCGTTCCGACAGGAGGAGCAGGGCAAGGAGTTCGACCTCGACTCGCAGGGCCTGGTGCTGGCGACCGGCTACCGGTACACCGAGCCGGAGTTCCTGAAGCCGGTCCGCGACCGGCTGCGCTACGACACCCACGGCGCCTTCGACGTCGCCCGCAACTACGCGATCGACGTGACCGGCCGGGGCGTCTTCCTCCAGAACGGGGGCGTCCACACGCACTCGATCACCTCGCCCGACCTGGGCATGGGCGCCTACCGCAACAGCTACATCATCCGGGAGCTGCTGGGCCGCGAGGTCTACCCGGTCGAGAAGAGCATCGCCTTCCAGGAGTTCGCCGTATGAGCGCCGCCACCGCCCTCGGCACGCTCACCCTGCGGCCCCTGGACCCGCTGACCGACGGGGAGTTGCTGCACTCCTGGGTCACCCACCCCAAAGCGGCCTACTGGATGATGCAGGACGCCCGCCCGGTCGACGTCGAGCGTGCCTACATGGAGATCGCGGCCGACGAGCACCACCACGCGCTGCTCGGACTGCACGACGGCGAGCCCGCGTTCCTCATGGAGCACTACGACCCGGCCCACCGCGAGCTGGTGGGCCTCTACGAGCCGCGCCCCGGTGACGTCGGCATGCACTTCCTGGTCGCCCCCACCGACCGCCCCCTGCACGGGTTCACCCGTGCCGTCATCACCGCGGTGATGACCGAGCTGTTCGCCGACCCGGCCACCGCGCGCGTGGTCGTCGAACCGGACGTGTCCAACACGGCCGTCCACGCCCTGAACGAGGCCGTCGGCTTCGTGCCCCACCACGAGATCCTCAAGCCGGAGAAAAAAGCCTTGCTGAGCTTCTGCACCCGCGCGCAGTTCACCGCCGCCACGGGGGTCGCCGTATGACCCCCGCCGACTCCGTCGCCCATCTCTCCCCCGAGCGCTGGGAGAAGGCCAACCGCCTGCTGATCAGGAAAGCGCTGGCCGAGTTCGCGCACGAGCGGCTGATCACCCCGGAGCCGGACGGCGACGGTTACGTCGTCCGCGGCGACGACGGGCTGACCGCGTACCGCTTCGCCGCCACCCGGCACGCCCTCGACCACTGGCAGGTGGACGCCGACTCGATCACCCGGCGCCAGGGCGAGAGCGAACTCCCGCTCGCCGCCCTCGACTTCTTCATCGAGCTGCGCGGGGCCCTCGGGCTGAGCGACGAGATCCTGCCGGTCTACCTGGAGGAGATCTCCTCCACCCTCTCCGGCACCTGCTTCAAACTGGCCAAGCCGCAGGTGCCCTCGGCCGAGCTGGCGCGCAGCGGCTTCCAGGCGATCGAGACCGGGATGACCGAGGGCCACCCCTGCTTCGTCGCCAACAACGGGCGGCTGGGCTTCGGGGTCCACGAGTACCTCGCGTACGCCCCCGAGACGGCGCACCCGGTCCGGCTGGTGTGGCTGGCCGCGCACCGCTCCCGGGCCGCGTTCACCGCGGGCGCCGGCGTCGAGTACGAGCCGTTCCTGCGCCGGGAGCTGGGCGAGGCGACCGTCGAGCGGTTCCGCGCGACCCTCACCGGACAGGGCCTCGACCCGGCCGACTACCTCTTCGTCCCGGTCCATCCCTGGCAGTGGTGGAACAAACTGTCGGTGACGTTCGCCGCCGAGGTCGCCCGCCGCCACCTGGTGTGCCTGGGCGAGGGCGACGACGAGTACCTGGCCCAGCAGTCCATCCGGACCTTCTTCAACAGCTCGCACCCCGAGAAGCACTACGTGAAGACGGCGCTGTCCGTCCTCAACATGGGCTTCATGCGCGGACTCTCGGCCGCCTACATGGAGGCGACCCCGGCGATCAACGACTGGCTGGCGCAGCTCGTCGAGGGCGACCCGGTCCTCAAGTCGACCGGCCTGTCGATCATCCGGGAGCAGGCCGCCGTCGGCTACCGGCACCTGGAGTACGAGCGGGCCACCGACCGCTACTCGCCGTACCGCAAGATGCTCGCGGCGCTGTGGCGGGAGAGCCCGGTGGCCGGGCTGCGGGAGGGCGAGTCGCTCGCCACCATGGCCTCCCTGGTGCACGTCGACCACGAGGGCACGTCGGTGGCCGCGGCGCTGATCGAGTACTCGGGCCTCGCGCCCGCCGAGTGGCTGCGGCACTACCTGCGCGCCTACTACACCCCGCTGCTGCACAGCTTCTACGCCTACGACCTGGTCTACATGCCGCACGGCGAGAACGTCATCCTGGTCCTGGAGGACGGCGTGGTGCGGCGGGCGATCTACAAGGACATCGCCGAGGAGATCGCGGTGATGGACCCGGACGCGGTGCTGCCGCCCGAGGTGCGGCGCATCCGGGTGGACGTCCCGGAGGACAAGAAGCTCCTGTCGATCTTCACGGACGTCTTCGACTGCTTCTTCCGCTTCCTCGCCGCGAACCTCGCCACCGAGGGCGTCCTCACCGAGGACGAGTTCTGGCGGACGGTCGCCGGCGTCACCCGCGAGTACCAGGAGCAGGTCCCCGAACTCGCCGCGAAGTTCGAGCAGTACGACATGTTCGCGCCCGAGTTCTCGCTCTCCTGCCTCAACCGGCTCCAACTGCGCGACAACCGGCAGATGGTGGACCTGGCCGACCCGTCCGGCGCGCTCCAGCTCGTCGGCACCCTGCGGAACCCGCTCGCCGGGTTCTGACCCCCGAAAGCGGCGGGCACCCCGGAGTACGGTCCTCCGGGGTGCCCGCTCCCGTTCCCGCCCGCGGTGCGGACCGTGCGCCCGCCGTCGCGGTGGAACAATCGGCACCATGGCGGAGATCCTCCAGAAGGACGGCACCTGGGTGTTCGACGGGGATGCCCTGCGGCTGACCCCGGGGCGCGACAAGAACGTCAGCCTGTTCCGCAGGACCCTGGGCGAACTGGTGGTCCCGCTGGGCGCGTTGGCGGGCGTCTCGTTCGAGCAGGGGCGCAGGTCCGGGCGGCTCAGGCTGCGGCTGCGCAACGGCGCCGACCCGCTGCTGCACGCCACCGGCGGCCGCCTCACCGAACCCCACGACCCCTACCAGCTGGTGGTCGACCCCGACCGCTACGGCGTCGCCGAGTACGTCGTCGACGAGGTGCGCGCGGCGCTGCTGCTCGCCGAAGTGCCGGCCGACCCGCTCGACCGGTACCTGCTGCCGGGGCCCGCTGTGCCGCTGTCGGTGTCGGCGGGCGACGGCACCGCGAGCTTCGACGGCGAGCGGGTGCGCCTGGAGTGGAACTGGAAGACGGAGGACGCCAAGTCCGCGGCCGGGGCCCGCACGCTGACCGTCGGCGAGCTGGCCGCCGTCGACTGGCATCCCGCGGCCGGGCTGGAGAACGGGCATCTGCGGTTCACGGTGCGCGGCGCCGCGAGCGAGGCGCCGCCCAAGTACGACCCGCACGCGGTGGAGCTGTGGGGGTTCAAGAAGGACCCGCTGATGGCCCTGGTCGCCGCCGCCGTGCAGGCCCGGCTGCCGCATCCGGCGGCCGGGCCCGGCGCGAAGGAGGCCCCGGCCGCCGTCGCGCCACCGGCCCCGCGGCCCGCCGCCGACGACCACGACGCGCTGCTGCGACGGCTGCGGGAGCTGGGCGAGCTGCACCGCGCGGGGGTGCTGACGGAGGAGGAGTTCACCCTCGCCAAGCAGGCGGTGCTCAGACGGCTGTGAGGGCCGCCGCGGCGGCGGCCCGCACGGCTACCTGACGCGGCGGGCCACGGTGAAGTGGTCGATCCGCGCGCCGGTCTCGGCGATCCCGCTCACCGTCAGGGTGGCCGAGCGGCCCCTGGCGGCGGGCGCGACGTCCACCCGCAGGAACGAGTAGTCGAGGTAGCGCACCCGCGACCAGGTGACCGTCTCGTCGGCCTTCCCCGCGGCGGTGTTGACGAAGGAGGCGACCGAGTCGACCTCCTGCTCGTGGCCCTCGTAGGAGAGCGGGGCGCTGAAGGCGTACAGGCTGCGCCCGGCCGCGCCCGCCGTCACGTAGACGACGCCCTCGGTCTCCGGGTAGGCGGTGGCGCCGATCGGGAGCTTCTTGACGACCTCGCCGCCCTTGAGGACGTCGGTGCGCTCGTACTGGTGGTTGTGGCCGTTGATGACCAGGTCGACCGTGTACTTCTCGAACAGCGGCACCCACTCCCGGCGCACGCCGCCCTCCGAGGCGTGCGCGGTGGAGGTGCAGTAGGCGCAGTGGTGGAAGAAGACGACGACGAAGTCGATGTCCTTCGCGGCGCGGTACTCCTTCAGCCGGGCTTCGAGCCACCGGGTCTGGGTGCCGCCGGAGAGGCCGAGGTTGGCGGGGATCTCGAAGGAGACGTCGTTGGCGTCGAGGGCGATCACGGCGGTGTTGCCGTGCACGAAGGAGTAGACGCCGGGCAGGTTGCGCGGGTCGGGTCCGTTCCCGGGGAGGTTCCAGCGGGCCTGCTCGCCGCCGTAGCCGTGCGGCGCGTACCAGGCCTCCATGTCGTGGTTGCCGTAGGCGGGCATCCACGGGACGGACTTGGCGACCGACTCGGTCTGGGCGAGGAACTGGTCCCAGACCCGGGAGTCGAAGCCGGTGTCGGAGGTCTTCCCCGCGCCCGCCGGGTCGGCGTAGGCGATGTCGCCCGCGTGCAGGTGGAAGGCGGGGTTCTGGCCCAGCAGCAGGCTGTTGTTGGCGAGCCCGTGGTAGCCGACGCCCTCGTCGCCGAAGGCGGTGAAGGTGAACGGCTCGCGGTGGCCCGGCGCGGTGGTGAAGGTGCCCAGGGTGCCGGTCAGCCGGGCCTCGGCCGGGTCGAAGCCCTGGTGGCCGACGCCGTAGTAGTAGGTGGTGCCGGGCCGCAGGTGGCTGAGGGCCGCGTGCAGGTAGTACTGCGTGTGGTCGCCGCTCGCGCCGACCCCGGCGGGGGTGTACAGGGTGCGGACCTCGGCCTCGATCCGGCGCGAGAGGTTCCAGGGATGGGCGCCGATCCGGACGAAGGGCCTGCGGACCGCGACCGGCACCTGCCAGGAGACGGTCATCTCGGTGCGCGGGTCGTCGCCGTAGGCGAGGTGACGGCCGAAGGGGGCGACGTGCGCCCCGTCGACGGTCCCGGTGGCGGGGGCGGCGGAGCGGGTGGGGACGGCGGCCTGGGCGACCGCGCCGGGGACGAAGGCACCGCCGGTGACGGCGCCGAGGGTGACGGCGCCGCCTCTGATCATCGTGCGCCGGGAGAACCTGGCGCGGAGGTATTCGTGCTGCTCGGCCATGCTCATCCGGGCGGCCAGCGGCTCGGGTACTCCCATACGAGGAATGTCCATGACGTCTGAAGCTCGTACCGGCAGGCGACCAACCGCAAGACGCGGGATGGACAGGGTGCGAACAGCCTCTCATAAGAGTTTCAACAGTCCTCTGCCCGAAATCGGGCAGGATTCTTGCGAAACCCCTCCCCTTACTCCAGGATCTACCGAGTGCACGACGAACTCGTTGATCATCTGACGCGGTCGACGCCCCTCAACCGGGGCGAAGCGCTGCGCGTGGTCCAGGACGTGCTCGCCTACTTCGACGAGACGACCGAGGAGTACGTCCGTCGCCGCCACCGCGAACTCCAGGCACAGGGCCTGGTGAACGCGGAGATCTTCGACCGGATCGAGGCGGACCTGAAATACCGCGCGGTCGCGCCGCCGGAGCTGACGCTCCGCCAGTTGCGCCGCATCGTCTACGGCTGAGGGACTCATCTGCATGTGCGGAATCGTCGGATACATCGGCAGGCGTGACGTCGCCCCGCTCCTCCTCGAAGGGCTCCAGCGCCTGGAGTACCGCGGCTACGACTCGGCGGGCATCGCCGTCACCTCGCCGAAGACGGCCGGTCTGCGGAGCGTCAAGGCGAAGGGCCGGGTGCGCGACCTGGAGGCCAGGGTCCCCGCCCGCTTCAAGGGCACCACCGGCATCGCGCACACCCGCTGGGCCACCCACGGCGCCCCCTCCGACGCCAACGCCCACCCGCACCTGGACGCGGAGGGCAAGGTCGCCGTCGTCCACAACGGCATCATCGACAACGCCTCCGACCTGCGCCGCAAACTGGAGGCGGACGGCGTCGAGTTCCTCTCCGAGACCGACACCGAGGTCCTCGTCCACCTCATCGCCCGCTCCCAGGCGCCGACCCTGGAGGAGAAGGTCCGCGAGACCCTCCGGGTGATCGAGGGCACCTACGGCGTCGCCGTGCTGCACGCCGACTTCGCCGACCGCATCGTGGTGGCGCGAAACGGCTCCCCGGTGGTCCTCGGCATCGGCGAGAAGGAGATGTTCGTCGCCTCCGACATCGCCGCGCTGGTCGCCCACACCCGGCAGATAGTGACCCTCGACGACGGCGAGATGGCGACCCTCAAGGCCGACGACTTCCGGACGTACACCACCGAGGGCACCCGCACCACGTCCGAGCCGACCACCGTCGAGTGGGAGGCCGCCTCCTACGACATGGGCGGCCACGACACCTACATGCACAAGGAGATCCACGAGCAGGCCGACGCCGTGGACCGGGTGCTGCGCGGCCGGATCGACGAGCGCTTCTCCACCGTCCACCTGGGCGGCCTCAACCTGGACGCCCGCGAGGCCCGCCGGATCCGCCGGGTCAAGATCCTCGGCTGCGGCACCTCGTACCACGCGGGCATGATCGGCGCCCAGATGATCGAGGAGCTGGCCCGCATCCCGGCCGACGCCGAGCCCGCCTCCGAGTTCCGCTACCGCAACGCGGTCGTCGACCCCGACACCCTGTACGTCGCCGTCTCCCAGTCCGGCGAGACCTACGACGTGCTCGCCGCCGTGCAGGAGCTGAAGCGCAAGGGCGCCCGGGTGCTCGGCGTCGTCAACGTCGTCGGCTCGGCCATCGCCCGGGAGGCCGACGGCGGGATCTACGTGCACGCGGGCCCCGAGGTCTGCGTCGTCTCCACCAAGTGCTTCACCAACACCACCGTCGCCTTCGCGCTGCTCGCGCTGCACCTCGGCCGCACCCGCGACCTCTCGGTCCGCGACGGCAAGCGGATCATCGAGGGCCTGCGCAGGCTGCCCGCCCAGATCACCGAGATCCTCGACCAGGAGCAGGAGATCGAGAAGCTGGCCGCCCGGTACGCCGAGGCCCGCTCGATGCTCTTCATCGGCCGGGTCCGCGGCTACCCGGTCGCCCGCGAGGCGAGCCTCAAGCTCAAGGAGGTCTCCTACATCCACGCCGAGGCCTACCCCGCCTCGGAGTTGAAGCACGGCCCGCTGGCCCTCATCGAACCGGCGCTGCCCACGGTCGCGATCGTCCCCGACGACGACCTGCTGGAGAAGAACCGCGCCGCGATGGAGGAGATCAAGGCCCGCAGCGGCCGCATCATGGCGGTGGCCCACCAGCACCAGGAGAAGGCCGACGAGACGATCGTCGTCCCGAAGAACGAGGACGAGCTGGACCCCATCCTGATGGGTATCCCACTGCAACTCCTCGCCTACCACACGGCGTTGGCCCTGGGCCGGGACATCGACAAGCCGCGCAACCTGGCCAAGTCGGTGACGGTCGAGTAGCCGCCCCGCCGCGACACGCGAACGGACCCCCACGCGCGCTGCCACCTGCCGCGCGTGGGGGTCCCTCCATGTCGCCGGGGCCGCCCAACTCCCCGGCACCGGGCTGCCTTTGAGCCGGAGGCCGTCACACCCCGGCCGGCAGCGCGTCGCGAGGGCGCCGACGGCCGGGAGGGGCGGGCGCCTTCCCGGGGGTGCGGTGACGCGAACGGCACGGTGGATCCGTGACCGGTATATGCCCTTCACCAGGGCGGGGACACCCCTACGCGCCAGTAGTCTCACGCAGCGCGCACACCGGCAGGGCGCCGGCGCGGGACGCGCCCCGCCCGGGGACACGGAACGTCACGGGATCACGATCACGGGCCGCTGCGCCCGCTTGGCGAGCCGCCCGGCGACGGAGCCGAAAATGCGCCCCACGATGCCGTGCGTCGAGCCGACGACGATCGCGTCCGCCTCGTACTCCCGCCCCACCTCTTCGAGTTCGTGGCAGATGTCGCCACCGCGCTCGACCAGGATCCAGGGGACTTCCGAGAGGTACTCCGCGCAGGCGAGCTCCAGGCCGAGCACCTCGGTGCGGTGGTCGGGGACGTCCACGAAGACGGGCGGCTCGCAACCGGCCCAGACCGTGGTGGGCAGCCGGTTGGCGACATGGACGATGATCAGGCCGGAGCCGGAACGGTGCGCCATGCCGATGGCGTAGGCGAGGGCGCGCTCACTGGACGTCGAGCCGTCGAAGCCGACGACGACGCCGTGCTGGAACGCGGGATCGCAGGATTGACGTGGCTCGTCGGCCGCCAGAGGGTCGGCCGCCGTGGGATCGGCGACGGGCCGCTTGCGGTCCGCGGGTTCGAAGAATTCGTGACCGGCCATGGCTGTCTCGGCGTTGGGATCCTTTTGTGGGTGGGACAACAGTGAGCGGCGGAGCTGTGTCCGGGAATCATCTTCCCAACCCCATACCCCCAAGGGTACGGCGGCACGCCTCCTTAGCCCAGATCCCGCCCTCACTGCGCAAGGGTTCCCCGGAGCATGCACGAGGGTGCGCCCGTCACGCAATGGTTGCTGCGCCGTACAGGCGGTTTGCGTGGCATTCACCTGCCGGGCGGCGAAGGCGTACAGTGACCGACCGCTCGAACATGCGTTGAACCCGGAGAGCCTCGGCCCCAGGGAGCACCCATGTCCGGACCGCACCCCGCCCCCGACCGCCCTCGCGCGACCCCCCGTCCGCGCCAGGAATCGGCGACCGACGTCGTCCGCTGGGCGGCGTTCAGCTGCGTCCTGGTTCCGGTGGTCCTGCTCTGGTACGGCAGTTCGCTGGCGGGCGCGACCGGCACCGCCCTCGGCCTGGCGGCCGTCACCGCCGTCTGCCGCCTGCTGCTGCACCGGTCGGAGCGGTGCGCGGCGAGAGCGGCGGGCGGGGAACACGGGGCGTCCGGGGCGCAGGGGGAGCTTCGGGACGGGACGGACGTCGCGCGGCCCGGGGAGTCCGGCGGCCGGCGGGCGGACCTCGGCCACCCGGCGCACGGGACCTCCCCGGCGCCCGGGCCGGACGGGGCGCGGCAGGGGGGCGGGGACGGCGCGGAGGAAGAGGAGCGGACGGTCCCTCAGCAGGGCCAGCGGGGACGGACCGGAGCGGGTGTCCGTCGCGACAGGCGGCACACTGGAGGGAGTACACCGGTCGTCTGACCGGTTTTAGTGCTGCCACACACCTCTTTTCAGCCAACTTCTGGCCACCGTGCGTTTCCTGCCCCCACCACCCCCCAACCCCCGTTCCACCTGCACGGAAAGGGTCCCGAGGGGCGCGCGCACCCTACGTGGATTGGCCACTGCGACAAGGCGCACTTCCCTGCACGGCCCACGAGTGCAACGCTTCGTGATCGAATGCTTCACGCCAAGTTGCCAAGTCGACAATGTGCCGAGTGCTGAACTGGTCATCTCGGCGCCACGGGACGCAGTAGATTCGATCTTGACTCTTACGGCGGGGGACTCGTGCAGGACCGAGGGGAAACGTGCAGGAGCGACACAACCGAGGAGCCGCGACCACCGAGGGGGGCTTAGCAGGATGAGCCACGACTCCACTGCCGCGCCGGAAGCCGCGGCCCGGAAACTCTCCGGGCGACGCCGCAAGGAGATCGTCGCGGTGCTGCTGTTCAGCGGCGGCCCCATCTTCGAGAGTTCCATACCACTGTCGGTGTTCGGGATCGACCGTCAGGACGCCGGTGTGCCCCGATACCGATTGCTGGTGTGCGGCGGCGAAGAAGGTCCGCTGCGGACCACGGGCGGGCTCGAACTCACCGCACCGCATGGCCTGGAAGCGATCGCGCGGGCAGGCACGGTCGTCGTGCCCGCCTGGCGCTCGATCACCTCGCCGCCACCGGAGGACGCGCTCGACGCGCTGCGCCGGGCGCACGAGGAGGGGGCCCGCATCGTGGGCCTGTGCACCGGCGCGTTCGTGCTGGCGGCGGCGGGCCTGCTGGACGGCCGCCCGGCCACCACGCACTGGATGTACGCGCCGACCCTGGCGAAACGCTATCCGTCGGTCCACGTGGACCCGCGCGAGCTGTTCGTCGACGACGGCGACGTCCTGACCTCGGCGGGCACCGCCGCGGGGATCGACCTCTGCCTCCACATCGTGCGGACGGACCACGGCAACGAGGCGGCGGGCGCGCTCGCCCGCCGGCTGGTGGTCCCGCCGCGCCGCACCGGCGGCCAGGAGCGCTACCTCGACAGGTCTTTACCAGAGGAGATCGGCGCCGACCCGCTCGCCGAGGTCGTCGCCTGGGCGCTGGAGCACCTCCACGAGCAGTTCGACGTGGAGACGCTCGCCGCGCGCGCCTACATGAGCCGCCGCACCTTCGACCGCCGGTTCCGGTCGCTGACGGGCAGCGCCCCGCTCCAGTGGCTGATCACCCAGCGGGTGCTGCAGGCGCAGCGGCTCCTGGAGACGTCCGACTACTCGGTGGACGAGGTCGCGGGCCGCTGCGGGTTCCGCTCGCCGGTGGCGCTGCGCGGGCACTTCCGCCGCCAGCTCGGTTCGTCGCCCGCGGCCTACCGCGCCGCCTACCGGGCCCGCCGCCCCCAGCAGGAGCGGCAGGCCGAACCGGAGCCGACGCCGGTGCCCCTCCTCCACCCGGAGGGACCGGTCCCGATGCAGGCCCGCCGCACACCCACGGTGACGGGCCCGCCGCTGGCGAGCGTGCCGGGGCAGCGCAGCGGCACCTAGCGGGACGACACGGCGGGGACGCCGGACGGGCCGTCCGCCCGTCCGGCGTCCCGTGCGTGGGGCCAGGACCGGCGGCGCGACCGGTCCGGGACGGCGTTCCCGCGGCCCCGGTGCCGACGCGGGGCGACCCGGGGGCGCACACCGGCCGTAAGGTGGGCGCATGAACGATCGCATGGTGTGGATCGACTGCGAGATGACCGGCCTCTCGCTGTCCGACGACGCGCTCATCGAGGTGGCCGCCCTCGTCACCGATTCGGAGCTGAACGTACTCGGCGAGGGCGTCGACATCGTCGTCCGGCCGCCGGACCGGTCCCTGGAGACGATGCCGGACGTGGTGCGCCAGATGCACACCAGCTCCGGACTGCTCGACGAACTCGCCGGGGGCACGACCCTGGCCGACGCCGAGGAGCAGGTCCTCTCCTACATCAGGGAACACGTCAAGGAACCCGGCAAGGCGCCGCTGTGCGGCAACACCGTCGGGACCGACCGCGGCTTCCTGCTCCGTGACATGCCGACGCTGGAGAGCTACCTCCACTACCGCATCGTCGACGTGTCCAGCATCAAGGAGCTGGCCCGCCGCTGGTACCCGAGGGCGTACTTCAACAGCCCGGAGAAGAACGGCAACCACCGCGCGCTGGCCGACATCCGGGAGTCGATCGCGGAGCTGCGCTACTACCGCGAGGCCGTCTTCGTCCCCCAGCCGGGACCCGACTCGGAGACCGCGCGGACCATCGCCGCGAAGCACGTGGTGCCCGCCCGGTAAAGGGGTGCGCGAGCACCCCTTCGGACCCTGTACACTTTTTCTCGGCCGGTCGGTGAAACACCAAGTCACACGCCGGTCGTGGTGGGTGTAGCTCAGTTGGTAGAGCACCTGGTTGTGGTCCAGGTGGCCGCGGGTTCAAGTCCCGTCACTCACCCTGGAAGATCAAGGGCTGACCTGGAAGTTCAGGTCAGCCCTTGATCCGTTTCCCGGGTCCTCCCCTCGACGGCGCGCATCGCGGAACGCCCGGGGAAACCGGGCCCGGCCGCCCTCCAGGTGACATGGCGTCAGAACAGCGCCCGCCAGAGGGAGAACGACAGCGGCCACCTGCCGCCGGACGGGGTCCAGGACGGCGCCGGCGGCGGCCGTCTCCCACGGCGGGCGGACGGCTTTCCCGGGGTGCCGCACGTGCCGCCCGCGGCGCCCCCCGCTGCGCCGAGATGCAGGGTCCGCGGTCTGGGGCGAGCCTGGAGAAAGCCTCCTTCTCCCTATCGCTTGGAGCGTCATGATCGTCAAGATGTTGCACGAAAAGGGCCTCAAGGCGGAGCACGCGTACCTCGCGGGGTTCGTCTCCATCGGTTTGTCGGTCGCGTCGTGGTGCGGCTCGATGAAGGCGGAGGCCGCCGGTACGGCGCGCGCCGACCGCTGGGGGATCTTCGTCGGGGAGTGGGCCCCCACGTTCTTCGGGCTGGGTCTGGCGCTGGCGCACTACGAGCACGACGAGGACGCGTTGCACTCGGTGACCCGCTGACCCCGCATCCCGCATCCCGCACGGCAGAAGCCCGGCCCGGCCCCCGGCGCGGACCACGGAGCCCCACCCCCGGGTGGGGCTTCCGTCGTCACCCGCGACGCTCCGGCCGGACGGTGGACGCGCTCGGGGGCCGGTCGCCGCCGGGAGGCGCCCGCCCAGGTCAGTGCCCGGCCGCCGGGCGCGCGGCCCCGGTCAGGACGAGGCCCGGGGCACCAGTTCCGTCGCCAGGACCATCTGGCGGCGCTCCAGGCCGCGGGAGACGGCCGGGCGGCGGTCCGCGATCTCGGTGAGCAGCAGGTCGATCATGCGGCGGCCCATCTCCTCGATGGGCTGCCTGACGCTGGTGAGCGGCGGGTCCATGTGCCGGGCTATGGCCGAGTCGTCGTAGCCGACCAGCGCCACGTCGTCCGGGATGCGCAGGCCGCGCTCGCGCAGCACCTGGCGGGCCCCGGCCGCCATCACGTCCGACCCGGCGAAGACGGCGTCCAGGTGCGGGCGGCGGCCGAGCAGTTCGGTCATCGCGCGTCGACCGCCCTCCTCGGTGAAGTCGCCCGGCTCGACGAGGAGTTCGTCGACCACGTGCCCGGCGTCGCGCAGGGCGTCCCGGTAGCCGTCGACGCGGCGCTGGGCCCCGTACACGTCCAGGCGGCCGGTGATGTGGGCTATCGTGCGCCGCCCCCGGCCCAGCAGGTGCTCGACGGCGGAGCGGCCGCCGCCGTAGTTGTCGGAGTCCACCGAGGTGAGCGTCTCCGCGGCGGAGCGCGGGCCGCTGATCACGGCCGGGATCTCCAGCTGGGACAACAGGTCGGGCAGCGGGTCGTCGGCGTGCACGGAGACCAGCAGGACGCCGTCCACCCGGTGCGCGGCCAGGTACTGGGCCAGGCGCCGCCGCTCGCGGTCGCTGCCCGCGAAGATGAGCAGCAGCTGCATGTGCGTCTCGGACAGCTCGGCGCCGACGCCCTTGAGCATGTCCGAGAAGTACGGCTCGGCGAAGAAGCGGGTCTCCGGCTCCGGGACGACCAGGGCGATGGCGTCGGTGCGGTTGGCGGCGAGGGCGCGGGCGGCCGTGTTGGGCACGTAGCCCAGCTCGGCGACGGCCGCCTCCACGGCGGCGCGGGTGGCGTCGCTGACCCGCGGCGAACCGTTGATCACCCGGGAGACCGTGCCCCGCCCGACGCCCGCGCGCGCGGCGACTTCCTCCAGTGTGGGTCGTCCCCCACTCCTGCTCCGCGCTCCGTGGGTTGCCATGGGCCTCGCCTTCCCGCAGTCGTCATCTCACCGGCCTGTGGAATTTAACAGCCGGAGCTGGGGCGCAGACCGGCGCCGGGGGCGGGCAGCGCCCCGGCCGCCGGATCCGGCGATTCCAGTTAACGTCCCGATAACTGAAGGCATCACGCCCTGCTCGCTCCCTTGACACCCCCGCCGGAACCGGCCAACCTTCAACACATCACCTGTGGGAGCGCTCCCACAGTACCTGACACATACACATCCCGCACGTTCCCCGCCCGAGCCGCAGCGAGTACCAACGGGCCCAACAGTGCAGTTGGCCGGGGGGTCGGCACGTCAGGCAACAGGAGGACGCAATGCGCACGAGTACCCGCCGGTCCCACCGGCTGATGGCCCTCGCGGCCGTCGCCGCGCTGACTACGGGACTGCTGGCCGGTTGCGCCAGCGACTCGGACGACGGCTCGTCGAACTCTAACGACAGCGGCGGCAACGCCAAGGGCAAAACGACACTCACCATCGGCACCTTCGGTGTGTTCGGCTACAAGCAGGCCGGTCTGTACGACGACTACATGAAGCAGCACCCGGACGTCACCATCAAGGAGAACGTCACCACCCGCACCGACGTGTACTGGCCGAAGGTGCTCACCCGCCTCCAGGCCGGTTCCGGCACCGACGACATCCAGGCGATCGAGGTCGGCAACATCACCGAGGCCGTCCAGACGCAGGCCGACAAGTTCGTCGACCTGGGCAAGGACGTCGACAAGTCCCAGTGGCTCGACTGGAAGAACGACCAGGCCACGACCAAGGACGGCAAGCTGATCGGGCTCGGCACCGACATCGGTCCGATGGCCATCTGCTACCGCAAGGACCTCTTCAAGAAGGCCGGCCTGGAGACGGACCGCACCAAGCTCGCCGCGCAGTGGAAGGGCGACTGGGCGAAGTACGTCGACCTGGGCAAGGAGTACATGAAGAAGGCGCCCAGCGGCACCAAGTTCGTGGACTCCGCCTCCTCGGTCTACAACGCGGCCCTGGGCGGCGAGAGCCAGACGTACTACGACAAGGACGGCAACGTCGTCTGGGACAAGTCCGCGGGCGTGAAGAAGTCCTGGAACGTCGCGATGTCGGTGGCGACCAGCAACATGTCGGCGAAGCTGAAGCAGTTCGACAAGCCCTGGGACCAGGGCTTCGCCAACGCCTCGTTCGCCACGGTGGCCTGCCCGGCGTGGATGATCGGCTACATCGAGCAGAAGTCCGGTGACTCCGGCAAGGGCAACTGGGACGTGGCGGCGGCGCCGACCGCGGCCAACTGGGGCGGCTCGTTCATCGGCGTGCCGACGGCGGGCAAGCACCAGAAGGAGGCCATCGCCCTGGCGAAGTGGCTGACCGCGCCCGAGCAGCAGGCCAAGGTCTTCGCGAAGCAGGCCAGCTTCCCGTCGACCCCGGGTGCCTACACGAGCCTGAAGCCCGCCACCGAGACCACGTCGTACTTCTCCGACGCCCCGATCACGCAGATCTTCTCCGACTCGGCGAAGACGATCCCGTCGCAGTTCCACGGCGCCAAGGACCAGCCGATCGGCACCGCGATCACGGACGTCGGCATCCTCCAGGTCGAGCAGAAGGGCAAGACCCCGGCCCAGGGCTGGGACGCGGCCGGCAAGGAGATCAAGGACGTGCTCGGCCAGTGACCAGCTCCAAGCAGGCTCTCGCGGATCCCGCGTCGAGTGCCGAGGCCGCGTCCGGCTCCCAGCCGGGCGCGGCCCGGGGCGCTCGCGGTCGCGGTACGCCGGGCCAGGGCCCCGACTCCTGGCGCAGCCGGTTCTACCGCTGGGACATGAAGGCGTCGCCCTACGTCTTCATCGCCCCCTTCTTCGTCATCTTCGGCGCGTTCTCGCTGATCCCGCTCCTCTACACGGCCTGGTACTCGCTGCACAACGTGCAGCTGTCCGCGCTGGACCACCAGACCTGGGCGGGCCTGGACAACTACCGGAACCTGTTGTCCTCGGACTTCTTCTGGAACGCCCTGAAGAACACCTTCACGATCGGTGTGCTCGCCACCGTCCCGCAGCTGATGGCCGCGCTCTGGCTGGCCCATCTGCTCAACTACCACCTGCGCGGCTCCACCGTCTGGCGGGTCGTGATGCTCACCCCGTACGCCACCTCGGTGGCGGCGGCGACGCTCGTCTTCACGCTGCTGTACTCGTGGGACGGCGGCATGGTCAACTGGTTCCTGCACTTCTTCGGCGTCGACGCGATCAACTGGCGTGAGTCCGACATCGGTTCGCAGTTCGCGGTGTCGTCGATCGTGATCTGGCGGTGGACCGGCTACAACGCGCTGATCTACCTCGCCGCGATGCAGGCCATCCCGTCCGACCTGTACGAGTCGGCGGCCATCGACGGCGCCAACCGCTGGCAGCAGTTCCTGCACGTGACGGTCCCGCAGCTGCGGCCGACGATCCTCTTCACGGTCGTCGTCTCGACCATCGGCGCCACCCAGCTCTTCGGTGAGCCGCTGCTGTTCGGCGGCGTCAGCGGATCGAAGGGCGGCTCCGAGCACCAGTACCAGACGCTCGGTCTGTACATGTACGACCAGGGCTGGATCATCGGCAACCTCGGCAAGGCGTCGGCGATCGCGTGGTCGATGTTCCTGATCCTGCTGATCGTCGCCGTGATCAACCTGCTGCTCACCCGACGGCTGAGGAAGTCCCAATGACCACCAGTGAACTGACGTTGCCTCAGACGCGGGAGAAGAAGGGCCGCACCCGCCGGGTGATGGGCGCGGGCAAGCAGCTGCACGCCGGTCCTGTGACCTACGTCGTGCTCACCGTGTTCGCGCTGGTCTCGCTGGCCCCGCTGGTGTGGACCGCCATCGCGGCCTCGCGCACCGACCGGCGGCTGGCGGAGACCCCGCCACCGCTCTGGTTCGGCGGGAACCTGTTCAAGAACCTGGAGGCGGCCTGGGACCAGGCCGGGCTCGGGACCGCGATGCTGAACAGCACGATCGTCGCGGGCACCATCACCGTCAGCACGGTGCTGTTCTCCACCCTCGCCGGGTTCGCCTTCGCCAAGCTGCGGTTCCGGTTCTCCGGGTTCCTGCTGCTGCTGACCATCGGCACCATGATGATCCCGCCGCAGCTCGCCGTCGTCCCGCTGTATCTGTGGATGAGCGACTTCGGCTGGTCGAACCAGCTCCAGACGGTCATCCTGCCGACCCTGGTGACGGCGTTCGGCACGTTCTTCATGCGGCAGTACCTGGTCCAGGCGCTGCCGAGCGAGCTGATCGAGGCGGCCCGGGTGGACGGCGCGTCCAGTCTGCGGGTGGTGTGGCACGTGGTCTTCCCGGCGGCGCGGCCCGCGATGGCCGTCCTCGGCCTGCTGACGTTCGTGTTCGCCTGGAACGACTTCCTGTGGCCGATCATCGCCCTCAACCAGCAGAACCCGACCGTGCAGGTCGCGCTCAACTCGCTGGGCACCGGCTATGTCCCGGACCAGGCCGTGATCATGGCGGGCGCGCTGCTGGGCACGCTGCCGCTGCTGATCGCCTTCATCCTCTTCGGCAAGCAGATCGTGGGCGGCATCATGCAGGGCGCGATCAAGGGCTGACGCGGCCCCCGCGCACCACGCGCCCTCCGGGGCCGGGCCCGCACGGCTCCGGCCCCCTCCGCCCCTCCCCTTCTCTCCTCCCTCCTGCCTCTCCCCTCTCCCCGTCCACTCCCCTCCCTGTGTCCGCCCTTCCCCCTGACGACCCGTCGGTCTCCACGACCACCAATGGGAGCGCTTCCATGTCTGAGTCCGCCACACCGGCGACCCCGGTGACCTTCCCCTCCGCCTTCCTCTGGGGCTCCGCGACCTCCGCCTACCAGATCGAGGGGGCGGTGCGGGAGGGCGGCCGTACGCCCTCCATCTGGGACACCTTCAGCCACACCCCCGGCAAGACGCTGGGCGGCGAGCACGGTGACATCGCTGTCGACCACTACCACCGCTTCCGCGACGACGTCGCGCTGATGGCCGACCTCGGCCTGACCTCCTACCGGTTCTCGGTCTCCTGGCCGCGGGTGCAGCCCACCGGGCGGGGTCCGGCGGTCCAGGTGGGCCTGGACTTCTACCGGCGGCTGGTGGACGAGCTGCTCGCGCACGGCATCAAGCCCGCGGTCACCCTCTACCACTGGGACCTGCCGCAGGAGCTGGAGGACGCGGGCGGCTGGCCCGCGCGCGACACCGCCTTCCGGTTCGCCGAGTACGCGCAGATCGTCGGCGAGGCGCTGGGCGACCGGGTGGAGCAGTGGATCACCGTCAACGAGCCCTGGTGCGCGGCCTTCCTCGGCTACGGCTCCGGCGTGCACGCGCCCGGCCGCACCGACCCGGAGGCGTCCCTGCGGGCCGCCCACCACCTCAACCTGGCGCACGGCCTGGGCACCACCGCCCTGCGCTCGGTGATGCCCGCCCGCAACTCGATCGCCATCAGCCTCAACTCGTCGGTCGTCAGGCCCGTTTCGCAGAGCCCGGCGGACCTCGCCGCCGCGCAGCGGATCGACGACCTGGCCAACGGCGTCTTCCACGGCCCGATCCTGCACGGCGCGTACCCGCAGACACTGCTCGCCGCCACGTCGTCCGTCACCGACTGGTCGTACGTCCTGGACGGCGATCTCGGCCTGATCCACCAGCCGTTGGACGCGCTGGGCCTCAACTACTACACCCCGGCGCTGGTCTCGGCCGCCGACGAGGGGCGCACCGGTGCCCGCGCCGACGGACACGGCGCCAGCGAGCACTCCCCGTGGCCCGCCGCGGACGACGTCGAGTTCCACCAGACGCCGGGCGAGCGCACCGAGATGGGCTGGACGATCGACCCGACCGGCCTGCACGAGCTGATCATGCGCTACAGCCGGGAGGCGCCCGGACTGCCGCTGTACGTCACGGAGAACGGCGCGGCCTACGACGACAAGCCCGACGCCGACGGCCGGGTCCACGACCCGGAGCGGATCGCCTATCTGCACGGCCACCTCGCGGCGGTGCGGCAGGCCATCGCGGACGGCGCGGACGTGCGCGGCTACTACCTGTGGTCCCTGATGGACAACTTCGAGTGGGCGTACGGGTACGGGAAGCGGTTCGGCGCGGTGTACGTCGACTACGCGACGCTGGCCCGCACCCCGAAGTCGAGCGCGCTCTGGTACGGCGAGGCGGCCCGCACCGGGACGCTGCCGGAGGTGCCGGCGCCGGGACGGTGACGACGCCGTCCCACCGGACCGGACGGGGCGCGGCGCCCGTGGGGGGGGCGCCGCGCCCCGTTCCCGTGGGACGACATGCCGCGGCGCCCCGGCCGGATGGGGGGTTGGTGCCGGCCGGGGCGCCGCCGCCCCCGTTGGTCGGTGGATCAGCCGACGGCCTTGAACGCCTTCGAGAACGCGAACGGGTCCTGGGCGATCGAGCTGCACGTCGCGTCGGCCACGTCCTTGGCGCCGCCCGCGCACTGCTTGTCGCGGGTCGCCGACCACATCGACAGCCAGCCGAGCCCCTTGGACTTGGCGAACTCCACGAGCTGGGCCGCGTCGTCGACCTTGAAGATCTCGGACGCGACGTCGTTGACGCCGAGCATCGGGGTCACCGCGACCGCCTGCCAGGCCGCGCTGTCGGAGAGCCCGAGGACGCTCTTGACCTGTGCCTGGGTCGCGGTGGCCGCCTGGACGGCGTAGTCGCCCATGTCGCCGCTGTAGGCGGGGCCGTAGTCCATCGCCATGATGTTGACGGTGTCGATCCGCACGCCGTTGGACTTGGCGTTCGCCAGCAGGCTGACGCCGTCCTGGGTGAGGCCCTCGGGCATCACCGGGAGGGTGTAGGAGACGTTCAGGTCGGGGTGCTGGGCCTGGAGCGCGGCGATGGCCTGGGCGCGGCGGGTGTTGGCCTGGGTGTCGGGCAGCGCCCCGCCCTCGACGTCGAAGTCGACCTTGGTGAGGTTGTAGGCGTCGACGGCCTTGCCATAGGCCGCGGCCAGCGCGTCCGCCGAGGAGCAGGTGGTCGCCAGCTCGGAGCCGGAGGCGCCGCCGAAGGAGACCCGGACGTCGCCGCCCTTGGCGCGCAGGGCGCCGATCTGGGAGGCCACGCCGTCACTGCCGAGGTCGGTGACACCGCCCCACTTCGGGGTGCAGCCGCCGCCGTCGGTGACGAAGGCGAGGTTGTAGTCCTTGACGCCGGTCGCGTCGGCGCTCGCGAGCAGGTCGAAGGCCGGGTAGAGCGAGGTGTCGACGTAGGGGGCGAAGCCGCCCGCCGCGGTGGTGCCGGTGCCGGCGTCCTTGGTGGGCGCGGCCGTGGTGGGGGCGGCCGTGGTGGGGGTGCCGGTGGGCGCGTCGGTGGGGGTCGACGGGCGGGTGGCGGTGGCCGTCGGGGACGGGGCGTCGGTGGGACGGCCGCTCGGCTCCGGGGTCGGGCCGCTGTCGGCGGAGCAGCGGGTGTCGTCGACGAGGCAGCCGGTGGGGTCGGCGGTGCCGTTGACGACGAACCCGACGGTGACCGACACGCCGGGCGCCAGGCCCTCGGTGTCCCACTTGGCGGCCTTCACCGTGACGTGCCGCCCGCTGACGCTGGACTCGGCGTTCCACAGCGAGCTGAGCCGGGAGCCGTCCGGCAGGTCGAACTCCAGCGTCCAGTCCTTCTCGGTGGCGCCGGTGTTGTTGGTGACGACGTACTGGCCGGTGTACCCCGTCGACCAGTCGCTGGTCCTGGTGTACGCGGCGCCGACGCCCGCCGCCTGCGCGGTGCCGGTGAACAGGAGCGCGCCACCGCCGACCACGGCCGCCGCGACGACGCCGCCGATCGCCTTGTTCCTGCCACTGACCTTGCGGCGGTGGGTCCTCATACGCGTGCCTGCCTTCGCTGTTCACGGGGTGGGGGTGCGACAGCACGCTAGCGAGGGGCAATCGGGCAAAGCGGTTGATGCGGACGCCGGTTGAGGTTCTTAGGGTGCGCTTAAGGATGGGATCGGGGGCGGTTAAAGATCCGGCGCGCGGCGGGGTTCGGGGGCCCCGGGGCTGCGTCCCCGGGGGGCGTTTGGGGGTGGGGCCGGGGCTGCGTCCCCGGGGGCGTGCGGGGAGGGTGGGGCGCATCCGTGATCCCGTCCCGGTGTCCCGCCCTGCGCCCCGTGCGGCCGTGTTCCCGTGTGCCCCCCGCGCCCCCGTGTCGCCCTGCCGTGTTGCCCCGGTCAGCGGAGCGCCAACCCGCGGCGTCTGCGGACCGAGCCTCGGTGGCCGCGGCGTTCCGGTTCGCGGCCGTCGAGCTGGATCCAGACGCGCACCTCGGTGCCGCCGAGCACCGACGAGCCGATCCTGACGTCCCCGCCGGTCGCCTCGGCGAGCCTGCGCACGATGTCGAGGCCGAGGCCGGTGGAGCCGTCGCTGCCGGAGCCGCGGCCCCGGGCCATCGCCGCCCGCGGGTCGGATATCCCGGGGCCCGCGTCCGAGACGAGGACGATCACCGCGTCCTCGCCGTTGTGCACGTCGACGGCGAAGGCGGTGCCCTCGGGGGTGTGCCGGAAGACGTTGCCGAGCAGGGCGTCGAGCCCGGCCGCGAGGTCGGCGCGGGCCACCGGTATCCGCACCGGCCGGTCCGCGCCCGCCACGCGCCACTTGCGGCCCTCGTCCTCGGCGAGCGCCGACCAGAACGACATCCGTTCCCGCACCACCTCCGCGGCGTCGCACCCGGCGCCGGGACCGGCCGCCGCCGTCTTCGGCTTGGCCTCCCGGGCGGTGCGGATGATCGTGTCGACCTCACGCTCCAACTGGGCGACCGCGGCCCTGGTCTGGTCGGCGGCCGGGCCCTCGCCGAGCGAGGCGGCGTTGAGCCGCAGCACGGTCAGCGGGGTGCGCAGCCGGTGCGACAGGTCGGCCGCCAGTTCCCGTTCGTTGGCGAGGAGTTGGACGACCTGGTCGGCCATCGAGTTGAACGCGACGGCGGCCAGGCGCAGTTCGGTGGGCCCCTCCTCCGGGACCCGGGCGCCGAGCTTGCCCTCGCCGAGTTCGTGCGCGCCCTCGACCAGCCGCTGGGCGGGCTGCACCATCCGCACCCCGAGCCGGTCGGCGACCGCGACCGAGCCGACGATCAGGGCGGCCCCGACCCCGGCCAGCACCGCCCACGCCGTCCCGACGCCGTTGCTGACCTCGGACTCGGGGACGTACACCTCGACGACGGCGATCGCGCCGGAGCTGAGGGCGACCGGCTGGAGCAGGGTGGAGCCGCCGTCGACCTCGCTGGTGGAGGCGCGGCCGAGCTTGCGCACCGTCTCGATGTCGGCGACGGCGGCCCGGCGGC
>NZ_FMCI01000314.1 GCF_900091845.1 Streptomyces sp. SolWspMP-5a-2
GATGCCGACCAGCTGACCGGGGCGTGCGGCCGCGGGCGCACCCGGCACCGGGCCGATGCCGGCTGGCGGGGACCGCCCCTGGCCCCGCCAGCCGTCCGAGGGGGCGCCGCCGTCACCGGCGGCGCCCCTTCTCTGCGGCCGTGGCGCCGGGGCGTCCGCGCGGTCAGGCCGCCAGGGCACCCGGTGTCTCGGCGTCCCGCAGCAGCCGCTCCAGGGTGGCCCTGGCCCGGAAGACCCGGGAGCGGACGGTGCCGACCGGGCAGCCGGTGAAGCCCGCGGCCTCCTCGTACGACAGGCCGACCACCTGGGTCAGCAGGAACGCCTCACGGCGTTCGCCGGGGAGCGCCGCCAGCAGGTCGAGGAGGGCAACGCCCTCGTCGAAGCCGGGCAGGGCGACCGACTGGCCGCGTTCCTGGGCGTCACGCCAGTCGACGGCGTCCGCGATCCGGGGGCGGGTGGCGGCGCGCCGGATGCTGTCCGCGACCGCGCGCCGGGCGATCGACAGCAGCCAGGTCCTGGCCGGGGCGCGTCCTTCGAAGCGGTGCAGACTGCCGAAGGCGCGGGCGAAGGTGTCCTGGGTGAGGTCGTGCGCGGTCTGCGGATCACCGCAGAGGTAGGTGACGTACCGCAGCACGTCGCCGTGGAGGGCGCGGACGAAGTGCTCGGCCGCGTCGTGGTCGCCCGCTCGGGCGGCCAGCGCGTACGCGGTCGCCACCGCGTCCGCGGATTCTCGGTGCGCCCGGCGGGCGGGCAGGACAGAGATCATCACGAGATGTCCTTCTCGGGTCTTCCGGTGCGCGGGCCCGCTCGGGGCACCGGCTCACCGGCACGTGGGTGCGTCCGTACGCAGGGGTACGGCGGTGCCCGGAGCCCGTCGGGAATCGGGGGGTCGGCCGCGGTGCGGCACGACGAGGGCCCGGCGGTGCCCGGCGCGCGCGGCGTCCCGGGGACTCGCCGGGGGAACGGGCCCCGGTGGATCCGGCTGTCTCAGGCGACAGCGGCGGCCGCGGGCGGCCCCCGGAAGGTGAGGGAGGCGCAGAGCAGACGACGCACCGGAGCGTCGGCTGCGGGACGGCGCCGACGGACCGAGGGACGGTGCGCGGGCGCGGGCAGGGCGAGCAGCAGCCGCAGGGGTGCCACCAGCCAGGCGGCCGCCGCCCGCAGGACGCGGAAGACGCCCCGCTCACCGTGGGCGAGCCACAGCCCGCACAGGAGCGAGGCCAGGAGGTGCGCGGAGAACATCCCGACCGACGCGGCCCCGGTCATGCCGTGGACGTGGCCGAGACCGGTCATGCCGTGGGCGCCGACCGCCATGTCCGTCCCGCCGCCCGTGGAACCGGCCTGCGCGGCAGCGGCGGAGTGACCCACCGCCGCACCCATGGAACGCATGTCCATGGAGGGCATGTTCATGGAGCGCATGTCCATGGCGTGCCCGCTCATGGCGTGCGCGCCCGCCTGGGCGGCCGTGGAGGCGGCCTGCTGGGCCAGCGAGAACCCCTCGTGGAGCAGGGCCTGCACGGCGGTCACGACGACCACGATCGGACCGCGGCCGCGCTCGCGCCCGGCGAGCACCCAGCCCGCCGCGCCCGTCACGGCCGCTCCGGTGCCCATGGCCCACCAGGGGACGGGATCCCCCGACATGGTGGCGTGGGCGAGGGCGGCGAGCAGCACGCAGACGGCGGCGAACACGCCCGCCCGCACCGCGCGGTACCACCCTCGGACAGTCATGGTCCGGTCATCCTCGCATCCGGCGTTCGCTCGTCGTCAGGGGGTACGTGGGGGACCCCGCCCCACGACTCACCCCACACCAGGTGACCCACATCACATCAGGTGGGCGGGAACCCGGGGCGTCCCGGGAACGACTACGGAAGGGACGCGGAGCCGGGACGCACCACCACCGCGACGGACTCGACGGTGCCGCCGCGCCGGAACTCCAGGGTGAACGTCACCAGGTCACCGGCGCTCCAGCCGCCCTCGGGCACCGGCACCGTCAGATCGACGCCGGTGGGCGACATGGCGAGGCTCTCGCCCGCCGCGACGGCCACGGAAGCGATCGGCGACCGGTAGGCGCCGTTGCCCCCGGTCATGCGGTGCCGGGAGAGCGCCACCCCGTCCGGGACGCCCCGGGCCGTGACCCGCAGCAGCGTGTCGGACGAGCCGCCCTCGTTGGCGATGTCGAAGAAGGCAGCCGTCTCGGGGACGCCGGCGGACGGCAGCAGGACCTTTCCCTGCGTGACCCTGATACGCGCCGGGCTGCCCGCACGGCCCGCACCGGTCCACGCCGTCAGGCCCGCGAGCGCCACACTGCACGCGGCGACCGGGACCAGCGCGGCCAGCGCCGTGTCCCTGACCCCGCGCCGGTCGCGTGCCCGCGGCCGGGAGACTCCGTCCCTGATCCGCGTCATCGTGCCGCCGCCTTCCCGGTCCGTGCCCAGCGGGTCCGGCGCGCCGGGCCTGTCGCGTGAGCCGGTCGCCAGTCGCGCAGTCTGAGGCTGTTGGCGACCACCAGCACGGAGCTGACGGACATGGCCGCGGCGGCGAACATCGGGTCCAGGAGTCCCACCATCGCCGGCGGCACGGTGACGGCGTTGTAGCCGAACGCCCAGAGCAGGTTGACGCGGATGGTGCGCAGCGTGCGCCGGGCCAGTCCGACGGCGTCCACGAGCGCCTCGATGTCCCCGCGCGCGAGGGTCAGGTCGGCCGCGCCGATGGCGGCATCGGTTCCGCCGCCCATGGCGATGCCCAGGTCCGCCGCGGCGAGCGCGGCGGCGTCGTTCACCCCGTCCCCGACCACCGCGACCCGGTGGCCGTCCTCCCTGAGCCGCCGCACGAGGGACGCCTTCCCCTCGGGGGTGCAGCGGGCGTGCACCTCATCGATCCTGAGCGCGTCTGCCACGGCCTCGGCGGGCGCGCTGCGGTCACCGGTCGCGAGCACGGGGCGGATGCCGAGGCGCCGCAGCCGGTCGACGGCACGGTAGCTGCCGGACCGCGGCGGGTCGCCGAGGGCGATGAGCGCTGTGTCCCGGCCGTCGATCCGCACCAGGACCGGGGTGTGCCCGGCGTTCTCGGCGTCGGTCAGCGCCTCCGCCAGGGCAGGGTGCGCTGTGCCGTCCGGTGCGCCCAGGGCGACCGTGCGGCCCCCGGCTGCGCCGCTGACGCCGTGGCCGGGTGTCGCGGTGAAGGCGGTGACGTCCGGCAGCGGGCCGGTGTTCGGCAGGCGGCGCGCGAAGGCGACGACGGCCCGTCCGATCGGGTGCTCCGAGCCCTGTTCCACGGCCGCGGCGAGCCGCACGACCTCGTCGCGCCCGAGGGTTCCCGGCACGACGGTCACGTCCGCGACCGTCATGTGACCGGTCGTCAGGGTGCCGGTCTTGTCCAGGACGACCGTGTCGATGTGCTGAAGCGCCTCCAGGGTCTGCGGACCGCGCACCAGCACGCCCAGCAGGGCGCCGCGCCCGGTGGCGGCCATCAGGGCGGTCGGTGTCGCGAGGCCCAGCGCGCACGGGCAGGCCACCACGAGGACGGCCACGCAGGCCGTGAGCGCCGCCTGCGGGTCGGCTCCGGCTCCCAGCCAGAAGCCGAGGACGGTGACCGCGACGGCCAGCACGGCGGGCACGAAGACTCCCGCGACGGCGTCGGCCAGGCGCTGCGCCCTCGCCTTGCCCGTCTGAGCTTCCGTCACCAGACGTGTGATGCGCGCCAGTTGGGTGTCCGCGCCGACGGCGGTGGCCTCGACGCGCAGCAAACCGCCCGCGTTGAGGGCCCCGCCGACCAGCGCCGACCCGGGCGACACCTCCCGGGGCCGGCTCTCGCCGGTCACCAGGGACAGGTCGACGGCGGAACTGCCGTCCGTCACGCGCCCGTCGGTGGCGACGCGCTCCCCCGGGCGTACGACGAAGACCTGGCCCACCCGCAACTCCGCGATGGGAACGGCTCGTTCGCCCTGCTCGTCGGTGACGAAGACGTGCCGGGCGGCCAGTTCGGCCAGGGAGCGCAGCGCCTGTCCTGTTCCGCGTCTGGCCCGTGCCTCCAGGAACCGCCCGGTCAGCACGAACAGCGGGACGCTGACGGCGGCTTCGAGATACAGGTGGGCCATGCCCTCGGACGAGGAGGGCACCGGGCTGAACGACATCCGCATCCCGGTCTCGCCCGCCCCGCCGAGGAACAGCGCGTACACCGACCAGGCGAAGGAGGCGACGACTCCCAGCGAGACGAGCGTGTCCATGGTGGCCGTCGCGTGCCGCAGTCCCCGCAACGCCCTGCTGTGGAACGGCCAGGCGCTCCACACCGCGACCGGGGCGGCCAGCACGAAGCAGAGCCACTGCCAGTTGCGGAACTGCAGCGCCGGGACCATCGACAGCACCAGCACGGGGACCGCGAGCAGCGCGGTGACCACCAGCCGCTCCCGCTCGCGGCGGGCCTCCGGGTCGTCCCGGTCCGTCCGCGCGCTGTCCTCGTCCCCGCCGCTCACGGGCAGTTCGGCCCGGTAGCCCGCCCGCTCGACCGCCGCGACCAGCTCGCCGGGGGTCACGGCGGGCGGGTGGCTGACCCGGGCGAGCCCCGTGGCCAGGTTGACCGTGGCCGTGACGCCCTCAAGACCGGCGAGCCTCCTCTCCACCCGGCGCACACAGGCCGCGCAGGTCATGCCGCCCACGGTGAGGTCGGTGACCGTGAGTCCGGCCGTCGCTCCGCCCGCGCTCATCCGCCGCTCCCGTGCCCCATCCCGGGCATGTCCTCCATGCCGTCCCCGTCCCCGTCCCCGTCGCCGCCGTCGCCACCGGCGGTTCTGCCGGTGCCGTGCAGGCCGGGCGCCACGGGACCGGCGGCGGAACCGACGGCCCACGACACGGAGAACACCAGCACGAGCAGCAGCAGGAAGCCGCAGAGCGCGGGAGGGGGAAGGAGACTGCGGGCGGTCACACCGGCGGAACGGGGTGACAACGGGGCTTCGGCCATGTCCGGCCTTTCCTGGTCGCGCCGAGCCGCCCTGCCGTGATGGCAGCGACGGCCGTACCGGTCCAGTAGTCGGACGGCCGTGACCCGCGGTTCCGGGGGCGAATCGTGATGTGCGTCTCCTTCGCACGTCCGTGTCCCGCGCCCCGGACACCGGACGGTGGCGTCAGACGAGGAGGACGAACGTCAGCGCCATGCCCAGGGCCATCGCCGCGTGACACAGGGGTTCGGCCACCGCCGCCGGGAGGGGCGTCGCGGGCACCCGCGCCCGGTCGAACGCCTGGGCCAGCCAGAGCAGTCCGAAGGCGGTGAGGACGACGGACAGCAGGACGGCGGTCCCCTGCTGTCCCGCACCGGAGAGCGACATCGTCACCGCCGCACCGCCGCCGGACATGTCCATTCCCGGCATGTCGTGGCCGCCCCCGGGCCCGCCGGACGCCGTCGCGTGGCCATCCATCACGGCCGCCATCCAGGCCATGGCCAGCATCATGACGACGTGCGGGACGGCGGCGGCCAGCCCCTCCCGCGGGGACGCGGGCCGCGGCGAGCGGAACCGCGGGGCGGCCGCGAACCAGAGCGCGCCCAGGGAGAAGACGAGGATCTGCGGGCCCGCGGGCAGGTCCGTACCCCAGGGCCAGACCATGGCCGCCATCGCCGCCGCCATGACGGCGTGCAGGACGTGGCCCACCCGGTCGGCAGACGCACGGTCCGGGGCCGCAGTCGCCCGGAGCGCGAACAGCGCGGGCAGCAGGAACAGAGCGGTCAGGATCCACCTGAGTCCGGTGGCGGCGATCACGCGGTCGCCCCCGTCCGTCCGGCGCGACGGCGGCGCAGGAACCCGACGAGCAGGTCGACGGCGAGGAAGCACAGCAACGGCAGGCCGAACAGCGGTACGTAGTAGCCGATCACCGCGACGACGAGGACGGCGGGAGCGAGGAACCGGCCGGGCAGTCCGCGCCACGCTCCCGGCGCGGGCGCGCGGCCGAACCTGACGCCCTCGCTCCGGGTGGGCCGCCGCTGCCACCACATGCGGTACCCGCCGAGCAGCATGCCGGTGAGCGCGATGGCGAGCAGCGCGAGGACGATCTGGTTGGCGAGGCCGAACAGCAGCCCCATGTGGGCGTCGATGCCCCAGCTCGTCATCTTGGCCGACAGCGGGTAGTCGGCCCAGTCCGCGCGGTCGGTGACGGTGCCGGTGGCGGGGTCGACGGCCACCGTGTCATGGCGTTCGGGCCAGCTTCGGGTGTTCTCCCGGACCACGTAGGCGGCCTGGTCCGCCGTCGGCGGGGACACGTTCAGCACCCCCCGCAGCCCGGCCGCGTGCGCGGAGGCCACGACCGCGTCGATGCCCACGTCCCGGCCGCCGCCGTCCGGTCCGCCCGCTCGGGCGCCGGGGAGGTCCGTACCGACGGCCGGAACGGGACCGGTGAGCGCGGACTGGATCTCGCCGATGCTCGCGCCCGCGTGCGCGGACCAGGTCATACCGGTGAGGGACAGTCCGAGCAGGCCGACCGAGGCCCAGACCCCGGCCACCGCGTGCCAGGACATCGTGCGTCTGCGGCCCGCGGGCCCGCCCAGGGGCACGACCACGCGGCGGACGCGCTGCCGTGTCCGGGGCGCCGTGAGCCACAGGGCGAGACCGCCCAGGACCTCGACCCACAGCCAACTGGCGGCGGTCTCGCTGTAGAGGCGGCCCGGTTCGCCGAGGTGCAGATGCCGGTGCAGGCCGTCCACCCAGGCGCGCACCGGCAGCCACCATCCGGCGAACGTCCTCTCCTGGCCGAGCACCTCGGCGGTGTACGGGTTCACGAACGCGGTCTGGTCGTGGTCGTCCGGCAGGCCGGGCTTCGCGAAGACGACCCTGGTGCTGTCGGTGCGGCCGGTCGCCGGTGTCACCGACACCAGTGCTCCCCGGGGCACCGCCGCGCGCGCCGCGGCCACCTGCTCCGCCAGCGGCCGGGGCGTGCCGTCCGGTGTCACGCGCAGTTCGTGGCGGTAGACGACCGCCTCGATCTGCGGTGTCGCCGTGTAGAGCAGGCCCGTGACCGCGGCGACGAGCAGGAAGGGGCCGATGAGGATTCCGGCGTAGAAGTGCAGCCGCAGCAGGAGCGGCCGCAGGGCGCTCCACGACACGCTCGGGGTCCGCGCGGCACGGGCGGCCGGTGGGTTCGTGCCGTCCGCCCCTGGTGGGTCCGGGTGTTCGGCGTCGGGGACGACGCCCCTCGCCTCGTCCGCCGCGCGGCTCTCCGTCATGACGATCCTCTCCACCGGAACGGCTCCCGCCGCATTCGTAGGTCCGATGCAGTGGTCGTCCGCGCCGGAGCACGAGTTCCCGCCCGCCCAAGTGACGCGCTTCACAAGGGCTTTAGGCCTTCGACGGTGGCGGACCCGGGAGGCGGTGCCGAGGCGGGCGGGTTCCTGGTCCGGCGACGGCGAGGCCCGGGGGTGGCGGTCCGGCCTGCGCCCGGCGCGGTGCGGCGGGTCGGAGCCGTGGCGTTCACCCCTGTGCGAACAGCGTGAACATCTTCTCGACGTCCTCCGGTGACGCGGTGTCCCTGCTCCCCGAGCCGTAGGGCGGCCGGGGCGCGTACTCGATGAGGAGCTGCACGGCGCGTGCCACGTCGTCGCCCCGGAGCAGACCGGCCAGGGTCAGGGCCATGTCGATGCCCGCCGAGACGCCCGCCCCGGTCGCGTAGTGGCCGTCGATGACGACGCGCTCGTTCACCGGCGTCGCGCCGAACCCGGCGAGCTGGTCCAGGGCGCCCCAGTGGCTCGTGGCCCGGCGTCCGCCGAGGAGGCCCGCGGCGGCGAGGATCAGGGAGCCCGTGCACACCGACGTCATCCAGGTGGTCGGGCCGTCGACGCGCCGCAGCCAGGCGTGCAGGGGGCCGTCGGACATCTGGTCCGCCTGCCCGGAGCCGCCGCCGACGACCACGACGTCCGGCGCGGGCACGTCATCGAGCCGGGCCACGACGCCGACCGACAGACCGCCCAGGTCGTTGCGGACGGCGCCCGGGGTCTCGGCGACGAAGACGGCCTCGGTGTCCGGGAGCCGGCCCAGGACCTCGTAGGGCCCGATGACGTCCAGCGCGGTGAAGCCGGGGTAGAGGACGATCGCCACCTGCATGAGGGAATCCTTCGGTCGTTTCGAGCGGGACGGGTGCTGCACGGGTACTGCCGCGGTCATGCGGGGGTGCGGCCCTGCGCGCGGGTGGCGGAGGCGACGGCGATGCGCGGCCTGCCGGTGAGGGGGTGGGTGTCGAGCACCGCGCGCACCCCGAAGACCCGGTGGACCAGTTCGGGGGTGAGCACGTCCGCCGGAGGTCCGACCGCGACGAGTCCGCCCTCCGCCATGACCGCGACACGGTCGCAGTAGGAGACCGCGTGGTCGAGGTCGTGCAGGGCGGTGAGGGTCGTCATGCCCAGGTCGCGCAGCAGGTCCAGGACGTCGAACTGGGCCCGTACGTCGAGGTGGTTGGTCGGCTCGTCGAGGATCAGCAGCCCGGCCTCCTGGGCGAGGGCGCGGGCGAGCAGGACCCGCTGCTGCTCGCCGCCGGAGAGCGTGGCGAACGACCGCCCGGACGCCCACGCCATGTGCACGTCCTCCAGAGCCCGCCGGACCGTGCGGTGGTCCTCGGCGCCGTCGCGGTCGAGCGTTCCCCGGTGCGGGGTCCTGCCCATGGCGACGACCTCCTCCACGGTGAACTCGGCGCCGAGCACGGTGTGCTGGGTGACGATGGCGCGTCGGCGCGCCGCCTCCCGCGCCGACAGCCCCCACACGTCCTCGCCTCCGATGAGGACCGCTCCGGCGACGGGTCTCAGCACGCGGTACGCGCTGCGCAGGAGCGTGGACTTGCCGCTGCCGTTGGGGCCGATCAGTCCCACCATCTCGCCGGGCGCGACGCTCAACGACACGTCGGACACGGTGCGGGTGGCGGCGAGGTCGATGCAGACCCCGTCGAAGTCGAGCCGTGTCACATTCCCTCCGAGCGCCTGGCCCGGCGCAGCAGCCAGAGCAGTACGGGGACGCCGACGGCGGCGGTGAAGATGCCCACCGGCAGTTCGTCGGGGCGGGCGACGGTCCGGCCGGCGAGGTCGACGAGGACCAGGAAGACGGCACCGGTGAGCAGGGACGTCGGCAGCACCCGCCGGTGTTCGGCGCCCACGGCGAGCCGGGCGATGTGCGGGATCACCAGTCCGACGAAGCCGAGCCCTCCGGCGACCACGACGACGGTCGCGGTCATCAGCGACGTCACGACGAGCAGCCGTCGCCGCAGGCGGTGCACGTCGACGCCGAGACCGGCCGCCGTGTCGTCCCCGGCCATCAGCGCGTTGAGGGAGCGCCCCTGCGTGAAGAGCCAGAGGGTGCCCAGGACGAGTGCGGCCGTCGGCAGGCGCAGGTCGGACCACTCGGCGCCCGCGAGGCTGCCCATCAGCCAGAACATGATGCCGGCGATCCGCTGCGGATCGGTCTGCAACTGCACGAAGCTCGTGGCCGCGACGGCGAGGTACCCGACGGCGACACCGGCGAGGATCAGCCGTGTGTCGGTGAGGCGGCCACCGCGCTGGGCGATCACGAACACCGCGCCCATGGTGAGCACCGACGCCACGAACGCGCCGCCGGTCATGCCGAGACCGCTCAGGGCCGTGGAGCCGGTCGCCGAGACGAGGACGGCTCCAAGCGACGCGCCCGGGGTGATGCCCAGCATGTACGGGTCCGCGAGCGGGTTGCGGACCAGCGCCTGGAGGGCGACACCGATGACGCCGAGACCGGCGCCGACCACGGCGGCGACGAGCACGCGGGGCAGCCGGAGGTCCCAGACGATCTGGTCCTGGAGCGGGTCCAGGCGATCGGCGCCGCCCGTGAGGTGCCGCAGGACCACGTCCCACACGTCCCGGGCGGGCACGGCCACCGTGCCCGTGGACACCGCGACGGTGACGGCCGCGACGAGCATCGCGGCGAGCGCCGTGTACAGCAGGCCCGTCGCCCGGCCCGGGACCGGGTGCGGTCCGCGCGACGGCGCCCGGCGGTCAGCGGGGGTGCGTGGCATCGGCGATCTTCTCCACGGCACGGACGTTCGCCGGGCCGATGAACGCCCCGTCGGCGAGGGAGGTGTAGGTCTTCGTGCGGGACGCGCTCCACTGCGGGTACTTCGCGAACAGTTGGTCCGCGAGCCGCTTCACCTCGGGCTCCTCGGACGGATCGGTCAACCCGACCACGAGCACGTCGACCTCGGCGCTCGCCAGTGCCTCGGGGCTCAGGGTCGACGTGAGGTCCGGGTCCGGCCCGTCGCTCGGGAAGGAGTTCTCGCCTCCCGCCTTCTCGATGATGTCGTCGTAGACACCGCCGGAGAAGACGGCGGGCAGACCGCCGGCGTTCATGGAGGCCATCCCGGGAAAGGCCAGCAGCACCTTCGGGCGGTCCTCGCCCGCGACCCGGTCGCCGACGGCCTCGACCCGTTTCCTGAGCCCGGCGACCACCTCGGCCGCCTTCTTCTGCACATCGAAGATCACGCCGGTCTCCTCGATGAAGTCGTACGTGGACGCGATGGACTGCCGGTCGTAGGCGGCCTGATCGGCGGCCGACGGACGCGTCGCCCCGTACGCGCAGTCGACCGGATTGACGTAGGAGTCGATACCGGCTCTCGCCAACTGGTCACGGGTGGCGAACCCGCTCTCCGCGTTGAATCCGCCGCTCCAGGTGGACACCACCAGATCCGGTTTCAGGTCGAGCACCTTCTCGGCCGGAACGTCGAAGTTCTTGTTCCACGAGGTTCCTCCGGTGGGCAGCTCCGCCACCTTTTCCACCATGCCCGGATCATCGGAGACGGTCACTCTCTGCGCGTTGGCGAGAATGTGGTCCTGAAGACCCAGGAGAACGTACGACTGCACTTCTCCGACCGATGCGCCATTCATGATGAGCACCCGCTCGGGCGCCTTGTCGAACGTCACTTTCCGGCCGCAGTTCCGGATGGTCAGCGGGTAGGACGTCCGCGCCGGAGCGACGATTCTCGTGGGTGCGGGCGCGTTCTCCGCCGCAGGTCGCGACGCGGCTCCGGAACCGCATCCGGACGCCAGGAGAACGAGGCCGGCGGTGGTTGCGGCTATACCGCCAGGCCGTGCGGCGAACCGCGCGGAACCGGTCGAGGGAGGGGGCATGGAGGTCTCTGCTTTCCGGACGCGGACAGGGCCGCGGAGTCGTTTCAGGTGCTCGACAACCCTAAAAGCGCCTTCGGTTTCCCGTCCATGTCACACAGACCAACTAATCTGCCATCACCGGAACTTGAGGACGCGTCCAACGGGTCGATCGCGAACGGGAGAGCGGTGACGCGGCACGGTGAATCCTCTGCGTCACCGATGGGACGAGGATTCCGTATCGGTCCGTCCGGCGGGATCACGGCGGTATTCCGTGGGTGAGAGGCCGAGTTCGCGCAGGAAAGCGCGGCGCATCGCCTCCGGCGACCCGTATCCGCAGCGGCGCGCGACAGCGCTCACGCCGTCGCGTGTGTCCGTCAGCATGCGCCGCGCCGCCTCCAGGCGAACGAGATCCACGTACCGGCCCGGGGTGACGCCCACCTGGTCGGCGAAGGCACGGGCGAACTGGCGGGGTGAGAGGCCCGCGCGCCCCGCCATCGCGGGAACCGTCAGATCGGCGGCCGGATGGGCGGCGGCCCAGTACTGGACCTCGCGCAGCGGGTCGGAGCGGGCGACCTGCGCCGCGAGCTGGGTGCTGAACTGCGGCTGGTCCCCCGGCCTTCGGACGTGGACCACCAGGAGCCTGGCGATCTCGTAGGCCACCGCGCGTCCGAAGTCCTCCTCCACGAGGGCGAGGGCGAGGTCCACTCCGGTCGTCACGCCCGCGGACGTCGAGACCGAACCGTCCCGGACGAAGATCGGGTCCGGGTCGACCGTCACCCGGGGGAACCGGTCCGCCAGGTACGCGCAGCACTCCCAGTGCGTGGTGGCGCGACGGCCGTCGAGCAGACCGGCGCTCGCCAGCAGGTACGCCCCCGTGCACACCGACACCAGGCGTCCCGCCCGGGGCGCCCGCTCCCGCAGCCAGGACACGAGCCGGCCGTCCACGTCCGCCACCCCGGGCCCGCCCGGCACGAGCACGAGGTCGGCCTCCCGGACCTCCGTCAGGTCGAGGTCGGGGACGAGGCCCAGTCCACCCGCCGACCGCACGGGCGTGCCTCCGAGCGAGGCCGTGCGGATCGCGTAGGGGGGCGCGTCCTCACTCCCCGCGTACCGGGCCGCCGCCGTGAACACGTCCACGGGGCCCGCCACGTCGAGAGGCTGCACGCCGTCGAAGAGGACGACGAGGACGGACTGGGTCCTGAGTCCGGCCAGTCCCGCGGCCCGTCTCCCGTCCATCCCACCGCCCCATCGCTCCGCCCCCGCGCCGAGGCAGTCGCTCTCCCGGACGGTGCTCTCATCGTGGCACGGGCGCCGCGCCCCACGAGCCGTACGGGCAAAGCCGGGGACGTGACGATTCTCCCGGCCCCCGCCCGGAACTGGACGGCGTCCCGGAACGACGGCGCACACCCGCCGGTCCCGCGGGGTCGGGATCGCGGGGCCCTCCGCTCACCGCCGGGCCGGGTCCGCGGGCACCGGCGGAGCACGTCCGGAGGACTCCGGGGCGTCGCGGCGGGGCAACGATCCGACAACACACCAGCGCCTCTCCCCCGCCACCGGCCCGGGTGAGGAGGGCAACGGGCGCCCCGCGTCGGACGGTCGGGCGCGAGCGGCGTCTCCACGCAGACCGCTCCCGGCCGACACCCCGGCATCCCGGACGTGGACCGCTCTCACCTGGCACGACGCACGCCCACGGACGAGCGCGACCGGCGGCGGCCGGGGCGGGTGCGGCGTCGGCCGTCACCACGACTCCGCCTCTCTGACGGGGTCGCCACGGGAGTTCCGCCGGGGCTGGTCTCCGCTCCGGGACTTCTTGACAGTGAAGCTTTGCATTGTGCAAAAGTAGGCGCGGCTCCATGATCCCGACCCGGCGAAGGGGGACACGTCCATGCGAGCGCTGATCTGCGGAGCGGGAGTCGCGGGGCTCGCCCTCGCCGTCCGGCTGAGCGAGCTGCCCGGCTGGGAGGTCCTGCTCCTCGAAGGGGAGCCGGGGCCTCCCGGCGACGACCTGATCGACGTCCACGGCCCGGGGCACGACGCCGCCGACGCCATGGGCCTCCTGCCCCGCCTGCGGGAACTCGGCCGGCCGGTCACCGGCACCGCCCCGATCGACGCCCGTGACGGCGGCCGCGACACCGGCGCACGGCGGTTCCCCCGCCGGTCCCGGGACGGGCGAGGGCTGCGCGTCCTCACGTCCGACCTCCAACTGGCGCTCGGGGAACGGCTGCCAGCCTCCGTCGCACGGCTCTCCGGCGTCGGCCCGGAGCGGATCGACGCCCACCGCTACGGAGTCCGCCTGCGCCTCACGGACGGCGGCGGCATCGGCGCCGACCTCCTCGTCGGGGCCGACGGCACCCACTCCGCCGTCCGCACCCTGGCCTTCGGTCCCGGACACCGGCACGTGCGCGATCCGGGGCTGCGCTCGATCGCGTCCGCCGTCCACGACCCGGAACCGCACCACCGGCTCGACGGCATGCGGGCCCGCACCGACGGACCCGGTCAGCAGATCGGCCCGCACCCCCTGCGCGACGGCCGAGTCGCCGTCTCCGCCGTGCACCGCGCCGACGGCACCGCCCCGCCCGACGGCAACTGGGCGGCGCTGCGGCGGGCGTTCGGAGCGACGCGCCTCCTCGTGCCTCCGGCCGGGCACGGGCGCCCGCCGTCCCTGCGGCTCCGCCACCACCCGGTGACGCAGACGGAGCTGCCCTCGTGGAGCCAGGGCCGGATCACGCTGGTCGGCGGCGCCTGCCACGCCGTGTCCCCGCTCGGCGGGCAGGACGCGCTCCTTGATCTCGCCGGTGCCCGCGTCCTCGCGGACCAACTCGCCGGGGCCCGCAGCGTCGAGGCCGCGCTGGCCTCCTACGAACGGCTCTGGCGCCCCGTCGTCGCCCGTCAGCAGCGTGCCGCCTGGGCCGCCGCGCGCCGGTCCGTCCCCGCCGCCCGCCGACAGGCGCGCCTCGGGCGGATCGTCCTGCGGACGGGAGCCCTCCTCGGACCGGTTCGTCCGGCCGCCGCGTCGCCGCGCGACGGCTTCCGCCCCGTCCGGAGGGCGGACGACGCGCCGTCCGCGCGCACGGGGTGAACGGACTGCTTCCGCCCGCCAGCACCAACTCCCCAGGAGATCCACCGGTATGACCGTGATCGGGACATCCATGAGCGTGTTCGACCTGCTCGAATCGGAGGTCAGGAGCTACTGCCGGAGCTGGCCCACGGTCTTCGACCACGCCCGCGGCAGCAGGCTCTGGTCCGAGGAGAGGCGGCGCTACCTGGACTTCTTCGCCGGTGCCGGATCGCTCAACTACGGCCACAGCAATCCCGTCCTCAAGCGCGCCCTGCTCAGCTACCTGGAACGGGACGGGATCGTCAACGGACTGGACATGGCGACCACGGCGAAGCGGGACTTCCTCACCGCTTTCCAGGACCTCGTCCTCGGCCCGCGGGGCCTGCCCTACAAGGTGATGTTCCCCGGGCCGACGGGCACCGACGCGGTCGAGGCCGCGCTCAAGCTCGCCCGGAAGGTGAAGGGCCGGGAACCGGTCGTCTCCTTCACCAACGCCTTCCACGGAATGTCCCTCGGGTCTCTCGCCGTCACCGGCAACGCCTTCAAACGAGCCGGTGCCGGCGTCCCGCTGGTGCACGGCACCCCCATGCCCTTCGACCGCTACCTGGACGGTCGGGTCCCCGACTTCCTGTGGCTCGAACGTCTCCTGGAGGACTCCGGATCCGGCCTCGACCACCCCGCGGCGGTCATCGTCGAGACGGTCCAGGGCGAGGGCGGCGTCAACGTGGCCGGACCCGGGTGGCTGCGCGCGCTCGCCGACCTGTGCGCACGCCACGACATGCTGCTCATCGTCGACGACGTGCAGATGGGCTGCGGCCGTACCGGACCCTTCTTCTCCTTCGAGGACGCCGGGATCACCCCTGACATCGTCACCCTCTCGAAGTCCGTCAGCGGCTACGGCCTGCCCATGGCACTGACGCTCTTCTCGCCCGAGCTGGACCGATGGGAGCCGGGCGAGCACAACGGCACCTTCCGCGGCAACAACGCGGCGTTCGTCACGGCGACGGCCGCCCTCCACACGTACTGGGCCGACGACGAGCTGGAGCGGCGCACGGTGCGCCTGGGGAACCGCGTCGAAGAGCGGCTGAGCGCGATGACCCGCGAGCACCACGGGCTGAGCCACCGCGGCCGCGGGCTGGTCCGGGGCATCGAGTTCGAGGACCCGGCGCGAGCCGCCGCCGTCTGCGCCCGAGCCTTCGAACGGGGGCTGCTCGTGGAGACGTCAGGACCGACGGGCCAGGTCGTCAAGCTGCTGCCTCCGCTGACGGTGCGGGACGCCGAACTCGACGAGGGCCTCGACATCATCGACCGGGCCGTGCTCGCGACCCCCTGACGCACGCGGACGCCAAGGCACCGGCCCGTCCCGTCGCCGCGCGGGCCGACGGCACCCCGCGTACCGCCCGCCCGACGCCGTCGCGGGGCCGCAGGCGGGTGGGCCCTTGACATCATTTGCATAATGCAAAGGTAAGGGTGTGCAATCAAAGCGCCCGAGGCCGAACACGACGGACGGGAAGCACGTGCCCAGCGATACGAAGAGCGGTCGCCCGCGCCTCCAGGGGTTCGCGGCGCTGAGGAGCGCGCCGCGGAACCTGATGGTGCTCGCGGTGGTGATCGGGGTGGGTGCCGGGATCGGCTCCATCGTCTTCCGGTGGTGCGTCGAGACCTTCACCCGGTTCTTCTCGGGGCACGCCGACTACGCGGCCTCCCCGGGCGCGGGCAACCCGCACGCGCCCTGGCTCGGCCCGTGTTTCGTGCTCCTCGCGCCGGTGGTCGGCGGACTGCTCTACGGCCCTCTCGTGCACCGGTTCGCGAAGGAGGCACGCGGCCACGGCGTTCCGGAGGTGATGCTCGCCGTCGCGCAGCGCGGCGGGCGGATCAGCCCGAAGGTCGCCGTGGTGAAGACGCTCGCCTCCGCCCTGTGCATCGGGTCGGGCGGCTCGGTCGGCCGCGAAGGTCCGATCGTGCAGATCGGTTCCTCCCTGGGCTCCGCCCTCGGCCGGGTGACGAAGGTGACCGAGGGACGGATGAGGCTGCTGGTCGCCTGCGGCGCGGCCGGCGGTATCGCGGCGACCTTCAACGCGCCGCTGGCCGGTGTGTTCTTCGCCATGGAGCTGATCCTGGGCACGTTCAGCGCCGAGGCGTTCGGGGCCACCGTGCTCGCCAGTGTCACCGCGAGCGTCATCGGACGGGCCGCCTTCGGGAACCTGGCCTTCCTGCGGCTTCCCGACTTCCACGTGGACCACCTGGGCCAGTACGCGCTGTTCGCGGCGCTCGGCGTCGTGGCGGGCGTGGTGGGCGTCGGCTTCTCCCGCTTCCTGTACCTGGTCGAGGACGCCTGCGACTGGCTCTGGCGGGGCCCGGAGTGGCTGCGGCCCGCCGTCGGCGGAGTGGCGCTCGGGGCCGTGCTGCTGGTTCTGCCGCAGATGTACGGCGTCGGCTACCCGGTGCTGGAGAAGGCCACCGAGGGCGGCTACGCCGTCGGTTTCCTGCTGCTGTTGCTGGTCGGCAAGATGCTGGCGACCAGCCTGACGATCGGGATCGGCGGTTCCGGCGGGGTGTTCGCCCCCAGCCTCTTCATCGGGGCGATGCTCGGCTCCGGGTACGGCTCGCTCGTCCATCGTCTGCTTCCCGGGTCGGCGGGCGCGGTCGGCGCCTACGCGCTGGTCGGCATGGGCGCGGTGTTCGCCGGTGCCGCGCGGGCACCGATCACCGCCGTGGTGATCCTCTTCGAACTCACCGGTGAATACTCGATCATCCTGCCGCTGATGCTGGCGATCGTGCTGGCGACGGCCACCAGCCGACTGCTGTCCGGCGACACCGTCTACACCCTGAAGCTGCGGCGGCGCGGCATCGACCTGGACGGGCCCGTCCCCGGCGCGCGGATCGGGACGCAGCGGGTGGACGCGGTGATGGAGCCCCTGCCGTCACCGCTGCCCGCGTCGACCGTGCTCGCGGACTCCGCCGGTCTGCTGAGCCTCTCGGGCCACGGCGCGCTGCCGGTCGTCGACGACCACGGGGCCTACGTGGGCGTGGTGACGGCGCGGGCGGTCGCGGAGGCGCTGGCGGAACGCCCGGACGACGCGCCGGCGGTGGTCGGCCTGCTCGCCCAGTCACCGCCGCCCGTGCTGGCCGATCAGCCGCTGGTCCAGGCGCTGCACACCCTGTTGTCGGTCGCGGGCACCGGGGTGCCCGTCCTCGCCTCCGAGCGCGGCGAACCGGTGGGCTGGCTGAGTCACCAGAGCGCACTGCGCGCGGTGCGCACCACGGCCTGAACGCGCCGGTCCCGTCCCGTTCCTGACGGGTGGCGAGGTCACACGGTCATGCGACGGGGGCGCGACGGCGAACTCCCGGTGTCCCCACCGCCGCGGACCCGTGAGCCGTCGCCGACGGGACCGTTCGCGACCGGGTCACGATCGACAGGGTGCCCCCGACAGGCTCGGGTCCGACGGGGACCCGCCCGGTCACATCTTGTGGGCCCTGGCCTCGTCGACGGCCCAGCCGAGCGGATGGGGCTCCGGGTCGCCCGCGGCGGGGGTCACCGGGGGCTCACCGCCCGCTCTGTTGAAGGCGCCCAGAGCCTCGATGAGAGCGAGCCGCTGCGTGGGGCCGAGACGTGCGACGATCGCGGCGATCTCCGCGCGGCGCCGCGCGGTCACGTCCTCGACGGCCCGCCGCCCCTCGTCGGTGGCCTGGAGCAGGGTCTCCCGGCGGTTGCCGGGATTGGCCCGGCGGTCGGCGAGTCCGGCCGCGATGAGCCGGTCGACCATGCGCATCGCGGTCGACGGCGCCACCTGGAGCAGGTCGGCGAGCACCACCAGCTTGGTGGCGCCCCGGGTGGCCAGCACGACGAGCATGCGGAACTGCGGCAGGGTGACCCGTTCCTCGACCTCGGCGAGGGAGCGGGCCGACACCGCCACCAGCAGGCGGGAGGCGGTCAGCACCGCCCTGGTGACCGCGTCGACATCGTCCATGGTCCCCGCGGGGATCTCACGCTCCGGCATAGGTCCCTTTCTACCGTGCCGGGGTCGCCTCTCTCCCACCCGGTGGGATCGGGCTTCTCCTCGCGGTCGCCGGGACGTCGCCCGGACGTGGGGCCCGTGTCTCCGCCGAGGTCCGGCACCCGGCCCGGTCGCGCCTCCTCACCGCCGGGGGCGTCCGGGGCTCGGGTCACTCCGGCGGAGCCGCCCCCGGCGGGCCGCCCGTCTCACAGACACGTCGCCACACGGACCAGGTCCGCGACCGTGCGGAGGCGGCTGTGCGGGGGCCAGGCTATCGCCGTGGTCACCAGGGGGGCGTCCAGGACCGGCACGGCCGCCAGGTCCGGGCTCAGGTCGGTGGCGGCCGACGCGGGGAGGACCACGGTGGTACGGCCCAGCGCGACCAGTTGGAAGAGCTGGGTCAGGTTCCGGATCTCCGGACCGGGTCCCTCCGGGTAGCCGCCGCCGGGATCGGGCCAGCGCGCCGTCGGGAGGTCCGGCAGCGTCGTCACGTCGGCCGTCCGCAGCCGCGCGCGGGCGGCGAGCGGGTGCGCGGCCGGAAGGATCGCGACCTGTCCCTCGGTGAACAGCGTCTCGGTGTCCAGCCCGGCCGCCGAGTCGAAGGGCAGGTGCAGCAGCGCCACGTCGGCCCGCCCGTCGCGCACCGCCAGCCGGTGCTGGTGCGCCTCGCAGAGCAGCAGCTCGACGGTGGCCGCCCCGGGTTCCGCGGCATAGGCGTCCAGGAGCTTCTTCAGCAGGTCGCCCGCGGTGCCCGACTTCACCGCGAGGACAAGACCCGGACGGGTCGCCGCGGCGCCGCGGGTGTGCCGCTCCGCCGCGGTCACCGCACCGAGGATCGCGCGCCCCTCGGCCAGCAGTACCTCTCCGGCCGCGGTGAGCGCGACCCTGCGGCTGGTGCGTTCCAACAACACGGTGCCGAGCCGCCGTTCGAGCTGTGTGATCGCGCGGGACAGGGGCGGCTGGGACATCCCCAGACGCTGGGCGGCCCTGCCGAAGTGCAGCTCCTCGGCGAGAGCGACGAAGTACCGCAGCTCGCGCAGTTCCATGGGTCCAGGGTACGGACGCCGGACGGCGGATCGATACCGTCCGGGTATCGCCGCACCACCGGGACGGTGTTGGTCCGTGCCCGCGGGCCGCGCATGCTCGCTGTCATGAACGAGAAGACGACCGCGCTGGTCACCGGCGCGAACAAGGGGATCGGGTACGAGATCGCGGCCGGGCTGGGCGCGCGGGGCTGGAGTGTCGGTGTCGGCGCCCGGGACGCGCGACGCGGCGAGGACGCCGTGGCGACATTGCGCGCGGCCGGGGTCGACGCGTTCGCCGTACCCCTGGACGTGACCGACGGTGCGAGCGTGGCCGCCGCGGTCAGGCTGATCGAACAGCGGGCGGGAAGGCTCGACGTCCTGGTCAACAACGCCGGTGCCGCCGGTGGTTGGCCCGACGAGCCCACGACCCTCGACATCGAGACCGTACGGCTGCTGCTGGAGACCAACGTCATCGGCGTCATCCGGGTCACCAACGCGATGCTGCCGCTGCTGCGCCGCTCGGAACACCCCCGGATCGTCAACCAGTCGAGCCATGTCGGCTCCCTGACCCTCCAGACCACGCCGGGCGTCGACCTCGGCGGGGCCAGCGGGGGCTACGCGCCGACCAAGAGCTGCCTCAACGCCGTCACCGTCCAGTACGCCAAGGAGCTGAGCGGCAGCGGCGTCCTGATCAACAACGCCTGCCCCGGCTACGTGGCCACCGACCTCAACGGGTTCAGCGGCGACCGGACCCCCGCGCAGGGCGCGGCGATCGCCGTCAGGCTGGCGACCCTGCCCGACGACAGCCCCCAGCGGCCTGCTCTTCGACGACGACGGGGTCGTGCCCTGGTGATCTGATCCGCGCGTCCTCTCGCGGGCGGGCCGGGCCCGCCGACGCGCAGGGCCGGACCGGTCGGCACAGGTGCGCGGCCGGGCTGGTCTGGTCGGCCCAGGCGCGCGGCCGGGCTGGTCTGGTCGGCCCAGGTGCGCGGCTGGGCTGGGCCGGCCCGGTCGGCTCAGGTTCGGGCTTCTCCGCGCGGGCGGGCCGGGCCGCGTCAGCGCTCGCGGGCGCGGTCCGTCACGTCGTCGCGCCGTCACCCCGGGACGGCGTCGTGGGCAGGACGGCCAGTGCCGTGTCCGCGACGCCGCGCAGCGTCTCGGGGTCGAGCCCGGCCTTGCCCACCGCCTCGATGCCCCGGACCACCGTCAGCAGCAGCGCCGCCAACCGCTCCGGGTCCGCGGCGCTGTCGAGGTCGCCGTGCCGCTGGGCCGCGCCGATCTCCTTGCGCAGCAGGGCCAGCAGGGACGTCATCGTCGCGGCGGACCGCGCGGCGACCGCCGGGTCGTGCTGGGCGAGTTCCGCGGTGCCCTTCGCCAGCAGGCACCCCCGCCGGGCGGTGTCGGCCGCGGTGTTCTCCGCCATCAGGTGCACGTAGGACGACAGCCTGTCCAGCGCCTCCGCGTCCGGGCCGTCCGCCAGTCGCCCCTCGGCCACCTCGACGACCGCGGCGCACCAGCCGTCGAAGACCCGGTGGAACAGCGCGCCCTTGTCGCCGAACGCGCCGTAGAGGCTGCCCTTGCCCAGGCCGGTCGCCCGTGCGATGTCGTCCATGCGGGTTCCCGCGAAGCCGGTCTCCCAGAACTGCTCCCGCGCCCGCTCCAGCACCCGGCCCTCGTCGAACGCTCGTGGTCTCGCCATGATCCCAGGCTAGCCATTCTTGACTCGGTCGTCCATTACTGCCTACGTTATGGACGATCCATTCCAGAACTGAAGGGGACGACATGTCACGCGTGCTGCAGGAGAAGGTGGCCGTGATCACCGGCGGGACGAGCGGGATCGGGCTGGCCATCGCACACCGCTTCGCCGAGGAGGGCGCGCGGGTCTTCGTGACCGGCCGTGACGGAGACCGCCTCGCGGCCGCCGTCGGGGAGATCGGCCCCGCGGCCACCGGCGTGCGGGCCGACGTCGCCTCCCTGGCCGACCTGGACGCGCTCTACGCACGGGTCCGCGAGGACGCCGGACACATCGACGTGCTGGTCGCCAACGCCGGGATCGTCGCGGACGCCCGGCTCGGCGACCACGCCGAGGCCGACGTCGACCTGACCCTCGCCGTCAACGTCAAGGGACCCCTGTTCACCGTCCAGAAGGCCCTGCCGCTGCTGTCGGAGAACGCCTCCGTGCTGGTCATCGGCTCCAGCAACAGCCTGCGGCCGAACGAGCAGCTCGAGATCTACAGCGCCTCGAAGGCGGCCCTGACGAACCTCGTGCACAACTGGTCCAGGCAGTCGCGTGACCGCCGGTTCCGGGTCAACGTGCTCAGCCCGGGACCCACCAGGACGCCCGCCCTGCTGCGCGCGGCGGGCCAGGACGCCGACCGGTTCGCCGAGGCCGTCGTGCCCCTCGGACGCCTGGCCGAGCCCGCGGAGATCGCCGAGGCCGCGCTCTTCCTGGCCTCGGACGCCTCGTCGTTCGTCACCGGCGCCGAACTCTTCGCGGACGGCGGTTACACACGGGCCTGAGCGGTCGCGCGCCGGGACCGACACCGGGTTCGCGCGCAGCAGGGTCGGCCGCCGGTCCTGGCCCCGGCGATCCGGCGCGGGCCGCGCGTCACAAGCGCTCCTTGGGGCGTTCGGCCTCGGCGCCCGGCTTCTCCGCCCGCCCGGCGAACAGGAAGTTCTCCCAGGCGTCGAGCCCGAAGAGCATGAGCGCGACGAGCAGCGGCAGGAGCAGGGCTACCAGGACCATGACGACTCCCGGAGAAGCGGTGACCACGGGAACTCGGTGGCGGACTGCCTCCAGGTTGGACCGAACGGGCGAACAGTTCCTTCCGGCAGGGTGACCACTAGGCCATTCGGGTGATACGGAACGGTTGCCGTGGACGCCAGGGACCGCTCCGACCGGATGACGTCCGCCGGAGCCGCCCCGTCGGCCCGGCTCACGCGCCCGCCACCGGCCACCCCGGGGTGCCGACGCCCGGGGTGGCCGGTAGCGGGCCGGGAGACCCCGGCGGGTCAGATGGTGAGGGCGTGGCCGGTCGTCGCGTCGACTCCCTCCGGGACCTCCTCGTGGCGGTCGCCCACCGACAGCGTCCCGCTGGGCTCGAAGAGGAGGATCTCGGCGCCGGAGGGGGCGTGCGGCTTGTGCTCCGTGCCCTTGGGGACGGTGAACACGGCTCCGCGCGGGAGGACGACGGTGCGCTCACCGCCGGGCTCGCGCAGTGAGATCCGCAGTTCGCCGTCGAGCACGAGGAAGAACTCGTCGGTGTCGTCGTGGACGTGCCAGACGTGCTCGCCCCCGACCTTGGCGACGCGGACGTCGTAGTCGTTGACCCGCGTGACGATGCGCGGGCTCCACAGGGCGTCGAAGGAGGCCAGGGCCTCGCTGAGGGAGAGGGGTTCGCTGCTCATGAATGCATCCTCGACCGTTCCGTGCGTCCGGCGTGAGTGCTAGAAATCGCATATGGCGCAAGAATCCTCGCACTCGTCGTCCACGACCGACGTCCACCGGGTCGTCGTGATCGTCGACGAGAACTCGAACCCCTTCGAGCTGGGCTGCGCGACCGAGGTCTTCGGTCTGCGCAGGCCCGAGATCGGCCGGGACCTCTACGACTTCAGGCTCTGCTCGCCCGAGCCCCGCACGCTGATGCGCGACGGGTTCTTCACGCTCACCGGGGTCGGGGAGCTGGACGCGGCGGACACGGCCGACACCCTGATCGTCCCCAATCGCCCGGACATCGAGGTCCCCCGCCGCGCCGCGGTCCTCGACGCCGTCCGCCGGGCCCACGCGCGCGGCGCGCGACTGATCGGGTTCTGCAGCGGCGCCTTCACCCTGGCCGAGGCGGGCGTCCTCGACGGGCGCCGGGCCACCGCGCACTGGCAGTGGGCGGACTCCTTCCGGCGCCGCTTCCCGTCCGTCCGGCTCGAAGCGGACGTCCTGTTCGTGGACGACGGGGACATCCTCACCTCCGCCGGAAGCGCGGCCGCCCTCGACCTCGGCCTGCACGTGGTGCGGCGCGACCACGGCGCGGAGGTGGCCAACTCCGTGAGCCGGCGCCTGGTCTTCGCGGCGCACCGGGACGGCGGACAGCGGCAGTTCGTGGAACGTCCGATGCCCGACCTGGCGGACGAGTCCCTCGCCCCCGTCCTGGCCTGGGCCCAGCGGCGGCTGGACGAACCGCTCACCGTGTCCGGTCTCGCGGCACGCGCGGCGGTCAGCCCGGCGACGCTGCACCGCCGCTTCCAGGCCCAGTTGGGCACCACGCCCCTGGCCTGGCTCACCGGCGAACGGCTCGCCCTCGCGTGCCGCCTGATCGAGCGCGGCGAGTCCCGGTTCGAGGTGGTCGCACGGCGCAGCGGACTGGGCACCGCCGCCAACCTGCGCACGCTGATGCGCCGCGAGACCGGCATCACGCCGTCCGCCTACAGACGCCGCTTCGGCCCGGAGGTGCACTGACCGCACGGCCCTCCCTCTCCCCCGGGCCGTCGGCTCGGCGAACCGGTCGCCCCGACGTCCGACGCCCGCGCACCCCCGTGTCCGCGGCCCCGCGCCTCACGCATCCGCGCGTCTCCGCACCCCCCGTGTCCGCGGCCCCGCGCCTCACGCATCCGCGCGTCTCCGCACCCCCGTGCCCCGGCATCCGCGACCGTGTCCCTCCCCGTGCCCCTGCATCCTGCGCGGCCGCCCTCCCCCGGCCGCCGGGCTCACGCCGCGATCAGCGGGCGCAGCCGGGTCCGGCGGAACAGCTCCGCCACCGTCCGGGCGTGCCGAGACAGCAGCAGCGACAGGGGCAGCGCGACGAGCACGCCCACGGCCATGCCGGCGAGGACGTCGTGCGGGTAGTGGGCCCCGATCCAGACCCGTGAGGCGGCCATCGCCAGCGCGGCGAGGGTCGCGACCACGCCGAGGCGGGCCGAGACGCACCACAGGGCGACGGCGGCCGCGGTCGCGAGCGTGGCGTGGTTGCTGGGGAAGGACCAGTCACCGGGCGCCTGGCACGCCTCCAGGGTGACGACGTGCAGGGACCGGCACGGCCGGTCCTCGCGCACCAGCAGCTTCAGCACCGCGCTGACGCCGAAGGCGATCAGGGTCAGGACCGGGGCGGCGAGAGCCCGCACCGCCCGCGCCTCGTCCTGCGCCCGGGTCCGCCACCACCCGATCAGCATCAGGACGGCGAACAGGGCGAGCCCGTACGTGGAATAGACCGAGACGAGGCTGTCCAGCCAGGTCGGGGCCTCGTGCGCGGCGTCGACGACGTGGGTGAAGGCGCTCCCGTCGACGCCCGAACCGTCGTGGCCCGAGCCGACGGCGGTGGTGGTCGTGGCGGTGTCCATCAGGCGCCGCCCGCTCCGGTGCCGCGCGTGCGCCGGGCGCGCAGCACCTCCACCGCGACGGGGACCAGGGAGACGACGACGATGAGGGCGATGATGGGCAGCAGATAGCGGTCGACGTCGGGGACGGAGGCGCCCAGGGCGTATCCGGCCAGGACCAGGCCGACGGTCCACACCAGCCCGCCGACCACCTGCCAGAGCGCGAAGGTCCGCGCCGGGACGGCCAGCGCTCCGGCGATCGGGTTCAGCACGGTGCGCACGACGGGCAGGAAGCGGGCCAGCACGATCGCCTTGGCGTGGCCGTACCGCGCGAGGATGTCCGCGGCGCGCTCGGCGCCTTCGGTGATCCTGCGGGATTCCGTGCGGGCGAGCAGGGCGGGTCCGGCACGGCGGCCGAGCAGGTATCCGGTCTGGGCGCCGGTCAGCGCGCCCACGACCGCCGCGACGAGCACCCAGCGCAGCGACAGATGCCCTTGGACGGTTCCCGAGCCTCCTGCGCAGAGCAGCCCCGCGGTGAACAGGAGCGAGTCACCGGGGAGGAAGAACCCGATGAGCAGGCCGGTCTCGGCGAACAGCACGACGGCGACGCCGATCGTGCCGAAGGCGGCGAGCAGCGACTGCGCGTCGAGGACGTTGACGGCGAGCTGGAGCGGGGGTGCGGCTTGGTGCGCGAGCGTCATCGGCGCTTGGCCCCTTCGATGATGGGCTGCCGGGTGTACCGGGCACGGGTGGGGAACCGCCGCGCGCGACGCAGGCCCGCGGCCTCTTGCGTCTACAGCGCAGTAGTCGGTCTACTGCACTGTAGACGATCAGGAGGAGAGGATGGTTCCCCCCCAGGTGCCTCGCCGGGTCGGCGCGCACGGACCCGGGCCGAGTCGACGGTCCCGGCGGGTCGCGGCGGTGCGGGCCTGTTGCGACCGCCACACCCGAACGACTACAACGTCGTAGACAATGGGGTCGCTGATCAGAGCTGTCCGGCGGCGGTCCGCGGTCCCGGCCCGGTTGCGCGGTGGGCGGGGGCCCGGCGGCCCGGACGGGAACCGCGCCCGGGAAGGTGGCCGATGTCCCACAGGATTCTCGTCGTCGAGGACGACCACGCGCTGCGCGACGTACTGCGCCGGGGGCTGGCCGAGGAGGGCTTCGTCCCCGTTCCGGCAGCCGACGGCGCGACCGCGCTCAGACTGGCCGCTCCCCCGATCTCGGCGGCGGTGCTGGACATCGGGCTGCCCGACGCGGACGGCCGTGACGTGTGCCAGGCGCTGCGCGCCAACGGCGTCGACGTGCCGGTGGTCTTCCTGACCGCCCGCGGGCATCTCACCGACCGGCTCTCCGGCTTCGCCGCGGGCGGGGACGACTACCTGGTCAAGCCCTTCCACCTGAGCGAACTCGTCGCCCGCATCCACGCCCTGCTGAAGCGGACCGCGCCCGGCCCGCAGCAGCGGATCGGGGACGTCGCGGTCGATCCGGTCTCCCTCAGCGCCCGGGTGCGCGGCGCCGAAGTGCCGCTCTCCCCGACGGAGTTCCGGCTGCTGGCCGTTCTGGTCGCCGCCCGGGGCACGCTGGTGCGCCGCCGCGACCTGGTGCGGGCGGGCTGGCCGGACGGCGCGTGGGTCAGTGACAACACCCTCGACCAGTACATGAGCAGGCTGCGGCGCAAACTGCACCGCGCGGGCAGCGCGCGGACGGTGCACACGCAGCGCGGTGTCGGGCACCGCCTGTCATGACCGCCTCCCCTCGGCGCCTGGCTCCCAGGACCCTGCGCGGACGGCTCGCCCTGGTCTCCGTCGCCGCGGCCGCCCTGCTGCTGGCGACGCTCACCGTCGTCTTCGCCACGGTGGCGACCCGGCACGTGCGGTCCCAGGCCGACGGCCGGCTGCGCGGCACCCTCGCGGCCGTCGCCTCCACCGTGGACGTGTCCGGAGGGCGGGTGCGCGTCCGGGAGACCTCGCACGACGACGTCCTCGACTCCCACGTGTGGATCTACGACGGCGCGCGCGTCGTCGAGCGGCCCCCGAGCGCCCGGCACGATCCCCGGCTCGCCCGAGCGGCCCTGCGGACGGCGCGGCGGCGGACCGCGACGTGCGCGACCGTGGGCGCCTCTGACGGGCACACGGGGTGGAGGCTCTGCGCGGACGGCGTCGTGCGCGGCCGCCCGGGGGTGAGGGTGGTCGCGGCGCTCGACCTGACGCCCTACGCCGACTCGACGGACGCCCTGGTGACGGGGTGCGCGGCCTTCGGGGTGGTGACGCTGGCCTGCACCTACCTGCTGACGCGGCTGTCCGTGGGCCGGGCGCTGCGCCCGGTGGCCGCGATGACCGATCGGGCCGCCCAGTGGAGCGCCGTGTCCTCGACCGGGCGCTTCGCCTCCGCTGACGCTCCGCGGGAACTGCACCGGTTGGGCGCCTCCCTCGACGTGTTGCTGGACCGCACCCGAAGTGTGCTGCGCCACGAGCAGCAACTGACCGCGGAGTTGTCGCACGAACTGCGCACCCCGCTGACCCGGATCGTGGCGGAGGTGGAGATGCTGCGCTCCCGGCCGCGCGGCGCCGACGAGACACGGCGGGCGCACGACGTGATCGCCGCCGCGGCGTCCTCCATGCGGTCGATCTGCGACACGCTGCTCACCGACTCCCGTGCCGCCGCGGCCAGTTCGGAGGCACCGGGGACGTGCCGGGTGCGGACCGTGCTGGAGGGCGTCGCCGCGGCGGGGCGCCGCGCCGGGATCACCGTCCTGGTCGACGCCGACCCTGACCTGCGGGCCGGTGTGTCCGGGGCCGTCCTCGAACGTATCGTCAGCCCGCTGCACGCCAACGCCCTGCGTTACGCGCGGACTTCGGTGACGCTCTGCGCGCGGGCCGCGGGTGACGGGGTGCGGGTCACGGTGGCCGACGACGGTCCCGGGGTGCCGCCGCCGTTCGTCCCGCACCTGTTCCGGCCCGGCCGCCGGGCCGACCCGGACGACGGTCACGACGGCGCGGGTCTCGGTCTCGCCCTCGTCGTACGGCTGACCCGGTCGGTGGGCGGCAGGGTCGCCTATGAACCGCGTGGCCGGGGCGGACGGTTCGTCACCGAGCTGCCCGGCTGATCCGGGACGGCCACCGGGCCGCGAGCGGACGCCCAGCGGGCGGCCGGGCCCGGCGGGGCGCCCCGTTCAGGCCGTCGTGGGCGCGGGCGTGGTGTCCTTGCCGGTCACCGACAGGTGGACGACCAAGGCGAGGATGACGGCGAGGAAGAGGGCGCTGGTGACCACGGTGCCGAGGCCCAGTCCGCCGTCGCCGGTGGGCTGGGAGAGGTAGTCGCCCGTGGAGGCGCCCAGCGGTCGGGTCAGGACGTAGGCGATCCAGAAGCTCCACACCGCGTCGAGCCCGAGCGCGCGGTGGGCGACGGCCACCAGGGCGATGACCGCGGCGAAGACCAGGATCGACGTCAGGTAGCCCAGGGCCATCCGCTCGGCGACGAGGTCACCGGCCGCCGTCCCGAGCGCGAAGGTGAACAGGACCGCCAGCCAGTAGAACGCCTCCCGGCCCGTGGTGTCGACGTGGTGGACGGAGAGCGTCCTCTCCCGGCGGTGCCAGGTGAGGAAGGTCGCGGCCAGGAGCACGGCGAACACGGCCGTGGACAGCTCCAGCGGGACCCCCAGGCCGTCGGTCAGGTTGTCGCTGATCAGGGTGCCCACCACGCTGATGAGGGCGACGGCCGTCCAGTAGACGCCCGGCCGGTAGGCGCGGGTGCGGAACTGGGCGACGAGCACCAGCGCCAGCAGGACGCTCATCAGCGCGGAGACCCCGGTCAGGCCGAGCCCGGCCCGCTGCGCGAGCAGGTCGGCGGCGGTCTCGCCGACGGTGGTGCAGAGCACCTTGATGATCCAGAAGTAGACGGTCGGCTCGGGCACCTTGTTCCGGCGGGTCCGGTGTGCGGTGCCGTCGGACGACCGGGGTACGGCGAAGGACGCCGTGTGCGAGGGATCCTGTGTCATGGCCCGACCGTGCCACCGGCAACCTGAACACATCCTGACCACCGGGCCCGCCCGTGCCGCGTCCGCTACGAGGAACGTGTCCTCGAACTGCTCCACGCCGCATCCCCGGAAGACGGCACCCCGCGGGCCCCCTGACCCCGCCGGGGGTCAGCGCGGGGCCTCGCCGCCGGGGTGCCCGAGGAGGGCGCCGGGTCCGCCGCGCAGGAAACGGCCGTCGTCCAGGACGTGGACCGTGTCGGTGTGGCGGGCGACCAGGTCGGGTTCGTGGGAGACGACGACCAGGGACATCCGGTGCTCGGCGCGCAGGCGGGTGAGGAGGTCCATGATGCCCTCGGCGGTCTCGGTGTCGAGGGCGGAGGTGACCTCGTCGCAGAGCAGCACGTCGGGTCCGGCGGCCAGGGCTCGGGCGATGGAGACGCGTTGGCGCTCTCCGCCCGACAGCTGCGCGGGGTAGCGGTCGGCGTGGTCGGCGGGGAGACCGACCCGGGCGAGGAGTTCGGCGACCCGCTCCGGGTGGCCGCTCCCGGCCTGGCCGGGGCGCAGGCGCAGGGGGCGGGCGAGCTGCCGGCCCACGGTGCGGCGGGGGTTGAGCGCGGCCAGCGGGTTCTGCGGGACGAGCTGGACGCGGCGCTGCTGTTCCCGGGTGCGGCGCTGGACGCGGGCGGCCAGCGGGCGGCCGTCGAGGGCGAGGCGGCCGGTGTGCGCCGGGTGGAGTCCGGCCAGGACGCGCAGCAGGGTGGTCTTGCCCGATCCGGAGGGCCCGACGAGGGCGGTGGCGGTGCCGGGCGGGGCGCTGAACTCGACGTCGCGCAGGACGGGTTGTCGTCTCCGGTCGCCAGGGAAGAAGGCGTCGCGCACCTGTGCGGTGAGGCCGGGCGCGGCCGGGCCGCGGTCCGCCGCGGTGGCCGGGACGGCGCGCGCGGTCGCGCGGACGCGGGGGACGGCGGCGGGCTCCGGGGTGAGCCGGACGATGTGGTCCGCGCAGGTGCGCGCGAGGTGGGGGTCGTGGGTGGCGACGACGACGGCGAGGTCGCGGCGGTCCGCGAGGTGGCGCAGCAGGTGGGCGATCTCGTCGCGCACGGTGGTGTCGAGGCCCGCGGTGGGCTCGTCCAGGAGCAGGATCCTCGGGGCGCGGGCCAGCGCTCGGGCGAGCGCGACGCGGCGCTGCTGGCCGCCGGAGAGGGCGGTGGGTCTGCGCCCGGCGATGCCGGTGTCCACGGGCAGACGGCACTCGGCGAGCAGGTCGAGGACGGCCTTCTCGCCTGATTCGGGGGCGAGTTCGGCGACCAGGCGGCGTACGGTCATGCGCGGGTCGAGGGCCGAGCCGGGGTCCTGGCCGACGAGGGCGACGGCGGTGCGGCGCAGGGCGCGCAGTTCCCCGGCGGGCAGCAGGTGCGGTGTGCGGCCGAGCACGTCGAGGGCGCCGGTGGCGGTGGCGCCCGCCGGGAGGTGGCCGACGAGCGCGCGCAGCAGGGTGGTCTTGCCCGACCCGGAGGCGCCCATGAGGGCGGTGACCTGCCCGGCGTGGATCCGGACCGTCGTGGCGGGCAGCAGGACGGAGCCGTCCGGCAGGCGTACTTCGAGGCCGGTCGCGGTGACGACGGGCGCGCGGGAGCCGGGGGCCCGGGTGGGCGCGGGGGCGGGGTCGCTCATGCGCGGTGGACCGCCTTCGCGGTGGTGTCGGGGGCCAGGGAGAGCGTGACCAGGTTGACGGTGACGGCGAGCAGGGCGATGGCCAGGCCGGGGGCGATGACGGCCCAGGGGTTGAGGAGGACGCCGGGGGCGTTCTCCCGGACCATCAACGACCAGTCCGAGGCGGGTGGTTGGGGTCCGATCTGGAGGAATCCGGCCATGGAGATGACGTAGACGGCCTCGACGAAGCGGAGTCCGAAGAGGGTGAGGACGGTGGCGCGGAGGTTGGGCAGGATCTCGCGCAGCGCGATGTACGCGGTGGACTCGCCGCGCCCGAGGGCCGCTTCGACCCAGCCCGCGGTGGCGAGCGGTGCCGCCGAGGCGGCGACGACGCGCACCGCGTAGGGGGTGCCGAGGACGACGGCGGCGGCGATGACGGCCCAGCGTCCGCCGCCGGGCCAGGCGAGGGCGATGAGCATGATGCCCAGCAGGGGCGGCAGCAGGATCGCGACGTCCGCGGCGCGTTCGACGGCGCGCCCCACCCGAGGGCGCAGCACGGCGAGGCTCCCGGTCAGGGTGGCGGCGGCGGTGGTGACGGTGGCGACGAGGAGCGCGCCGAGGATCAGGGGGGTGCCGCCGTGCAGGACCCGGCTGAGGACGTCGCGGCCGAGCAGGTCCCCGCCCAGTACGGCGCCGTCACCGGGGGTGGCGAACGGCGAGGTGACGGGGGTGCCAAGGCGGTGCGGGGCGATCAGCGGCCCGGCGAGCGACAGCAGCGGCGGCAGGGCGGCGACGGCCACGAGCGTGACGGTCCGTCTGCGCGCCCCGCGGGCCGGGCGGTACGTGGCCGCGGGCGGTGCGGCGGTCATGCGCGGGCTCCCAGGGTGGCGTGGCGGACGAGGTCGGCGGCCAGCAGCACGGCGCTGATGACGGCTCCGGCGGACATGACGACCCCGGCGATCAGGGGGGTGTCGCGGGCGGCGACCGCGCCGGCGAGGACGCTGCCGACGCCGGGGTAGTTGAACAGGGTCTCCACCACGACGGCCCCGCCGAAGAGCAGGCCGGTGGAGGTCGCGAGGCCGGTGGCGACGGCGGGGACCGCGCCGGGCAGTTGGTGGCGCAGCAGGACGACGTGCGGGGGCAGGCCGTCGAGGTGGGCGGCCTCGACGTGCGGTGCGGACGCCTGGTCGGCCAGGGCGCCGCGCACGACGCGGGTGTTCCAGCCGGTCTGCGGGACGGCCAGGGCGAGCACCGGCATGATCAGCATGGTCCAGGTGGCGGGGCGTCCGTCGCCCCCGGTCACGGTGGCGGCGGGCAGCCAGCCGGTCCACAGGGACAGCACCAGCAGCAGGGAGACCGAGACGACGAACTCGGGCACGGCGAAGGCGGCGGTCGACAGGTGGGAGACGATCCGGTCCCCCCGGCCGCCGGGCTTCGAGGCGGCCCAGCAGCCCAGGAGCAGGGACGACACCACGGTGATCACGAACGCGCTGGCGGCGAGGACGAGGGTGTTGGGCAGCGGGTCGGCGAGCAGGTCGGTGACCTTCTGCCCCTGGGCTGAGGTGCCGAGGTCCCCGGCGGGCAGGGCGGTCATCCAGTCGGCGAACCGCTCCCACAGCGGCCGGTCGAGCCCCAGCAGGTGACGCCGCGCGGCGAGGTCGGCGGCGCTCTCCCCGCGCTCGGACGCGGCGTCGGCGGCGTCGCCCGGCAGCAGTTCGACGGCCGCGAAGACGACGGCGAGCAGCACGACGAGCAGGAGGGCGCGGCGGGCGACGACTCCCGCGATCCGCAGGGCGGTCGCGGTGATCCGGTGCGCGGTGCCCGCCGCCGGGGCGGGCGCCCGTCGGGTCGCGGCCGTCGGTGTCACCGCAGCCACACGCCTTCGAGCTGCACCCGGCCGTAGCCGGGGAGCTTGGGCAGGTTGCGCACCTTGGACGCGGCGAGGTCGATGCCGTCGGCCATGCCCCACAGCAGGTAGCCGGAGCGGTCGTGCTCGATCCGCTGGAGTGCGGTCAGCGCGGCGGCCCGGCGCTTCGGGTCGTCGGAGCCGATGACCTCGCGGTAGGCGGCGTCGAACCCGGTGTCGTGCCAGGCGGCCTCGTTCTGGCCCGCCTCGCTCACCATCGTCTTGGAGGCGAAGAAGACCACCGAGTCGTTGGTGCCCCAGTAACTGGTGTAGAAGTCGCCGGACTTCCAGGTCCGGTCCCAGAACGCGCCGGACTCCTGCTTGACGACCTCGACCTTGATCCCGGCCTCGCGGGCCTGGTCGGCGAAGAGGGTCGCGGACTCGGCGAGGCCGGATATGTCCTCGGTGGTGACGAGTTCGTAGGTCCTGGAGAGGTCGAACCCGGCGTCGCGCAGGAGCTTCCGGGCCCGGACGAGATCGCGCCCGCGCTGCGGGATGTCCTTGGCGTAGCGCGGGTCGCCGGTGCCGAGGATGTCGTTGGCGACGGTGCCGTAGCCGGACAGGACCTGCTTCACCATGGCCTCGCGGTCGACGACCAGGCGTATCGCCTCGCGGACCCGCCGGTCGGCGAAGGGACTGTCCGCCGCCGTCCGCATGACGATGGGCATCGCCATGTCGTCGGGGCGGCGCAGGACCTGGACGTCGGCGCGGGACCGGGCGGTGCGGGCGGCGACCGCGCCGGCGTTGGAGGCGAGGTCGATCTGACCGGCGAGCAGGGCGTTCGCCATCGCCTGCGGGGTCTCGAACATGGTGACCTCGATGGCGTCGAGGTGCACCGCGGGTCCGTACCACCGGTCGTTGCGGACCAGGCGGGCGTTGCCGCCGCGGAACCAGTCGAGCGTGAAGGGCCCGGTGCCGGGCGCTCGGGCGATGTCGGCGTCGCTGGTGCCCTTCTTCAGGACGAAGGAGGAGAAGCGGGTCATCAGGGGGAAGTCCGCGTTGGCGTAGTCGGAGACGACCACGACCGTGCCGTCGTCGCGGGCGCTGATGTTGCCGACCTGGATGCCGGGCAGGCGGGCGGCGCCCGAGGGGGTGCGGCGCAGCCGCTGCAGCGACCACACCACGTCCTCGGCGGTCACCGGGGTGCCGTCGTGGAACACGGCTCCCTCGGCGATGCGGAAGGTCCAGGTCCGCAGGTCCTGTGACGACTCCCAGGACGCGGCGAGCCGGGGCGCGGTGTTCTTGGCGGCGCCGGGGACGGTGAGGGTGTCGAAGACGAGGGCGAGGATCAGGTAGTCGCTCTCGTTGGCCTGGGTGCCGTGCGGGTCGCGGGTGATGGCGCTGCCGTGTCCGAGGGCGCCGACGCGCAGCGTGCCACCGGTGCGGGGCCGGTCGGCTCCGCCGGACCCCGCGGTCGCCCCGGAGCCGTCGCTGCCGCCGCCGCAGGCCGCGAGAAGTCCGGCCGCGGACACGCCGGTTCCGGCCCGCAGCAGCTGTCGTCTGGTGACGCCCACGTCTGTCCTCGTCTCAGGTAGGCACTGGTCTTTCTTAGGGTCACCTAACCGAATCGAGTCGGACTCCGCAAGCCACCTCCGCTCCCCCGAACGATCACGAGAACGTTCGCCGGACTCCTCAACGTGCCTGCTCAGAAAGGTATTTGACGGGCTGTCAGACACGTGCGGAACGTCCCGAAATCAGACTACGTTGATGTAGTCGAACGTGGGAGTTAGGGTTGCCTCACCGAGTCGGCGTTGTTACGTTCCCTGGTGTCGGGCGGCGCCACGAGCCCTGCGCCGCACGACCGTTCCCCCCTCCCCACGCCCGTGAGCCGGTGCGGCGATGCCGCATGCCCGCGCTCCGCTCCGCCCTGCCCCGGAAGGTGCCACCGTGCCCACCTGCCCTGCCCCGGTACGCCCTCTCGACGACGCCGCAGCGGCCGCGCTGACCTCCCTCGCGGCCGGACTCCTGGCCGACCACGCCTCGGCCGTCTCGCCCGCCCTGCTCACCGCGCTGCCCGGCGCGTGCGACCGGCTCCCCGACGCCGTACGGCACGCGCTGCGCCCGGTGGACACCGACGACGGCCTGTTCGTCCTGCGCGGCCTGCGCCTCGACGACCGCGAACTCGGCCCCACCCCCGGCCACTGGTCGGACGCGGGCGACGCGGGCGCCCTGTGGGACGTGACGCTGCTGCTGGTCTCGGCCCTGATGGGCACCCCGATCGCGTGGGACGGCCAGCAGGACGGCCGGTTCGTCCACAACATCGTCCCCTCGCCCGGACACGAGAGCGAACAGACCGGCGCCTCCAGCGAGGTGCTGCTCACCCCGCACACCGAGGACGCCTTCCATCCCGGCCGCGCCCACCTGCTGCTGCTGTGCTGCATGCGCAACCACGACCGCGTCGCCACCACCGCGGCCAGCGTCCGCCGCACCGCCCTGGACCCGGCCGACGTGGAGCGGCTCAGGCGGCCGGTCGCGCCGATCCTGCCCGACGACGCCTACGAGGAGGCCCGGCGCTTCGCCGGGCGCCCCGACCCGGTGCCGACCCTGTTCGCCGCACCCGACGGGCTGACCCTGCGCTTCGACCCCGCCTACACCCCGCTGGACGGGGCCGACGCCGGGTGGCGGGAGGCGTACGGGCGGCTCGGCGCCGAACTGGCCCGTGTCTCCGTCGCGGTGAGTCTGGAACCCGGTGACGTCCTGGTCGTGGACAACGACGTCGTCGTCCACGGGCGGGTCCCCTTCACGGCCCGCTACGACGGCACCGACCGCTGGCTCAAGCGCGCCTCCGCCCGGGTCACCGGCCGCCCCACCCGCCCCGCGGCCGAACGCGGCGAACACGGCTACGGGCAGGCGGCGCTCACCGCCTGGCCCGTGTGAACGACCCGCTCCCCCTCCTCGCGAAAGGCGCCTCCATGGACCGCGACGACACCACCCTGCGTGTACTGTCCACCAGCGACCTCGCCGGTCTCGACATCTCCCTGACCGACGTCGTCGACACCGTCGAGCAGGCGTACCGCACGCTGGCCGCGGGCAGGTCGGACAACCCGCGCAAGCTCACCGTCAAGCCCGCCGACGGCCACTCCGTCGCCTACGCGATGCTCGGCCGCGACGGCGACCGCGACGTCGTCGCGACCAAGACGTCGTACAAGCACGGGCTGCGCGAGAGCCGCGACCGGCAGCACTACTACACGACCCTCACCCTCTACGACGACGTCACCGGGCTGCCGGTCGCGATGATGGACTGCTCGCGCGTCGGCTCCCTGCGCACCCCGGCCGTCTCCGCGCTGCTGGCCCGCGAGTGCGCCGCGCCCGGCGCGTCGACCGCGCTGCTCATCGGCACCGGCACCCAGGGCCGTCTCGCCCTGCCGTTCCTGCTGACCACCCTGCCCGCGCTGGACCGGCTGCTGCTGTCGGGCACCCACCCCGACGGCGTCGCCGCCGTCCACGCCGAACTCGCCCGCCACTTCCCCGGCCGTGACGTGGAGGTGGTCGGCGATCTGCGGACCGCGGCGAAGGAAGCCGACGTCGTCGTCGCGACCGCGGGGGCCCACACCACCGCCGCCGTCGAGGCCGACTGGCTCGGGCCCGACGCCACCACGATCCTGGTCGGACACGGCCTGGCACCCTCCACGCTGCACCGCGCCGACCGGGTCGTCGCCACCAGCGAGGCGCAGATGCGGGTCACCGGGACCGACCTGGCCGACGCCGACGGCGCGCTGCCCCCGGTCGACCTGGAGCTGCCGGCCGTCCTCTCCGGCGCGTCGGAGGTCCGCACCGCCGACGGGCAGCGCGTCTTCGCCTACAACAGCGGCCTGGTCGTCACCGACATCGCCCTCGGGCACCGCTTCGCCCAACTCGCCGCCGCGCAGGGCCTGGGCACGGAGGTGGCGCTGTGGAGGTAGCCACCGCCCGCTGGCCCGCGCTGCCCGCCCTGCCCGACCCGGCGACGGACCGGATCGTGGCCTGCGGACTCGCCGCCGAGCTGTCCCACGCGCTGGGCGGCCCGTTCCACTTCCTGCTCCCCGACGCCTTCACCGCCAACCTCGCCGCGTTCCGTGCCGCCCTCGCGGACGCGCGCGTCCCGGGGTTCGTGCACTACGCGAAGAAGGCCAACAAGGCCGCCGTCTTCGTCGAACGCGCCGCGGCGGCGGGCGCGGGCGTGGACGTCGCCTCCGCCGCCGAACTCCGCGAGGCCCTCGGCCACGGGGTGCGCGGCGAGCACCTCATGGTGACCGGTCCCGCCAAGGACCCCGTCCTGCTGCGCCTGGCCCTCGCGCACGGCGCGACCGTCGCCGTGGACGCCCTCGACGAACTCGACCGGGTCATCTCCCTGGCCCGCTCGGCCACGGCCCGTCCCGCCCGGGTGCTGCTGCGCGTGCTGCCCGGCACCCAGCCGCACTCGCGGTTCGGCATGGACGACGGCGAACTGGACACCGCGCTGGCCCGCTGCCGCGCGGCCGGGGAGGCGATCCGGACGGAGGGCTTCAGCTTCCATCTGTCCGGCTACGCCCTCCAGCCCCGCGCCGACCTCACCGCGCGTCTGGTCGAACGGTGCCGAAGGGCCCGGGAGGCCGGACTCCCGGCGGACCGGATCTCCATCGGCGGTGGCCTGCCCGTCAGTTACACCGACGCCGCGAGCTGGCACGCCTTCCTGGAGACCCAGCGACCCGACCACTACCACGCCGGAAAGAGGTTCGAAGCCGGTGACTTCTACCCCTACCACTCGCCCGTCGCCGGTGCCGCCGCGCTGACCGCGCTGCTCGCGACCCGTCCCGCCGACCGCGCCTCGACCGTCGCCGAACTGCTGCGGGAGGCCGGGATCGCACTGCTCCTGGAACCCGGACGCACCCTCCTCGACCGGGCCGGTGCCACCGTCTTCCGGATCCAGGGCGTCAAGGAGCGCGACGGCCACCGGCTCCTCACCGTCGACGGCACCAGCCTGAGCCTGTCCGAGCAGTGGTTCAACAGCGAGTACCTGCCCGACCCGCGCCTGGTCCCGGCGCGACCGGACGCGCCCACCGGGGTGTTCCCGGCCAGCGTGGGCGCCGCGACCTGCCTGGAGTCGGACATGCTCACCTGGCGCAGGATCGCCTTCCCGCACCCGCCGCGCGCCGGGGACCTGCTGCTCTACCCGAACACGGCCGGGTACCAGATGGACTCCAACGAGTCCCCCTTCCACGATCTGCCGCTGCCGCCCAAGGTCGTCGTCGACCGTACGGAACAGGTCAGGCCGCGCTGGCGCCTCGACCGCCACTTCACCTGACGCGCTCCCACAACGCTCCCCCCGCAACTCCCCTCCCCCAGCTCCCTTCCCGTCACAGGAGTCCCCTGATGCCCGGAGCCCTTCAGCGGCCCGCCGTCGTCACCCGCGTGTCCGACCTGATCGGCCGCACCCCCCTGCTGGAACTGGCCGTCACCGAGACCGGCAGCCGCCTGCTGCTGAAGCTGGAGATGTTCAACCCCACCGGCACCGCGAAGATCCGCATGGCCCGCGCCATGGTCGACGCCGCCGAGTCCGGGGGCGAACTGCGCGCCGGCGGCCGGATCGTCGAGTCCACCTCGGGCAACACCGGCCTCGGCCTCTGCGTCATCGCCGCCGAGCGCGGCTACACCTTCACCGCCGTCGTCGACCACCACGCCGCCGCCGACAAACTGCGCGCGATGAGGGCCCTGGGCGCCGAACTCGTCTACGTCGACGACGACATGCCGGGCGGGGCGCTGCACACCGCGGCCCGCGAGGAACAGGCCGAGGCCATGGCCCGCGGCGCGGACAACACCGTCTTCACCGAACAGCACAACAACCCCGCCAACGGCGTCGGTTACCTCCCCGTCGCCCACGAGATCGCCGAAGCGCTCGACGGCCGCCTCGACGTCCTCGTCGGTGCGGTCGGCACCGGCGGCTGCCTGTGCGGCACCGGCCGCGAACTCCGCAGGCTCATCGGCGACCTCACCGTCATCGGGGTCGAGCCCGAGGGATCGATCGCCTTCGGCGGGCCCGCCCACGACTACCACCAGTCCGGCACCGGAACCCCCGAGGGCGCGGAGATCGGCGCCCTCGTCGACTTCGACCTCATCGACGAGGGCGTCAAGGTGGGCGATGTCGCGGCCTTCGCCACCTGCCGCGCCGTCGCCAGGACCGGGCTGCTCATCGGCGGCTCCGCCGGAGGGGTCGTGCACGCGGCCCTGACCCGCCTGCCCGCCCTCCCGCCGGGCAGCACGATGGTCGCCCTCCTCAACGACGGCGGCGAGAAGTACCTGGACACCGTCTTCGACGACGACTGGATGCGCCGCCACGGACTGCTCAGCCCCGCGACCGAGCGCGAGGTCGAGGACCGCCTCACCAAGCTCCGCGGGAACCGGTGACCCCGATGCCGACCACCCTCCTCCGCGACAGCCGCGCGCTCGGCGCCCTCGCCGTCCCGCTCGTCCTCACCCAGCTCGCGCAGGTCGCCCTCACGACCACCGACACGGTGATGATGGGGCTGCTGGGCACCACCGAACTCGCCGCAGGCGGCCTCGCCATCGTCGTCTTCAACCAGATCCGCACGATGGGCGTCGGCCTCGTCACCTCCGTCGGCAACCGGGTCGCCGCCGCGGCCGCCCTTGCCGAACCCGCCGACCCGCACGCGGACCAGAGCGGCGGGGACACCGGGGAGGCGGCGCACGACGAGGTCCGGGGCATCGTCCGCGCCGGTCTCGCGGTGGCGACCCTGGCCGGGGTCGGCGGCGCGCTGCTGATGGTCCTCGTCGGGCAGCTCCTGCCGCTGCTCGGCCAGGACTCCGCCGTCGTGGACCTCACCCGGACCATGCTGTACGCGCTGGCCCCCGGGCTGCTGCCCTGCCTCTGGTTCCAGGCGATCCGCCAGTTCACGGTCGGCATGCGGCGCCCCCAGGCGCTGCTGCGGATCACCCTCGCCTCGATCGCCGTCAACGCCGGACTGAACTGGATCCTCGTCCACGGCACCTTCGCACTGCCCCGCCTCGGGCTGACGGGTATCGGCATCGCCACCTCCACCGTCCACCTGCTGTCCTGCCTCGCCCTGTACCTCACCGCGAAGCGGGACGGCACGCTGGCCCCGCTCCTTCGCCTCGACCTCACCCGCGCCGACCCGGCGACCGTGCGACGGCTCCTCGGCCTCGGCGTCCCGATCGCGGCCACCTACGGCTCGGAGGCGGGCTTCTTCTCCGTCACCGCGCTGATGGCGGGCTCCTTCGGGCCGGACGCCCTCGCCGCGCACACCGCCGTCAACCAGCTCGTCTACATCGTCTTCCAGGTCGCCGTGGGCCTCTCGCACGCCGCGTCCATCCACGTCAGCCGTGAACGCGCCCTCGGCCACCACGACGGTGCCCGCCGCATCAGGAACACCACCCTGGCCTGCGCCGCCGCCGTGATGACCGTCGTCGGCTGCGTCTATCTGACGCTCCCCCGGCTCGTGCTGGCGCCGTTCCTCGACACCGGGTCCGACCGCGCCCTGACCATCGCCACCCACCTGCTCACCGTCACCGCGTTCCTGCAGTTCTTCGACTGCGCCCAGAACATCGGCATCGGTCTGCTGCGCGGCCTCGACGACACCAGGAGCGGCTTCCGCATCACGCTGATCGGGTACTGGGCCGTCGGGCTGCCGGTCTCCTGGCTGCTCGCCCACGTGCTGCGCCTGGACACCGTGGGCATCTGGCTCGGGCTGCTCACCGGGCTCGCCGCCACCGCGCTCCTGCTGCTGCGCCGCTTCGACGCCGCGCTCGCGGGACTCCGGCGGCAGGACTCCCCGGCCACGGCCTGACCTGCGGCGCCCGGCCGACCCGCCGTCAGCCGGACAGCGCGCCGAGCCAGTCCCAGAACACCGAGCAGCCCGAGGGCGCGCCGATCAACTGCCGCGCCGCGTACTCCACGTACTCGTGCAGCCCGTACGCCACCGCGAACGCCCCCGCGGCCGCCGCGACCACCGAGCCCGCCGACACGACGGCGGCGGCGCGCCGGACACC